>JBMYNJ010000123.1:0-500 GCA_049598145.1 Flavobacteriaceae bacterium | reverse complement strand
AGGCGCCGTACAGCCTTCTAAATAGCTCACATAACTGCCTTCGTCTGCAATAACTAGTGTGCGTTCAAATTGTCCTGTTCCCGCCTGATTGATGCGGAAATAGGTAGAGAGTTCCATGGGGCAGTGTACGCCCTTGGGAATGTAACAAAATGACCCATCCGAAAACACGGCAGAGTTTAGTGCAGCATAATAGTTGTCGGTACGTGGAATAACAGAGCCGATATATTTTTGCACCAACTCGGGGTGTTCTTGAATAGCTTCAGAGATTGAGCAAAAAATAATCCCTTTTTCTGCGAGGGTGTCTTTAAACGTGGTGGCTACCGAAACGGAATCCATTACAATATCTACGGCTACGCCAGCAAGGCGTTTTTGTTCTTCGAGTGAGATACCCAACTTCTCAAAAGTTTGAAGCAGTTCGGGGTCTACTTCGTCTAAACTGTCGTATTTGGCTTTTGCCTTTGGCGCGGAATAATATGCAATTTGCTGTAAATCAGGCTTTT
>JBMYNJ010000122.1:0-502 GCA_049598145.1 Flavobacteriaceae bacterium | reverse complement strand
ATTCAACATGTTATGCTCAAAGTAACAATACTGCTAAGAACGAAACTTTTTGGGCCGCCTACCCAAATCCGGTGTATGACAAACTTTTTGTTAATCCAATAACCACCAACATGCAAGTGCAATACGCTATACACAACACAAATGGCAGGCATATTAAATCAGGAAATTTAGACATGCAGCTTGGTTATGCATCTATAGATATGACCACATTACCAAGAGGTTTGTACGTGGTGTCACTACAGGGAGATGGAAAACAAGAAACCAAAAAAATAATCAAGGCATAAAATCCCTCTGCTGAGGGAGTAGAAAGACTTAGAACTGCCGAGAACAGGGTAAAATGTCATATATTTAAGTGTCAATTATTTGTGAGTATAGCTTAATAGCGAAGTTGGCTAAAAAACAAAAAACCCTCACAATGTGAAGGTTAAGTTGTGGAGAAGAGCGGATTCGAACCGCCGACCTCTTGACTGCCAGTCAAGCGCTCTAGCCAACTGAGCTACAT
>JBMYNJ010000121.1:0-522 GCA_049598145.1 Flavobacteriaceae bacterium | reverse complement strand
TTTCCTTCAATTGTTCCATCTGAATAATTTATCTTAAATGATTTATCAGAATTAAAAACAACGGAATGAATAATCACCTCTTCCCTTTCAAAAGGGTTTGTTGTATTATTTGAAACATCCCACTTTCCTAAAATGTTTTCTTCTAATTCAAATGAAACCGGTTCTTGAACATCGTTTGAGTTATCTGATTCTTCTTTGGAACACCCAATAAAAAATATCGTTGTTAAGATTATAAGTATCCTCTTCATAATTATCACTTCAAAATTGATGATTTAAATTTAAGGAAATCTGAGTTGAACAATTAAAACGAACTTGGTTCTGGTCCCTCAGGGACTTGAACCTATTTTATCCCTTCCCTGTAAATATGTAGTTAAAACCATCAAACATAACCCACCATTTGTCCCACCACATACAAATAGAAGAAAAAAATAACCCTAACTTATTGGCTTACAATAAGTTAGGGTTTGTGTTGGTGGTCCCACCTGGGCTCGAACCAGGGACCAACTGATTATGAGTCAGCTA
>JBMYNJ010000120.1:0-524 GCA_049598145.1 Flavobacteriaceae bacterium | reverse complement strand
GCAAGCAATGTGGTCTTTGAGTGTCTTAGCTTTGATGGGTATGAGTTAGGTGCAAGAGATGAACCTATGCGCTTACCATTAAACAACCTATAACGCTTGTTGTTTAGGAAGAAATCTATAAAGTATTTTCCGTTTGAGTGTTTACGAACATTGGGGTAGGACAGACTATATTTTGGCATTTATATGGCACTTTACTTAAACATTAAAATTCAAGTAATAAGTAACATATTGATTCTCAGTGGTTAGTAGCTTTCGTAGAAAGCAAATAGCATCTGACTGTTAATCAGAGGGTCCTTGGTTCGAGCCCAAGAGGGGGAGCTTGATAATCAAGCAGTTACAATGATTTTTGTGACTGCTTTTTTTATTTGAATCCCCATTGGAATCCCCAATTTCTTTCTAACCTTTGTTTTTCTCTTTTTTTGGCTGAAAGCGAAGCTAACAATGCTGTAACTAGGATTACAATAAGCAGAAATAAATATTCCATAAATATGTTGTGACGTGAGGACTAAACCTTTTTGGCTTTA
>JBMYNJ010000119.1:0-531 GCA_049598145.1 Flavobacteriaceae bacterium | reverse complement strand
CGACCCTCACCTTGGCAAGGTGATGCTCTACCCCTGAGCTACTTTCGCAATTGGAACGCAAATGTAAGGCAATTTTCGCAAAAACTACAAGTCCTTTTTCTTCCCCAACTTTTTCCTTAAACTATTGAGTTGCATCAATGCTTCTATCGGTGTCAAGTGGTCGATTTCCAAATCCATTATTTGATCTCGAATTTCTTCAAGAAGTGGGTCATCCATTTGAAAGAAATTCAACTGCATACTATCATCATTCTCAGGGGCTTTTGAACCCCGACTTGCTTCTAACTTTTCCAATAGCTGTTTTGATTGCTGTAAGATAAACTGAGGCATCCCTGCCATCTTTGCCACATGAATTCCAAAGCTATGCGCGCTTCCTCCTGGCACCAATTTGCGTAAAAACAATACCTCATCTTTGAGCTCTTTAACAGAAACCGTATAGTTCTGTATCCGTTCAAATTGCTCTGTCATTTCATTGAGTTCGTGATAGTGCGTTGCAAATAAAGTTTTGGGTTGGTCAGGGTGTTCGTGTAAATA
>JBMYNJ010000118.1:0-538 GCA_049598145.1 Flavobacteriaceae bacterium | reverse complement strand
ATGTGCCTTTAGACGACACGGGCAACGTAACGGACGCCACTAGAATAGCCGCTGCCATGCCCACGATTAAGCACATTTTAGAAGCTGGGGGGAGCTGTGTACTGATGTCGCACTTGGGCCGACCAAAAGGGAACGACCCAAAGCTTAGCCTTGGTCAAATTGTCCCTACACTCGAAAAACATTTGGGCCAATCGGTGCAATTTTGCAATGAAGTAGTTGGTCAAAAAGCCGAGGCTCAAGCCTCAGCATTACAACCAGGCGAAGTGTTGTTGTTGGAAAATTTGCGTTTTCATGAAGAAGAAACCAAAGGAGATCAAGCCTTCTCAGAAGCATTGTCAAAGCTGGGAACGGTATATGTAAACGACGCCTTTGGAACGGCGCACCGCGCCCATGCCTCAACCACGGTAGTGGCACAGTATTTTGCAGTAAAAAAATGTTTTGGTCACTTATTGGCAGCAGAAATCAAAGCTATTGATAAGGTCATGTCAACAGGTGAAAAGCCCGTGTTGGCTATTTTGGGTGGCGCGAAAGTATCCTC
>JBMYNJ010000117.1:0-561 GCA_049598145.1 Flavobacteriaceae bacterium | reverse complement strand
AAGGGTGTCAAAGTAAAGTTTGGGTACACGCCGAACTTGAAGATAACAAAATTGTGTTTACTGCTGATAGCGATGCCATTATTACTAAAGGCATTATTGCCATTCTCATTCGTGTGTTTTCAAATCAACATCCCAAAGATATTTTGGCAGCCGATACGACTTTTATTGACGAAATTGGACTTAAAGAACACCTTTCGCCAACTCGTGCAAATGGGTTGGTTTCTATGATTAAGCAACTTAAAATGTACGCCATAGCGTACCAAACGCAACTCACATCATGATGGATACTGCTGCACTTGGAGAAAAAATCGTTAAGGTTTTAAAAACCATTTATGACCCTGAAATTCCTGTAGATATTTACGAATTGGGGCTCATTTACGACGTGTTTGTTAATGAAGACAACGACGTAAAAATATTGATGACGCTTACCACACCCAATTGCCCTGTTGCGGAAAGTCTTCCACAAGAAGTAAAGGAGAAAGTGCGCTCTTTGGACGAGGTTAAAGAAGTAGAATTGGAACTTACATTCGACCCCCCGTGGACGCGCGATTTGATGAGCGA
>JBMYNJ010000116.1:0-572 GCA_049598145.1 Flavobacteriaceae bacterium | reverse complement strand
GAAGAAAGTAAATTCTGGCCTTCAGTGAGAAGAGCAGATGAGGCCTTTGGAGACCGCAATCTAATTTGCAGTTGCGCACCCATAGAAGCCTACCAGAGTTAATAGAATTTAACCCTCAAATAAAGGGACGAACTAGATTTCACACTAGACGTCCCTTTTTTTTTAACTTAGTCCGCTATAAACAGACTTCATGAATATAAGTTTTATAGGTACGGGGCATTACCTTCCCGAGATCATCCAGCCGAACAACCAATTCGAAAAAAGCGAATTCATCGATGAAAATGGAAAGGCCTTTGAGGCGGATAACAAGGAAATCATTGAAAAATTTCAAGCCATTACAGGGATTGAGAGTAGACGTTACCTAGAGCCCCACCTTAATACTTCAGATATGGGCTTTTTCGCGGCACAAAAAGCCATCAAAAATGCAAAAATATCTGCCGAAGAAATTGATTACATCATTTTTGCGCACAACTTCGGCGATGTCCGTCATGGAGAAATTCAAACCGATCTATTACCTAGTTTAGCTTCTCGAGTTAAAAATAAATTAGGTATACAAAATCCAAAATGCGTGG
>JBMYNJ010000115.1:0-585 GCA_049598145.1 Flavobacteriaceae bacterium | reverse complement strand
CACTAATTGTAAAAGATGCTGGCAAAGCCCATATTCAAGTGGTTGATAATGGAAAAGGGATGAGCGAAAATGATGCACGAATGTGTTTTGAACGTCATGCCACTTCCAAAATTCAAAAAGCCGACGATTTATTCAACCTCTCCACCAAAGGGTTTCGAGGTGAGGCGATGGCGAGTATTGCTGCCGTTTCACAAGTGCAACTCATTACAAAAACTAAAGACGACGAACTGGGTGTGCGTATCGATATTGAGGGTTCAGAAGTTATGCAACAACAGCGTGTTACAGCAGCTCAAGGAACTTCTGTTACCGTAAAAAACTTGTTTTTTAACATTCCTGCACGTAGAAACTTTTTAAAGTCGCAACAAGTTGAATTTCGTCATATTACAGATGAGTTTCATCGCTTGGCATTGGTGCATCACGATATCCATTTTGAACTTTTTCACAACGGCAATGAAGTGTTTCAGTTGCCCCCATCTTCATTAAGACAACGCATTGTACATGTGTTCGGATCAAAATTTGATGAACGCTTAGTCCCTGTTTCTGAAACCACTGAATTGGTAACAATTTCAGGGTTTGTGCTTAAAC
>JBMYNJ010000114.1:329-656 GCA_049598145.1 Flavobacteriaceae bacterium | reverse complement strand
AGAACAAAAGCTAGGGCTTACTACCGTTCCATTGAGTTTCCCCATTGGCATGGGCTATGATTTTCAAGGGATATACAACTTGTGGAACAGTACCGTTCGATTGTTTGAAGGCGAAAGTAAAACCACCGTTGGGGATAGCAACCTTATTGAATCGCTTGACGACCCCGCTTTGGAAACTTCTGTTGGCGCCATTGCTAAAGCCACACTTGAGGAGGAATTGGAACTCGTTCGGGAAGTGTATCCATCATTCGACCGCAAGGCGTATTTGCGTGGTGAACAACACCCTGTGTTTTTTGGTTCTGCATTGAATAATTTTGGGGTGCAAGA
>JBMYNJ010000114.1:0-319 GCA_049598145.1 Flavobacteriaceae bacterium | reverse complement strand
ATTGTTAGATTGTTTTGTAGATATCGCACCTACACCCCAACCCAAAGCAAGTGAGGAACGTACTATCGCGCCAGAAGAGGATGCGTTTTCGGGTTTTGTGTTTAAAATCCATGCGAATATGGACCCCAAACACCGCGATCGATTGGCGTTTGTAAAAATTGTTTCGGGAACCTTTACGAGAAACGTACCCTACCTCCACGTAAGACACAACAAAAAACTAAAATTCAGCAGTCCGAATGCGTTTTTTGCTGATAAAAAAGAAATTGTAGACGTATCATATCCGGGAGATATTGTGGGCTTGCACGACACGGGAAACTTT
>JBMYNJ010000113.1:0-672 GCA_049598145.1 Flavobacteriaceae bacterium | reverse complement strand
AGGAATTTAACATCGATAGCACGACTATTGCGTTAAGTGGTGGTGAAGATTATGAATTGCTTTTTACCATAAAACAAGAAGACTACGACAAGATTAAAGGCAATCCAAACCTTAGCGTTATTGGGCATATGACTCCAAAAGCAGACGGGGCTTGCTTGGTTACCCGCGGAAATGAAGTTATTCCACTAAAAGCCCAAGGCTGGAAGGCATTTTAAGTGTTCATCAACTCCTCAATTTCATACGGAATGTAAATTCCGGGCTCTACCGTAAATACCATATTGGCTTGCATGGGTTTGTCAAGCAATCCGTAGTCATGAGTATCTAGCCCCAAATGATGCGAAGTCCCGTGCATAAAATATTTTTTATACGCCTCGGCGTTTTCGGCAACTTCTTTTTTTGTTAGCAATCCCAAATCCACCAGTGCGCTACTCATTAGTTTGCCCACTTCTTTGTGGAATTCTTTCCATAAAACGCCAGGTTGCAGCAATTGTGTGGCTTCATTTTTCACTTTAAGTACGGCATCATAAACAGTACGTTGGCGTGGGGTAAATTGTCCAGAGACAGGTATAGTCCTTGTCATATCTGAGGAATAATTGCCGTACTCGGCACCAACATCCAGCAGTAGTACATCGCCTTCTTTGCATTGTCTGCAATTTTCTATGTAGTGCAACA
>JBMYNJ010000112.1:0-676 GCA_049598145.1 Flavobacteriaceae bacterium | reverse complement strand
TCTTGAGGTAAAACACCAAATTGTTTTGCAATATATTTTCGAGCACCTTCAAGCTTGGCCTTAGCATTACGTCCAGCAGCATGGATTGAGGAAGGATTGCCATAGAAAGCACTCAAAGTTTCTTGCATAGTATCAACCACTTCTGGAAAAACAGGAGTTGTTGCAGCGTTGTCTAGATAGATCAACTCCATCAGTTATTATTTTGGTTCAAAAGTTTGGAGCGTGGTTGTAATAATTGTTACACATTCCAATAACTCTTCTTCTTTCATAACTAAAGGAGGGGCAAAACGAATGATATTGCCATGAGTAGGTTTTGCAAGTAAGCCGTTTTCTTTTAGTGCCAAGCATATCTTCCATGCAGTATCACTTTCTGGTGTATCGTTAATGACAATAGCATTAAGCAGCCCTTTACCGCGAACTAAGGTAATAACTTCGCTGTTTTTTATATACGCATTCATGGCATCTCGGAAAATATCTCCCAATTTCCGTGCATTTTCTGCTAGATTTTCATCTTTAACAACAGTCAAAGCTGCCATTGCAACAGCAGCTGCAATAGGATTACCGCCAAAAGTACTGCCGTGTTCACCAGGTTGAATTACTTCCATTACATCGTTGTTTGCCAAAACAGCAGATACTGGATATACCCCCCCGCTGAGTGCTTTTCCCAAAATCAAGA
>JBMYNJ010000111.1:0-698 GCA_049598145.1 Flavobacteriaceae bacterium | reverse complement strand
AAGATGTGTTGTTATCCCTTTCTGGAAGCACACAAAAATATGATGATGCGATTAAAGCATATTGGTCTTCAAACATCTTGGGAGGGACATCTTTTAATGAAGCATTACACGATGGATATTTTGTAACAAAAAAATCGGATAATTTACGCTACAGCGACAACGTTGATGCACTTGTACAGAGACTTGCTCGTGCAAAAGCAAAGGCAGGTTTGGAATTACACCTTTATACCAAAACGGGGATAGGCGATGGACAACAAGCCAACAATCCTTGGTTACAAGAATTTCCAGATCCAATCACACGTGTTACATGGGATAATTACCTAACTGTTTCCAAAGCAGATGCAGAATCTCTTGGGCTTAAAAACATCAATCAATCCGATGGAGCATTAGACGGTAGCATTGCTGAAATTACGCTTAACGGAACAACAGTAAAAGCTCCCGTACTTATTCAACCAGGGCAGGCAAAAGGAACAGTTGGTCTCGCATTGGGATATGGAAAAACTGCGGGAATGAAATCCGAAATGCAAGTAGGAACAAACGCATATCCTTTATATAAAAACTTTAATCCAGTACAAACGGTTTCAGTTACTGCTGCTGATGGCATGCATGAATTTGCGTGTACGCAGTTGCAAAATACCTTAATGGGTAGAGGTGAGATTGTTCGTGAAACGACGCTTGAGATTTTTAATACCAAAGAT
>JBMYNJ010000110.1:0-771 GCA_049598145.1 Flavobacteriaceae bacterium | reverse complement strand
GCAATAAACTAACAGGACAAAAAGCTAAGGATGTAGTCACTAGAAACATCAACAAGCTTTACGGGCGCAATTAAACATATAGAGGATAGAGAGCCTCACTAAATACTCTCTAGGAGTTTATTTTTTTTATAGCCTTTGCTTAACTGTGAGGGCTATTTTCATTCTAGAGGCTATTATTAGCTTAGTACAGGCGCTATCTCCCAATACATATGTATAGTGTTCACTTGAGTACAAAAAGCTCTCTAATAAGTATATCAATATAGTGTCAATAGTATGTACTATATTAGTGTCCTGAAAGGGAGTTAAAAAGGGATTTAAAAAGGGGCTTACTTTAAGACTTTCAGAGCCTTCTATCCATAATTCTTTTTTTCCCCTCTCCATAACGCATCCATAAGTTAGCCATAAGTGTATCTAAATTTGTCTCTAATTTAAAAGATGCTTAGGAGGATTTAGCTTTTTATAATCTGTTAGGGGATGTAGCTCAGTTGGCTAGAGCGCTTGACTGGCAGTTATGTGCACGTATGTAGTGTAGCGTCTTTATACTCTGTTAGGGCTTATTCTAAGCCTGTTAATACTTGTCTCTAATGTTGTATCTAAATAAACGTAAGAGTGTCTCTAGTCAGCTGTGAGAGCCTCTTAGGAGTTCAATCAGTTCAATCTTAGTCTGTCTGTTAGGCGTATGCAATTATCTAAGCTCTAATCCTGTTAATATCTGAGCTATGTAAGTGTATCCTTACAGAAACAGAAGGGAGCCTTAAGGGGGGCTTAAGG
>JBMYNJ010000109.1:0-859 GCA_049598145.1 Flavobacteriaceae bacterium | reverse complement strand
TTCTTGGCGACCAACTTAACGAAAACCATTCCTGGTTTACGGAGCTCGATAATAGGGTTTTGTATGTGATGTTTGAAATGCGTCAAGAGACGGACTATGTGAAACACCACATCCAAAAAGTAGTTGCCTTTTTTGCTGCCATGCGCACTTTTGCTCGAGAACTGGAGCAAGACGGACACCAAGTATTGTATTACACTATTGACGATCCCAAAAACTGCCATGATCTCAAAAAAAATATTGAAAACGTTGTGCAACTTGTGGATGCATCCGCATTTGCATACCAACTCCCCGATGAATACCGATTAGACCAACAGCTTAAGGAAATATGCAAAAACCTAAGTATTCCATCTAAGGTTTACGACACAGAACATTTTTTGACTACTCGGACTGAATTAGCGGAATTTTACGAAGGCAAAAAGGCGTTAGTCATGGAGTTTTTTTATCGCTATATGCGCAAAAAACACCAATACCTTATGATTGACGGGCAACCCGAAGGGGGAAGCTGGAACTACGATAAATTCAACCGAAACACTTGGAAAGGAGGGCGTATACCTCCGCCCTACACTCCCAACGCAACCCTAGCAAAAGAAATCTATACGCAAGTAAACGCTGCCGGAATTGAAACCATTGGCACATTTGACAACAACTCATTTTTATTTGCTGTTTCTAGAAATGAATCGCTCAAACAACTCGATTATTTTTGCGAACACCTGTTGCAAGATTTTGGTACCTATCAAGATGCCATGCACCAAGACGAAACAAATTTGTTTCATGCCCGAATTTCATTTAGCCTAAACGTAAAACTCATTGACCCAGCCGAGGTAATTGAAGCTGCCATTGCAACCTACAGAAAAAGCGA
>JBMYNJ010000108.1:216-863 GCA_049598145.1 Flavobacteriaceae bacterium | reverse complement strand
GCAACCCACCTATTTCTTTAGAAAAATTAACTGCAGTTGCCATACCAATGCGCACTTCGGTGCCAAAGCGTTCTGCTTGTTGTTGTAATTGCATCATCATGGTAGGACCATCAACGCCTTCTGGGTAACCTGGAAAATTATCAACTTCTGTCGTGGTTGTTAATTGACCACCAGGCTCCATTCCCGTATAAACTACAGGTTTAAGGTCGGCGCGAGCTGCATAAATAGCCGCCGTATATCCTGCAGGACCCGACCCAATGATAAGTGTTTTGATGTGTTCAGGTTGATTGCTCATTGTCGAATATTTACAGCCAAATGTACAAGATTAAGCGATTTACATAAGAAGATAGGTATCAAAAGTTATTATCAATATATTATTTAAAATGATAAAAAATTAAGTTTGTCAGGGTAATGATATATTCTATATTTGCAGTCCGTTTTACGGGGTGTAGCGTAGCCCGGTCATCGCGCCTGCTTTGGGAGCAGGAGGTCGCAGGTTCGAATCCTGCCACCCCGACTAAATCAATTTATGGGATGTTGATGACTTGTCATCGCGTCCCGATGAAATCGGGAAGGTAGCTAACCGAAAAGTAATGCCACCCCGACTAAAACAATTTATGGGATGTTGATGACTTGTCATCGCGTCC
>JBMYNJ010000108.1:0-206 GCA_049598145.1 Flavobacteriaceae bacterium | reverse complement strand
TACACTCTTTTTATTTGGTTCTCTTATGCTTTTCGTGCTAGGAGTGAATTATTATACACAACGTGTGGATGTCGATAAAATTTCTCAAAAGAAAAAAGAGATATACCTGAGGAGATCTTGGTATTTCTATTCTATACTCTATTTGATAATTGGTCTTTTTGATATCATTTATGAGAAACGCTATGTAATGGGAGGTCTATGGATTT
>JBMYNJ010000107.1:0-1011 GCA_049598145.1 Flavobacteriaceae bacterium | reverse complement strand
GGGGAAACAAACCCCGATGCCACGATTCTTGACAATATAAGTTCCGGATTTTTCAACGTAGCACCTGGAGCGTTTCCTGCCAATAGCGCAAATAAATTAGACCCTTTGGCTATTGGAAGTACAGGATTGCTCACGAGTGCTATTCGTGACATAGCTACTGTACAAAGCGGATTTGGCGCATTATCATCACAAATAAGCGAAGGACGAGACTATGCTGTGTTAGAAAGTGCTAGAAAATTGAACCAAACAGAATACAGGCTGCATGATCAATTGGGGTATATATCTTTAAATCAACCCCTTAACAACGATGAGGTTTTAGCGGTAGCATTTCAATACACCGTTAATGGTCAAACCTATCAGGTGGGCGAATTTGCTGGTGATGGTGTAGCTGCAACAATGGTTAGCAACACTAACACGGCAGCTGTTGTAAACAATAATAACCTTATACTGAAAATGCTAAAAAGCTCAGTACTTGACGTGGCGCAACCCGTTTGGGATTTGATGATGAAAAACATCTATAATATTGGTGCGTTTCAGTTGGAGCAGGAAGATTTTGTGTTCAACATCATGTATACCGACCCTTCACCAGCAAACTTTATTCGCCCCGAGGATGAAGCATCTTGGCCAATCGGAACAGACGAACGTATCTTGTTGAACTTATTTGGTTTAGATAGACTTAATATATATCAAGATGCAGAAGAAGAGGGTGATGGTTTTTTCGATTACATAAGTGGTATTACCGTATTTCCAGAGCAAGGACAGATTATTTTCCCCAGTGTAGAACCCTTTGGGGAATACCTTTTTGAGTTGCTAAAATCAAACGACCCGCAAGAAGAGTATTCGGACAGAAATCGCTACAACGAAAACCAAAAAAAGTATGTTTACAAAGAGATGTACGACATTACCAAAGCCGATGCCGCAGATTATCAGCGTTACAACAAATTTGAGCTTAAGGGGCGCTATAAATCTTCGGGTGGCGGACAGGGCATTTCGTTGGGAGCATTTAATGTG
>JBMYNJ010000106.1:0-1507 GCA_049598145.1 Flavobacteriaceae bacterium | reverse complement strand
TGCTTCTTGTCGGGCGCTTTCCCAGGCTTTTTGGAGGTCTTCAGCCTCCCATACAAGTCCGATTACTCTCTCAATTTTGTGTTCACTTCAAGTCCAACAACTGATCTCCAAAGCCTATGCAGAGGAACGCCGGAAACTCATCAACCCCAATAGGGCTGCCAGGCGCATCGACGAAAGTAAACTTCGCGATGGAGATACGATCTATTTAACGGTTGCCGATGAAAACGGGAATATGGTATCGCTGATTCAGAGCAACTTCAGAGGAATGGGGTCTGGCATGACACCTCCGGGACTCGGTTTTGTATTGCAGGATCGCGGGGAGTTATTTTCTTTAGACGAAAATCATATGAACGCTTACCAACCCGGCAAACGTCCTTTCCATACCATTATTCCGGCATTTATCACCAAAGATGGAAAACCCTGGGTCAGTTTCGGGCTGATGGGAGGCGCAATGCAACCCCAGGGACATGCACAAATTGTGGTCAATCTAATTGATTTTAAGATGAATTTGCAAGAAGCGGGCGATGCCCCACGGATCCAACACGGTGGCTCTTCGCAACCCACAGGTCAAGTCATGACAGATGGCGGAATCCTGTATTTAGAAACAGGGATTGACTATGAAGTGATCCGTGCATTGGCTAAAAAGGGACATAAAATCCAATTCAAAATCGGAGGATATGGAGGCTATCAAGCGATCATGTGGGATGAGCGCAACCAAGTCTATTATGGGGCAAGCGAAAGCCGGAAAGACGGTCAGGCGGCAGGTTATTAGGGGAGCAATTCCACCCCCTATACCAAGAAAAGTTTTACGCTAAAAAACCTTTCCTGGATAAAATTCAAATCCCATTCATTCCAATTGGACATACTCGGCAATAAAATTACTGCCCACCATAAGCTGAATTCAGTACATGGCAATTTATTGGAATTTGCTATATTTCGAATCAGCGGAAAATCCTGATTGGTTTTCTGCAACGAGTCTTATAAAAACCGTTAGCAACCAAAAAATAATCAACTGTGATGAAAAACCTATTGTATGTATTTTTTATTCTATCGAGCATGAGTGTTTATGCTCAAGGCAATTTGACTTATCAAAAGCCGCCCCGTGAAATCTTAGAACTTGTTGACGTTTCTCGAGCCCCTAATGTCTTGATGGATGAGGAACAGGAAAATATGATCTTGCTCTATAGAGATTCGTATAAATCTATAGAAGAACTCTCCCAAGAAGAATTGCGTTTAGCCGGGTTACGAATCGATCCGAATACTAATATTGGAAGCAGAGTAACTTATTTTAATAATGTCAAAATCAAACATTTAAATAAAAAAGGTGCTGAAATAATTCAGGTTAAAGGACTGCCCCAAAAACCTAAGCTCACCAACTTTAGCTGGTCTCCGGATCAAAGCAAAATAGCTTTAACAAACACTAACAAAAACGGCGTAGAAGTTTGGGTACTCGATATTAAGTCGGCTGCTGTTACTCAACTTACGAAAGCTCGGATCAATGGAAATA
>JBMYNJ010000105.1:0-1808 GCA_049598145.1 Flavobacteriaceae bacterium | reverse complement strand
TCAGGGTTTGATTACAAACGAAATTGCCACTTTCAATCAGACCTATCAAGACTTGAAAATTCCAGTATTGACCATTCCTGAATAAACTCTCATTAACCGTTAAATATCATCTTATGTGGTTTAAAAAAGTCCTATTCCTTAGTAGTTTTCTTAGTGTTCTAATGGCCTTACCAATGCATGCGCAGTACACTAAGTCATTTCTGAAAAAGAAAAAGAAAGAAGTCATTCAAAAAGTTGCCAATCGTCACAAGCAAAGCCAAGTCATGGTTGATAAGATTTTCAGCTTTGCTGAATTGGGTTTTCACGAAGTGGAATCATCGGCCTATCTCACGGGGCTTTTGGAGAAATCTGGTTTTGAAATTACTTATGGGCTCTCTGGAATTCCAACGGCTTGGATGGCACAATGGACCCAAGGAAAAGGAGGGCCTGTCATCGCCCTGGGAAGTGATGTAGACTGTATCCCCAAAGCCTCACAATATCCTGGAGTAGCCTATCACAAACCCATGGTGGAAGGAGCTCCCGGACATGGAGAGGGACATAATGCAGGTATTCCTTTGAATATTACCGCAGCCCTTAGTGTGCAGGAAATCATGAAAAAAGACAATATCCCAGGAACGCTAGTCTTATGGCCAGGCATTGCAGAGGAACTGGTTGCTTCCAAGGCATGGTTTGTTCGAGATGGATATTTTGACGATATCGACATGTGTATCTTTACCCATGTGAGTAGTAACCTTTCCGTTTCTTGGGGGGAGGCTCGAGGTACCGGACTGATCTCTGTTGAATACACCTTTCAAGGAGAGGCCGCACATTCTGCTGGATCTCCTTGGCGTGGACGCAGTGCTTTAGACGCTGCTGAATTGATGAATGTGGGTTGGAACTACAAGCGGGAACATTTACACCCCCTCAAACGCTCGCATTCTATCTTTACCGATGCTGGTGACCAACCCAATGTTGTTCCCTCCAAAGCCTCCATTTGGTATTATTTGCGAGACATAACCTATGAGGGGATTATGAAGATGTATAATGATGCCAACAACATTGCAGCGGGTGCTGCTTTGATGACAGACACTAAGGTTGACTCACGAGTGGTGGGCACCGCTTGGCCAAGACATTTCAACAAAGTTATTGCCGAAAGTATGGATAAAAACATTCAGACAGTCGGCTTACCCAAATGGTCGCAAGCCGATCAACAACTCGCCAAAGCTGTTCAAAAAGAGGTCCAATCTACCAATCAAAATGGTCTTGCTACAGAACTTAGTGGTTTGGGAAAGCCCTCCAAAATTAAAGTTAGCGGGGGTTCGGACGATATCGGAGACGTATCCTGGACCGTTCCCACCGTTACGCTGCGTTTTCCTTCCAATATTCCTGGCTTGCAAGGACATCACTGGTCTAACGCCATTACCATGGCTACACCTATTGCTCACAAGGGAGTTACGGCAGGAGCCAAAGTTGTTGCCATGACCGTGTTAGATTTCTTAATGGATAAGCGTCTGCTTCCTCAAGCCAAAGCCTATTTTAAAGAAGTGCAACAGAAAGAAACAACCTACCGCCCGATGATTCGCCCAAACGATCCTCCTCCGATAACACTCAACACAAACATCATGCGAGCTTTCCGACCACAGTTGGAAAAATTTTATTATGATGAAACGAAATACGATAGTTATTTGGAACAGTTGGGAATCGAATATCCCAATCTAAAAACAGAAAAATAAGATCGCTCAAAAACAAAAAACCGCCGGATGTAAAGTCCAGCGGATCAAAAAAATTCAGTTTATGAAAAGCTGATTTATGGTTATAAATCAAATAAA
>JBMYNJ010000104.1:0-3135 GCA_049598145.1 Flavobacteriaceae bacterium | reverse complement strand
TTCCGGATCAATGCTATGAGGTTTATGGGCTGGATTCGATAGTCGTATCCCGTATTTTGAAGCGTTTTGAGTTGAAAAATCCGCCTCATATCCAGCGAATCGATTTGGATACGATTGGGCTTTACGAACTTCAAAGGGTCCCTTATTGCGATCGGAAATTAGCCGAGAAAATTTTGGAATGGCGTACCCGTTGGGGGTACTTTCCACGGGATAGTTTAACAATTCTTGAAGGAGTTGACTCCCATCGGTTTCAAAGATTAGTTCTATATTTGAAATAAAAAATTGTGAAAAGTTCAACTCTAGATTCCCCATACATGCCCACCGAAACACAAAAGTTGGTGGCAGAAGCCGCCCGAGATTTTGCTTATCAATATATCCAGCCTTATGTGATGGAGTGGGACGAGCGTCAGCATTTTCCCAAGGAAGTTCTTCACAAAGCCGGGGAATACGGATTTATGGGAGTTTTAATCCCGGAAGAATTTGGAGGTTCGGGCTTGGGTTATCACGAATATATCAGCATTATTGAAGAAATTTCTAAGGTAGACCCTTCGATTGGTTTATCGATCGCTGCTCACAATTCTTTGGCCACCAATCAGATTTTACTTTTTGGATCGGAAGCTCAAAAACAACGTTGGCTCCCCAAATTAGCCAGTGGAGAATGGATCGGTGCTTGGGGGCTTACAGAACACAACACCGGCTCTGATGCCAAGGGGATGCATACCACGGCACGTTTAGACAACGGGAGTTGGGTCTTAAACGGAACTAAAAACTTTATCACACACGGACAATCTTCAGACCTGGTGGTAGTGATTGCTCGCAACGGGGAAAAAGGGGACAATCACGGGATGTCGGCCTTTGTTATTGAACGCGGTACGCCCGGATTGAAATTCGGAAAAAAGGAAAATAAGTTAGGGATGCGAGCCTCGGAGACTGCCGAGGTTGTGATGGAAGACTGCCGCATTCCTGAAGAAAACATATTAGGAGAGTTAGGGGAAGGCTTTATCCAGTCTATGAAAATATTGGACGGTGGGCGAATTTCTATTGCAGCCCTTTCTCTTGGGGTGGCCAAAGGAGCTTTTAACGCGGCACTCAAATATTCCTCTGAACGGGAACAATTCGGAAAACCCATCAATCAGTTTCAAGGGATTTCCTTTAAGCTTGCTGAGATGGCTACCAAAATTGAAGCAGCGGAATTGCTGACCCGCAAGGCCGGCCAACTGAAAAATGAAGGTCAGAAGGTCACTCAGGCAGGGGCAATGGCTAAGCTTTACGCCTCTGAAGTTTGTGTGGAAGCCGCCAATGAAGCCGTCCAAATTCACGGGGGCTATGGATTTATCAAAGACTTTCCTGTAGAAAAATTTTATCGCGATTCCAAGCTGTGCACCATCGGAGAGGGAACCAGTGAAATTCAGAAATTGGTGATCGCTCGGAATTTGACCAAATAAATGCAAAAAAAAAACGGAATTCTTTCAGAAAGGTGCTATTTTTGCCCACCACTAAAGAAAGGAGGTGCTAACTTATGCTAATCATACCTGTAAAAGAAGGAGAAAACATCGACAGAGCGCTTAAGCGTTTTAAGCGTAAATTTGATAAAACCGGACATATGAGACAACTGCGTGCTCGCAAGCAGTTTATTAAACCCTCTGTCCGCCACCGAACCAAGATTCAGAAAGCGCAGTACATCCAACACTTGCGCGATCAAGAAAATCAATAAAAAATATTGAGGTTATTTAACGACGCTATCTTTTAAAGTAATATCTTTAAGGGATAGCGTTTTTTTATGCAATCTATTGAACGTTTTCTGACCTACTTAGCCTTAGAGCGCAACTATGCCCAAGCGACTCTTCAAGCGTACCGCAAAGACCTCGAGACCTTCCAAAATTATTGTGAAACCACGCACAACCTTTCTGATTTAGCAACTGTTCCTTACAGTATCATCCGCTCCTGGGTCGTGTCTTTGATTGATGAAGGCTTGAGCACTCGCAGCGTGAATCGTAAAGTATCGGCCTTGCGATCCTATTACAATTTTCTGATTAAAACGCAACAACTGGATCAATCGCCATTGCAACAACACAAACCCTTGAAGAGTCGTAAAAAAGTATCCGTGCCCTTTTCGGTTCAGGAAGTAGAACGCTTGTTTACCGCCGACTTTTTTGGGTCTGAATACGAAGACGTTTTGGCCTTAACGATCTTGAAAATACTCTATTATACCGGAATGCGTCGGGGTGAATTGATCGGGATCAAGGTTGGAGACATCGATTTTTCTACTGCTCAAATTAAAGTGTTGGGGAAGCGAAGTAAAGAACGAATGATACCGATGTTACCCACTCTCCAAGAGCAGTTAAAGATGTATTTGAAGACTCGGGAGACCTTGGTCGAAGTTGCAGACGAGTCCATTTTATTTGTTCGAGCCAACGGAAAAAAAGTGACCCCAAATTTTGTGTATCGTTTGGTGAATTCGTACTTTAAAAGAGTCTCTACAAAAACAAAGACGAGTCCTCATATGCTTCGCCATAGCTTTGCCACACACTTATTGGATCAGGGAGCAGATCTCAATGCTGTTAAAGATCTCTTAGGGCACTCCAGTGTAGCCGCCACTCAGGTATACACCCACAGCAGTATGCAGAAAATCAAATCGATTTATGCAGCTTCGCATCCGCGGGAACAGAACAAAAAATAATCTAAACAAGTTTTTATGAAGACAAAATTCCAAGCCGTGAACTTTACCGCTACCGCAGATTTACAAGAATTTGCCCAACGCAAAACTTACAAGTTACACCAGTTTTATTCGAGGATTATAGAAATTGATCTCAAGCTGAGGCAGCAAAATCACTCCGATCGAATCAATAAGGAAGCCGAAATACTTGTATCTATACCCGGGGACGATATTTCTGTCCGAAAAATTTGTAAGACCTTTGAGGAGGCGGTTGACAGTGTCTCCGAAACAGCGGTTCGCTTACTCAAACGCAAAAAAGAAAAAATGCGTTCGGCTTAACAAGAATTTTTTTTATTTGCTTTGATAGCATTAAAAATAGCATTTAATTTGCAACCGTTTAAAAGCCGATGTAGCTCAGCTGGCTAGAGCAGCTGATTTGTAATCAGCAGGTCGTGGGTTCGAGTCCCTCCATCGGCTCT
>JBMYNJ010000103.1:0-3329 GCA_049598145.1 Flavobacteriaceae bacterium | reverse complement strand
AAGAGGCCTATTGGCAATTAGACAGTAGCGGAAGTGCTATGGAAAAAGCCTACTGCTGCTTAGCTTCCAATGCACGCGATTTTGCTCGTTACGGCAAACTGATAAAAAATCACGGGCGTTGGAACGGCGCGCAAATTTTGGACTCTACTTATGTTGCCCGATCCGTTCAGCCGCGATTCGACCAAGATTCTGAATACGGCTACGGCTGGTGGTTAGAACGCTACAAAGACCAGCAAGTGTATATGATGCGTGGACATTTGGGACAATATGTAATCGTTGTTCCTGCATTAGACCTCATCGCAGTTCGTCTGGGCCATAGCAAAGGGAAAAAAATTGAAGACAATCCCTACACCGAGGACATTTATGTCTATATGGATGCCGCCATGGAAATGAACGCTAATGTTAGAACGAATCCAGCGCCATAGAATTCTTTTTTTAGACATCGAAACCGTTCCTCAAACCGAAGATTACGGTGAATTGGATGCAGAAACTCAAAGTCTTTGGGATCAAAAATCGGCTTATCAAAGGGGCGAAATCCCTCCAGAAGAATTCTATCAAAGAGCTGGAATATGGGCTGAATTTGGAAAAATTGTATGTATTTCCGTCGGATATTTTGTCCCGGAAACCTCAAACTTCCGTGTGAAATCCTTCCACGGAGATGAACAACAGCTATTAAAGGATTTCAAATCTTTATTGGAAAGCCATTTTTCCGGTAAGCATCACCTGTTATGTGCCCACAATGGAAAAGAATTTGATTTTCCTTACATCGCTCGACGAATGATTATTCATCAAATTAAAATTCCATCTGCTTTAAACCTTTTTAATAAAAAACCCTGGGAAGTCCCTCACTTAGACACCATGCAACTTTGGCGTTTTGGGGATTATAAAAATTATACTTCTCTAAAACTATTAGCCCATATCCTTGGGATTCCTTCCCCTAAAGAGGATATCGACGGGAGTAAGGTTGCTCAAGTCTATTACGAAGAAAAAAACATCAATCGAATTGTTCAATACTGTGAAAAAGATGTGGTGACCATCGCCCAGATATTTTTACGCTACCGCAACGAGCCGTTATTAACTAAAGATCAAATTGAACTCCGATGAAAAATGCTCTCCTAATCGATGTTAAAGGATTATGCCTTAGTTCTTCCAATAAAGAATTAATCTCGAGCCTAGACCTTCAAATTGGAGTACAGGAGGTGGTTGCTTTAGTGGGCGAGTCTGGAAGTGGAAAATCATTGACGGCCCTAAGCCTTATGGGGCTTTTGCCTGCATCCATTCAAAAAACGGCAGCTCGCTTTGTATTCGGTGGAAACTCTCTTTCTGATCTCAATGCCAAGGGCTGGCAAAAAATTCGCGGAAACCAGATGGGAATGATTTTTCAAAACCCGCAATCTTGCTTAAACCCTGCTATGCGTTGTGGCAAGCAACTCATGGAAGTTCTGCAACAGCATAAGCCCCAACTGGGAAGTTCTTTTGAGGATCACATCCGCGCCACTCTAAAAGAAGTGCAACTCACCGATACCAATCGTATTTTACAAGCATACCCGCACCAACTCAGCGGCGGGCAAAAACAACGCTTAATGATTGCCATGGCATTGCTTTGCCGACCGCAACTCCTAATCGCTGACGAACCCACAACCGCTTTGGATGTCACCGTGCAACAACAAATTTTAGTTCTGCTGAAACAACTCCAGAAAAAATATCAAATGAGTTTGTTGTTTATCTCGCACGATCTCAATCTCGTCCGACATATTGCTGATCGCATTTTGGTGCTTTATCGAGGTAAAGTGGTGGAGCACAACACTACTCATGAATTGTTTCAAAACCCTAAACATCCCTATACCAAAGGCCTTTTACATGCCCGTCCGCAAGCTTCGGGTCGTCTTAAAAGACTCCCTACGGTTCAAGATTATCTGGAAAATAGGAAGCCTGCCAAACTTCAAAGCCCAAAAGAGCGAAAACAACACCATTTAAAACTCTATCAGCAAAATCCTATTCTTCAAGTAAATGCCCTAAGCAAAACCTATCAAAAAAAGAACGGCTTTTGGCGAAAAGCTACACATTTTGAAGCGCTAAAAGCATTAAGTTTTAATCTCTATCCCGGAGAAACCTTGGGGATCGTTGGCGAATCGGGTAGCGGGAAAACTACTTTAGCCCGCTGTTTAATTCAGTTGGAATCTTTGAGTAAAGGGAGTTTCCATTATGCAGGAGAAGATACCGAAATCCAATACATTTTTCAGGACCCTAATGCCGCCATTCACCCTTTAAAACGTATTGGCAGTAGCTTAGTGGAAGTTCTCAAGCTGCAACATCCTGAATCGAAATTTCAGGAACTCAATGAAAAAGCAAAGGAGTTACTTTCGGCCGTAGGGCTTCAAAAAAACTACTTCACTCGGTGGCCTCATCAGCTTTCTGGTGGACAACGCCAACGCGTCGTGATTGCTAGGGCCTTGGCCCGAAACCCTAGGCTATTAATTTGTGATGAAGCAGTAGCCGCTTTGGACGTCTCGATTCAAGCACAGGTATTAAACCTGCTAAACGACCTCAAAGAAAAATATCAACTCTCTTTTCTATTTATTTCTCACGACATGCACGTGGTGCGCTATATGTCGGATCGTATTTTGGTATTAGAAAACGGTCACCTGCGAGAACTCCAGGAAGCAGACATCCTTTATGAGAATCCTCAGCACCCCTACACAAAAAAATTACTGGATGCTATCCCTCTTTAGGGTGAGGGGTCCGGAATTGTGTTATGAATTTTTTCGATTGCTTTTAAAACCTCTGTTGAGAGCTTAACACTATAGCTATCAATATTTTCTTTAAGCTGTTCCAGTGTAGTTGCACCAATGATATTGGAGGTTACAAAAGATCGATCGTTTACAAATGCGAGAGACAATTGCGTTAAAGATAAACCGGCATCTGCTGCAATTTGAGCATAGGCTTCTGTCGCCTGAATGGCTTGTTCGCTACTGTAACGGGCAAAACGTGGAAAAAGAGTTAAACGAGCTTTTTCGGGTTGTTTCCCGTTTAAGTATTTCCCTGTCAAAACTCCAAATCCGAGTGGTGAATAGGCCAGCAATCCCATATTTTCGCGATGACAAATTTCGGAAGAGCCTCCCTCAAACTGCCGATTAAGTAAAGAATAAGGGTTTTGGATCGTGATCATTCGAGGGCGATTGGCATTAGACGCCTGTAAAAATCGCATGATCCCCCAAGGGTTTTCATTGGAGAGCCCTACATAACGGATATTTCCAGCTTTCACATGTGCTTGTAATGCATCCAAGACTTCTTCAAAATTTTCCTCCCAAGGATCGTCAGGTCGATAG
>JBMYNJ010000102.1:2087-3342 GCA_049598145.1 Flavobacteriaceae bacterium | reverse complement strand
GTTTGCTGCATGATGACCTCAGACAACCATATATGATAGGGGTCTTTAGTCTTCCGCCAAGGAAAATCTCGTTTATAGACCTCATACCAATCCAATAGCTGTTTTTGCCAACTCATCTTGGCAAAGATACCAGAAAGGAGTGGCTCAATGAACCCTTTTAAATTGGTAATTCAGAGTAGTTTATAATTTTTTAATGTGTATATTTGCGAGCCTTTAAATCTAAATAATCTAAATCTGTAAATAATACAAAATGACGAAAGCAGATATCGTATCCAACATATCAGAGCAGTCGGGAATTGACAAAGCCGATGTGCAAGCGATTGTTGAAAAATTTATGAGTGAAGTCAAAGGTTCCTTGGAAAACGGCGAAAATGTTTACCTAAGAGGCTTTGGTAGTTTTATTATTAAAACCCGCGCCGAAAAAACCGGTCGGAATATTTCCAAAAACGTGGCAGTTCAAATCCCTGCTCATAATATTCCCGCCTTCAAGCCTGCGAAAGTATTTGTACAAGGAGTCAAATCCAAAGTACCCGTAGCTTAAAAAATTATTGTACAATTTAATTTAGCAACCTATGCCTAGTGGTAAAAAACGAAAAAGACACAAGGTAGCGACGCACAAGCGCAAAAAGCGCAGGAGAGCGAATCGCCACAAAAAGAAATAGTGTGTAGGGCACACTTAAAAAATTTCCCACGTTCATTGAAATTGTTTTTGAAAAAAAACAACAGGTAATATCCTGATATTTATTGTTTAATCAATTGTCCTTTAGGACAATACAAACTAGTTCAGAGTGAATAAAGAACTGATTATCCGATCGAATTCCTCTGCTGTTGATTTTGCTTTGCTCAAGGATGGAAAATTAATTGAGCTTAACAAAGAAGTGGAAAACAATAAATTTTCTGTTGGCGACATTTATGTGGCCAAAACCAGAAAATCTATGGCTGGGCTCAATGCAGCCTTTGTCAACGTAGGTCACGAAAAAGATGGTTTTCTACACTATCACGATCTCGGCCCACGATTCCCTTCTATGATGAAATTTTTAAAACAAATAAGTACAGGTAAGCAAAAAGACTATTTTCTAAAAAATTTCCGCTTCGAAGAAGATATTCCTAAAGACGGGAATATTGAGTCCGCAGTCAAAAGCCAGCAAACCCTTCTGGTTCAAGTAGTGAAAGAACCAATCTCAACCAAAGGGCCTCGCTTAAGCTCCGAAATATCATTAGCTGGCCGTTTTATGGTGGTGATGCCTTTTTCAGA
>JBMYNJ010000102.1:0-2079 GCA_049598145.1 Flavobacteriaceae bacterium | reverse complement strand
CTTAAGCTCCGAAATATCATTAGCTGGCCGTTTTATGGTGGTGATGCCTTTTTCAGACCGCGTATCTATTTCACAAAAAATAGAAGACCGCGCTGAAAAAAGCCGACTCAAACGCTTGGTGCAAAGCATCCGCCCAAAAGGGTTTGGAATCATTATCCGCACCGTAGCCGAAGGGCAAAAAGTAGCTGAACTCGACGCTGACTTGCAAAGGCTTTTAAAACGTTGGAGAAATTTATGCCAACAACTGCCGCGGATCGACAAACACCCCACCAAGGTATTGAGTGAGATCAACCGATCTTCCTCCATCCTTCGAGATGTTTTCGATGATAGCTTCAAAGGTATTTATACCGATGATCCGCAACTGCATGAAGAAGTGAAGGATTACTTGGCAGCAATTGCCCCCAAGAAACAGAGTATTGTCAAGCTGTACAAAGACCGACTGCCGATTTTTGAAAAATATGGTGTGGACCGTCAGATTAAAACAGCCTTTGGCCAAACAGTTTCCATGCAAAAAGGAGCCTATTTGGTTATTGAACATACCGAAGCCCTTCATGTAATCGATGTCAATAGTGGAAACCGATCTAACAAATCGCGATCACAAGAAGACACCGCTTTGGAAGTCAATATGATTGCTGCCTCTGAAATTGCACGGCAGCTTCGACTCCGAGACATGGGCGGAATCATTGTAGTCGATTTTATTGATCTCAACTCTGGAGAAAACAGACTTAAATTGTTTGAACACCTCCGCGATGAGATGAAAGAAGACCGAACCAAACACAAAATATTACCCCCAAGTAAGTTTGGTCTGATCCAGATTACCCGACAGCGGGTTCGTCCGGAAATGAATATTAAAACCAAAGAGCGCAATCCAAACCACAACGGTGAGGTAGAAGCGCCTATTGTTCTAATCGACAAAATCAACGCAGAGCTTAACAAAGTTGTTAAGCATAAGCAGAACAAAGGACAACGTATTAACTTACATTTGCACCCTTTTATCGCTGCTTATCTCACCAAAGGATTTCCATCCATCCGATTCAAATGGTGGTTAGAACACAAAAAATGGGTACGTGTTGTACCTAGAAATGCTTACTTGTATTTAGATTTTCGTTTTCTCAACAATTCGGGAAAACGACTTAGGAATTAAATAAAACCGCCTTACAGATGTAGGGCGGTTTTTTTATTTTTATCCCATGCCACGGGAAGGTTTAACTATTATTGAAGCTCAAAAAAAACTAGAGCACTATTGCGCCTATCAGGAACGATGTCATCAAGAGGTCAATACCAAGCTCAAAAGTTATGGAATGATTGCTGCCGCTCGAGACCAAATCATCGGACATCTGATTGCCCAAAACTATCTCAATGAAAGTCGTTTTGCACAAAGCTTTGCCCGGGGGAAGTTTCGTATTAAAAAATGGGGTAAGGAACGCATTGAGCGAGAACTTAAATGCAAACAAATTTCTCCCTATAATATCCGATTGGGCCTTAAAGAAATTGACCCTACAGAATACATGGAAACGCTTGAAAGCCTGGCACAAAAATTCTGGGAAACTCATATAGACAAACAGCCATCCTTTCGCAAAAAGAAAGTATATACTGCCCTCAAATACCGAGGATGGGAAACCGAACACATCTTTGACTGTCTCAATCGCTTAGAAAACGAAGCCAATACCAAATAGTCCATTCCCCAAGGGCATCGGAACCAAGTTTGTTTCTGTGTACCGAGTATTAAAAATATTATTGAACGCCGCTTCCAATTGAAAAGCCCCCAACTGCCACTGCATGCCAACATCCACAACAGTGTATGGCGTTTGAGTCTGACGCTGTGCATATTTATAGCTAACAGCGGTAGACAATAGCTTTGTCCATTGTGCTTGATAGCTAAACGTAAGGTGATGTTTCAGCGAGTTGATCTGATAACGTGAATCCGTTCCGGGTAACGATTTTAAATCATCATTGAGATAGGTATAGCCCAAATTGATTCGGTGGAGTTGTTCTTTCCAATAAAACACTCCTTTGACTTCCCAATCCAATCCCAGAGTATTAACCGTTCGTATGTTGGTTGCCTGGAAAGGCGCTTCT
>JBMYNJ010000101.1:0-3684 GCA_049598145.1 Flavobacteriaceae bacterium | reverse complement strand
ATTATTCAACCCCAATAAAACTTTTAAACCCCCTCACTCCAGTGAGGGGGTTTTTATTTTTAAGTTAAAAGAGCTGAAGCAAAAGCGATTATCGCTTCTGCAGAAGTATATGCTTGTACCCGTTAAATTCTATCTTTAGGGATACAGCTCAAAAGTCTTTGAACTTGACTGTCGCCAAAGCCATATATAGGGGCCCGACGACAAAACTCCTGAAATAACGGTCCAAAATCGTCTGTTTGAAGTTCACGAATTATGTCGATTAAAATTTCAGAAGGTTTTCCCAAGGAATTTTTGGTAGGGATACGCTCCAAATGCGCATGAACTGCATCTGAGATAAATGGATAATTCTGCTGCAATTGCTTTGCAAGAGTTTGGAGTTCGTGAAGATCGTTCGCTTGGTAAGCTCTCCAAAGCCCGCTTATTTCTTGCCGATGACGATCGATCGGAATAGATTGATCTAAAGCCAATTCTAAATCCTGATCAGATAAGCTCCCAAATCCCCAAGGAGAATGTATTTTTGGACGAACCAAAAAAAGCGGATTCTTCACTCCGACTTGCTGAATATAGGTCACTAAAAACCAAAAGTTGGTCTGACAAAAGAGGTCGTCTTCAAACCAAAGAAATAATTCAGTTGATGGAGAAATGGTCTTTAATTTTTCCATTTCAGCGACCGTAAATGAAAAGTAATCCTCCAAAGTACATTCGGAATAAGTGCTGGAAATAAATTCGGCCCTTAATTGAAAAAATAGAGAAAGATCCTTTTCATCCACAGGACCTTCAACCAAACATTCACGCATACAAGCCAGTTGTCCCGAAATACTCTTGGGAAAACGGTCTTTTAAAGCATCGCCGTTGAGTATATGAAGCGATTCCATTCGTACAACTGATTTAAATCATTATTCTCCTATCCATTGAACCCGAATAAAATCCAACATCGCGGTGTTTTCTTGAACATTCATATTATTGTTCCAATCCTCAAATTCGAGTTGAAAATGATTTGTGCCTTTTTGCAAACGAAGCAGGCGACTGTTCGAATACCCCCATTCCGACCATTCATCTTGCCCGCGTTGTGGAAAAACAAAAACGCCTGAATATTTGTTGTTGACATATAGACTTCGAATGGCACATTTATTATCTGTATTCCAACGGCCATTCCCGTTGGAGTAACGAAAGTCGATAGCATAAGTCCCCGACCGATTAGCCTGAATTGGGATCTGGATTGATCGATTATTATAACGGCTGATTTCAACAAATCCCTTTCCTGAAAAACCGGTATAAGGTAAATCAGAAACCTTTGTAAAATCTTCTAATTCTTGAGTGTGAACCTTCTCCGAGATCACTAGGGGTGTACTTACAAATCCTTCGTATCCCTCAGTGTCCACAGCACTAATACTATAAGTATCATAGGTTGAGGAAGGAACATCAATATGGGTTTGAGTGGTTGTAAAGGCCAACACCCCTTGTCGGTAGACGCGATAATGATCTGCTTCCGGAATGTTTTTCCAACGCAACTGACCTTCCTCAAGAATGGTCAATACCGTAGGTGGGCTGAAATGATTTTCGACCAGATTCATGTCTTGACTGGGAAAAGGGTTGTTCGCCATTTGGATGACTATGGTGTGAGTGTTCGTCCAGTTGTTTGGGATAAATGCTTTTTCGGCAGGTTGCCCATCTATAAGCACGGATTCAATTTGTGTGCCGTGTCCCTGAACACTTATATTCAAGGTCGTATTCCGATACTTCAATTGACTCAAGGTCTTTTCTCCTGTATAAGCCTTCGGGATGGTGGGGTTAAATGACAAGCCTTCTAACTGAAAATCCATTCCTAAGAAAACTCGATGGACCATGGCCAAATTCCCGGCCATACTCCATAACATCCGGTCGGAATTGATTTCCGTTCCTAAAAAATCGCCTGTTTCGGCAACCATATTTTCGTAATTTGTTAAAAATAATGCTGCCGCCCGATAGATACTGGCTAAGCCATGATTCAACACCGCTTCATTTCCGGCTTTGGCTGCGGCCCAATTCCAATAGGATTGGACAAAAGGCCAAATACCATTGTTGTGATAGGGAGGAATCCCCGGGATTTGAGGGTAAATACAAGTGACTCCAAAGGATGTTAGTGGGGATTGAGCAATGATTTGGGTGGCCTGCTCTGGACCAGCAATATCAAAAATTATAGAAAGGGCTTCTCCAAGGGCTTCAAATCGAGAAGAAGCCAACAAATGATTCCTCCCGTATAAATATTGAGCATAAAATCCCTGATCTTCTTGCCACAAATAGGTGTTGATTCCTTTCTTGATTTTTGCGGCTCGATCCAAATAAATCTTGTTAGGTTCTCCTTTTAGCTCCGCTATGCTAGCCAATATGTTATTTGCCTGATAATGCACGGCGTTGGTCCCTAAGTTTTGAGATACATAAATATCTTTGTTATCCATCCATTTGGGATAGGTTTGTTCGCGCCAGTCTAAAAAAGAAGACTCTCCTGAAAACATTCCTGTCTGTGGATCATAAACAGTTTTATAGTCGTCCTCCAGGGTGTTTTTAATGATAGGGTATATTTCGTCTAGCCAGTTTTGATCGCCCGTAACCTTATAGATTTCCCATGCGGCCAACACCCATGTCGTCCGATCGGAAGAAACGGGCCAGGCCCCTCCCGAACCAGTGTCCTGAACGATTCTGCCTCGATTCACTTTTTTACGCAAGCTGATTTTGGCTACTTCGGGTTCGTGATGGGCAAAAGCTAAAAGAATACTGTAACTGACATCTCGGGTCCAGACACCGCCCCATTTGGCTCCTGTTCGAAGGGTGGAATCGGCCTCTATATTTTTAAATGCTTCTTCAGTGGACAAGTTGAATAAAGCATCGACTATGGGCTGATCGGAACGGTATTGGGGACGATTGGAAATATCGGTCTTCAGTTCCCACAGACGTTCAGGATTTTCAATTTCTTGATACGGGTTTAAAAGAACTTTCAAGGCATAAATATTTGGGTCTTCAGTAGGCTGCAATTGAAGACCGCGATTGGCTAAATTCACAAAGTCCCAGGTGAGTGGTTCAGCCCCTCCGGCTAAATAAAAACCTTTAAAATCGGCTTGAGCTACCCGAGAGCCGTCGAAAGCTTCATAATAGCCTTTCTCTTGAAATTCTTTTAGAACTGAAGAGACATCAACTCGAAAAGTATATTCATAATTGGTAGGCAAATAGGTTTCCGGTTGGTCTGGGAAGGGGGGTGGAGTCTCCCCAAATGAAACGATGGGCGATTGGTGCTCAGTTCCTATAACTACCCAATGATCCGCTCCTGGAGGCAATTCATTGTCTTTTTCGTTGATGCTAAACTTAAATTTAATTAGGCGTGAAAAGGTCTCACTTGCAGGGCTTTGATAGTTGGAAACCATAGCTGTAGGGCTGATTACTCGTGCCTCGTTGGTTCCCTGAACAACTCGATCTTTAAATAAAGTAAAGGTTTCTGATTGATAAATAGGTGCAGCGGGTTCGGAAGTCTTACAGCTCACAAGGCACCCCAAACAGAAAAAAATAATTCCAACTCTATACATAATTATATATATCAATAAAACCTCCCTAATGTAATCACCCCATATTTCAATTCAAAAAAAATAGCATAAATCCTTATTTTAACAGCCCCCCACTCCTGATGTTACACTTGAATCCAATTCATTAGTA
>JBMYNJ010000100.1:0-3709 GCA_049598145.1 Flavobacteriaceae bacterium | reverse complement strand
TTTCATCAATCAGAGTACTTTTGTGCTAATTACGATTCGCTGCTGTTGTAGGTATATTTGTTCAGCCTTAAATTTTATACTTAATGAACAATCTTATAAAACCGAAGACGCACTCGGATCTGTCTTTTAACGATCATTTTATGGAAAAAGAACAAACAGTGCTACAATTTGGAACCAACGTTTTTAATGAATCTGAACTCCGTCAATACTTAAATAAGGAGGCTTTTTCAAAAATAACAGAAGCCATAATTTCAGGATCTAAAATCGATCGGGTTTTGGCCGATCAGATTGCTGCGGCAATGAAAAATTGGGCTTTGTCCAAAGGGGCAACTCACTACACGCACTGGTTTCAACCTCTTACGGGAGCCACGGCAGAAAAGCACGATGCCTTTTTCGATCGGGCTGATACTGGAGAGCCAATCCTTAAATTTGACGGCGATCAATTAGTACAGCAAGAACCCGATGCTTCCAGTTTTCCCAATGGAGGTATCCGAAATACATTTGAAGCCCGTGGCTATACCGCTTGGGATCCATCATCTCCTGCCTTTGTTTACGGGAGTACTCTCTGTATTCCAACCATTTTTGTTTCCTATACTGGGGAAGCCCTAGATTATAAAACTCCTTTATTAAAATCCATCCATGCTCTAGACAAAGCGGCAACAGGCGTGTGTCGTTATTTTGATAAAAACACTACCCGAGTAATGGCTACATTGGGGTGGGAACAAGAATATTTCCTAATTGATAAAGACCGTGCGGCTTCCCGTCCGGATTTGATTCTTACTGGACGAACCTTAATGGGGCATGAATCTTCCAAGGGGCAACAATTGGACGACCATTATTTTGGTTCCATACCGACACGCGTATTGGAGTTTATGCAAGAGTTAGAACACGAATGTTGGCTTTTGGGGATTCCTGTTAAGACCCGGCATAATGAGGTGGCACCGAGTCAATTTGAATTGGCACCCATTTATGAAGAAGCGAATTTGGCTGTAGATCATAATTCCTTATTGATGGATATTATGAATCGAGTCGCAGACAAACATCATTTTATGGTATTGCTCCATGAAAAACCTTTTGCAGGAATAAACGGATCGGGCAAACACAATAACTGGTCTTTGGCGACCAATACCGGGGTCAACCTTTTGAGTCCAGGGAAAACACCCATGTCGAACTTGCAGTTCTTGACATTTTTTATTAGTACTATAGCGGCGGTTCTGGAACACGAAGAATTGCTTCGAGCTGCAATTGCCAGTGCAGGTAATGACCACCGATTAGGCGCCAACGAAGCACCTCCTGCAATCATTTCCGTCTTTATAGGACAGCAGCTTTCCAAGGTGCTCGACGATCTGGAAAACGTGTCTAAAGGAAAACTTTCTCCACAGGAGAAAACGGACTTAAAGCTAAATGTGGTGGGTAAAATTCCAGAGATTTTATTGGATAATACAGACCGCAATAGAACTTCTCCTTTTGCTTTTACCGGAAATAAATTTGAGTTTCGTGCGGTAGGCTCCAATGCGAATTGCGCCAAGCCGATGACTGTATTAAACGCCATGGTAGCCGAGCGACTCAATCAATTCAAAAAAGAAACGGATGCATTGATTGATAAGAAAGGCATGAAAAAAGACGATGCAATTTTTAATGTCTTACGTGATCGGATTAAAGGGATTAAGTCGATTCTGTTCGAAGGAGATGGCTATTCCGATCAATGGGAAAAACTATCGGGAAAACGTGGTTTGAGTAACAACAGAACCACACCAGAAGCACTCCCTGCCTTTGTGAGCAAAAAAAGCATTGCTCTTTTTGAGTCCCTTGATATTCTGAGTGAAAGAGAGTTGGAGGCACGTTATCATGTGGATTTGGAAGAGTATGTGATGAAGCTTCAAATTGAAGCTCGGACCCTCGGAGATATCTCTCGCAACCACATTATTCCAACAGGGATTCGTTACCAAAATACGTTGATTGAAAATGTAAAGGGGTTAAAAGAAATTTTTGGCAAGGATTATCCAAAGTACGCCAAAGAACAAATGGCCATTATCGAACGCATTTCTCAGCATATTACAGCAATCAATACGGGTGTGAATGCCATGATTGAAGCTCGAAAAAAAGCCAATATATTAGAGGATATTCACCAAAAAGCGACAGCTTATTGTAAAGAGGTTTTTCCGTTTTTCCACGAAATTCGCTATCAATGCGATAAATTGGAATTGATTGTAGATGCTTCTATATGGCCATTAGCCAAATACCGTCAACTATTGTTTATGCAATAGTTAAAAAGTAATGGCAAGGGCTTCGCTACTGTGGCGATGAAAGTGTATTTTTGTAGCAAAGTGACTCTATGACTCCAAGCGATCGCTATGCCCAACGAGGGGTGTCTGCCCAAAAAGAGGATGTTCACAAGGCTATTGAAAACATTGATAAAGGCTTGTATCCAAAGGCATTCTGTAAAATTATTCCCGATCAACTCACCGGCAGTCCCGATCATGCCTTAGTGATGCACGCCGACGGAGCGGGTACCAAATCCTCTTTGGCCTATCTTTATTGGAAAGAAACAGGGGATTTGTCTGTTTGGAAAGGGATTGCACAAGACGCTCTTATTATGAATCTGGATGACTTGCTCTGCGTAGGGGTTACAGAAAATATTCTTTTATCTTCTACCATAGGCAGAAATAAAAATCGAATTCCAGGGGAGGTAATAGGAGCTATTATCAACGGAACAGAAGCTCTGATTCAAGAGCTTAGTACTCATGGAGTCCAGATCACTAGTACGGGTGGAGAAACCGCCGATGTAGGGGATTTAGTGCAAACCATTATTGTAGATTCTACCGTAACAGCTCGAATTCGACGTTCGGAGGTCATTGATAATGCCAATATCCAAGCAGGAGATGTCATCGTTGGTTTGGCGAGTTATGGTCAAGCAACCTACGAAACATCATACAATGCCGGGATGGGAAGCAACGGCTTGACTTCCGCTCGTCACGATGTGTTTGGGAAATACCTAGCGGCTAATTATCCAGAGAGTTTTGATGCTTCGGTACCAGAGTCATTGATTTATTCAGGCTCCAAAAAACTCACAGATAGGATCGAAGGAATGACGCAAACCGTGGGGCAGATGGTATTGTCTCCTACACGAACCTATGCACCTATTGTCAAGAAAATTTTTGACACCCTTGGTCGTCAAGACATTCACGGAATGGTGCATTGTAGTGGAGGTGCCCAAACTAAAATCCTCCATTTTGTAGAGGGATTGCATATCATCAAAGACAACCTGCTTCCAATTCCTCCTTTGTTTCAACTGATACAAAAAGAATCACAGACTTCAGGACACGAGATGTATCAGGTATTTAATATGGGACATCGGTTGGAGTTTTATGTACCCGAACAGTTGGCTGCCGAATTGATAGCTATTTCGGAATCTTTTAATGTGCCTGCTCAAATCATAGGTCGAGTTGAAAGTGCAGCACAGAAAAAAGTCACCATTCAGTCTGAGCTGGGGACGTTTGCCTATGGATAATTTGTTGACAGTAATTTTTTAATGCTTTTGTAGGGATTCTGTTCTTTTTTGGTCAACTTTGAGTATCTGATTCAAGTAAAGTTGATTCGGATATTGCGAAAAGAAAAAAGAAAAAACAAACATTTACTAATGAAGAATTAGTAAAAGAAACTAGGAGGATATAAATGTATGTAAGTAAAACTAGAGTTGAACATTATA
>JBMYNJ010000099.1:0-3755 GCA_049598145.1 Flavobacteriaceae bacterium | reverse complement strand
TGCTTTGTTTGACGGCCTTTGTTTTTCTTTCTCAGGAAAAAGTACAAACTCAGATTGCCCAAAATTTCACTCAATCTCTGAACGACCAATGGGCTACTGAATTTAAAATCGACCGGGCTTCCATCCAATGGAACGGAAACCTTCGATTACAGCAATTTCTGATTCGCGATCATCAACAAGACACCCTCCTTTATATCGATGCTTTAGAAACCTCCCTCGTCAGCTTTCAAAGAGCATTAGATGGCAATTTAGAGTTTTCCAATTTGCGGATGTCGCAAGGAAGGTTAAAAGTGATTCATTATCCGGAGGATTCCCTTCATAGCCTGGATTTGTTTTTACAGAAATTTAAATTGCGGGAGCAAAGAGACCAGCCTCTCGCCCTTCATGTAAACGAACTTTCCGGAAGCGACTTTCGTCTGAGTTTAATCGACCTGAAGGGAATTAAAACCCATCAGCAGATTGATCAGTTGAGTTTCGATGCCCAGAAAATCGATCTGCATGCAGGAGTCTTCCAGACCGAATTAAACCATTTGGATTTTGTTTTCCGAGAAAAAGAAGGACGCTTGGCCGCTCAACTGAACTATGGAAAAAACACTTTTCGTTTAGACACTCTTGCCCTGCAATACGGGAATGTGGCGTTACAGGGAAATTTACAAGTGGCGGGTTTAATCGCCAAAGACCCCTTGATTCAGTTTCAGTTAAATGGACAAGTTCAAGAACTTAGCGATTGGTTCCCGGAACTTCCTAAAGACTTTCCTCAAGTCGACAATCGGGTAGAACTTCAAGGAAGCGGTACCTTGGATTCTTTGGGGATTAATCGTTTGCTTTGGCAGTCTAAAGATCATCAGCTAGGGGCACAGATCGATTTAAAGCAGTGGACCAGCGCCCAAGCCCAAGCTGCATTTCAAATCGATAGTTTAGAGTTCAATTCGGCCTATATCCGTAGTTTAAGTGACGAATATTTACCCTCCAAATTTCCCATAGCCCTCCCAGAGAATTTGCGCTTGAGGGGAGCCGGCATTTTTCGGCCCGATTCTTTACAATTGGAATTTGCTGTTTTAAATCCTCAAATACTCCTTCGTTCCAAAACAACCTTCCAATTAGTAGAGGGGATGAAAGCCGAGCAAATGCAGTCGCAACTGAGTGGCTCAATCGCTTTTACAGCAGCTGAAAATTATTATCCCCAACAACTGAATGTCGATCTAAACATCCGGGGAAAAGCTTTAAGTCAGCAACCTGTCTGGGAATTTGATGGAGGTTTTGAGGCGCAAAAATTCTTGAAGCACGATCAATGGAATGTTTTTTTGGATGGGGGTTACGAAAAAAATCGATTGGAACTCCGCCTCAACAACCGTTCGACCAACAGTTCGTCTGAGGTAGAGGCGAGTTTAAATCTTAAAAATCCGGAAGAAAAACAATCGGTTGCCTTCCTCTTTTTAGGTTTCGACCCTGAGGCTTATGGACTACATTTGGGTTCGCAAAACACTCGACTTAACGGATTGTTACAGGCCCGTTGGCAAGGCTTCGATTGGGATAACTTACAAGGTGAACTCACCTTGGATCAACTCTCCGTAAAAACCGGAGATACGGTAGCTGTGTTTAAACCTTTGGCTTTACAATTACAACAATTAGGCAACCGCACCCAACTGGATATTCAAAGTGAAGATATTTTGAAAGGAAAAGTTGAAGGCGCCTTCCGATTGAGCGATACGCAAGCCTTATTCCAAAAAACGGCCAATGAAGCCTTCCCCTTTATTTTTCCTGCCGTAACCCCTCCGAAAGGAAACCTAAGTTTTAATCTACAACTCAATCAAAAAATACTCAAAGCCCTGTATCCGGATATTGAAGCCCTACAAAACTTTAGCTGTAAGGGTGTAATTAGTGATCGGGACGAACAATCGCGTATCCGTGTGCGGGCCCCTTTCTTCTCTATGGGACAAATGAGCGCATACAATTTGGAGTTGCAAATCGAAAATAAAAACGTGCTCTATAACGCCTATATGCACGCGGATAGCATCCAGTCGGACCAAATCAACTTAAGCAAATTTGATATTATCAGTAAACAGATCAAGGATACTCTGTATTTTAAAGGAGAGATGGCCACTCAGGGGCCCTTCAAGAGTCAATGGAGCCTCAATGCTTTTCAAACTCAAGATTCCCTGAATCGCACGGTTTTTGGACTTAAGCCTTCCTCCTTAAATTATCTGGACAAGACTTGGCAAATCAACCCTCGGAATCGAGACGATCATCTATTGACTTTAGCTGCTGATAACCAACCATACGAGTTGAAAAATTTAGAAATCGCCCATGAAGAAGAAAATCTTCGCTTCCAAGGAAATTATTTAGACCCGAAAAATTTTGATTTCAATGCAAATATTACCCGCGTAGACCTGAGTTCGCTCTATAAATATTCCGAGTTTTTTAAGGTACAAGGCAAATTAGATGCAGAGGCGACTCTGCTACGATCCGAAAATCAACAGGGGATGTCTGCTGCCTTTGAATTAAAAGAATTAAATATTAATCGAGAACCTTTGGGAAACTTAATCATTCAGCTCGGGGGGAATCTCGAAACAGATACCTATCAGATGGCGGTAGTGCACCGGATCGGTGATAAGATTCCTTTACGCTTAGAATCGAATTGGTTGGGACGAACCGATCCGGCTGTAGAGGCTACCCTGACATTAGAGCAATTCCCTATCGATTTTATTTCCCCGCTTGGAAAAAATAAACTGACCGATATTACGGGAAATCTTTCTGGGGGGATTAACATTTGGGGACGTTTAGATGAACTGGAACATTTGGGACAATTGCAGATCAATGATGCCCGCTTGCATCTCCCATACACCAATGTCGATTACAGTTTTGCCAATGATGCCCGGATCGATTTGGTGGATCAGCGCCTCTTGCTCCAATCCGTTAAAGTAACGAATGAATTATCTCAAACCACTGGACTTATAAAGGGCGCCTTTACCCATGAAAATTTTCATAAATGGTTTTTGGATTTAGAAATAAGCACGGATCGATTGTTAATCATCAACCGTGAAAATGAGCCCAATGCTCTGTTTTACGGCCCCGGCTATTTTAAAGGACAAGCCTCTTTAAATGGCTATACCAAGACCCCTCAATTACAACTCAAGGGAGAAACCCAAGAGGGAACCTCTATCGTAATCCCATACGACAAAGACTATACCGTAGCCGATGTTTCCTTTATCGATTTTGTAGATAAAAATCGTTTGGAAGAGGTGGTGGAAACTGAAGAAGTTTTGTTGGAAAAACTGCGCGGATTAGAAATGCAGTTCGATTTAGACATTAATCAGGCTGCGGAGATCGAGATTGTCTTGGATCCCGAATCCGGAAGTAGTCTTAAGGGGCGTGGTGCTGGCAACTTATTGATGGAAGTCAATACCAATGGGAAATTCAATATGTGGGGCGATTATATTGCTATTGAAGGGGTTTATAACTTTCAAAATTTAGGATTAATCGATAAAAGATTCACGTTGAAACCCGGAGGAACGATTGTCTGGGAGGGCGATCCTCTGGAGGCCCAGATGAATTTGGAAGCTGTCTATGAAGTGCCCGGGGGAGCCAATCCGGCAGTGCTGCTGGACAATCCCAACTTTAGTCAAAAAATTCCGACACAGGTAGGCATTCAGTTGCAAGGGAATCTTTTAAAACCGGATGACCCTAATTTTACAATAGAGTTTCCCAATACGAACCAAACGGTTTCCAGTGAGATCAACTACCGCTTAGCCGAC
>JBMYNJ010000098.1:0-4182 GCA_049598145.1 Flavobacteriaceae bacterium | reverse complement strand
ACCAAATAAAAAGAAAAAGTTCCAATTCCCCATCGATAGCTGGGGAGCAGATTTACAAAGTGAACACGAGCGCTATCTGGTTGAAAAACACTTTGAATGCCCCGTGATTCTTTACGATTATCCGGCGGAAATCAAGGCCTTTTATATGCGCATGAATGAAGACGGGAAAACCGTTCGTGCGATGGACATCCTCTTCCCTGGAATTGGAGAAATCGTAGGAGGGTCTCAACGAGAAGAACGCCTTGAGGTATTGCAAGAACGTATGGCAGTCATGGATGTCGATCCGGAAGAATTGTGGTGGTACCTCGATCTGCGCAAATTTGGTTCCGCTCCACACAGTGGTTTTGGGCTCGGCTTTGAACGGTTGGTTCTTTTCGCTACGGGAATGGGGAACATCCGAGATGTAATCCCTTTTCCACGAACGCCTCAAAATGCAGCATTTTAAATTTATCCTAACATTCCTACACAGTTTAATTTTGTAATTTAAGCTATGCTTAGACAACAACTGCAAATCAAACTGGCGCAAAAACTGTCGCCTCAACAAATCCAACTGATGAAGCTGATTCAGCTATCGACTTTGGATTTGGAGCAGCGTGTACAAGCAGAATTAGGAGAAAATCCTGCCTTGGAAAGCGGTTTGGAGCCCTTAGATTCCATGGACAACGAAGAGCTCGATACTGAGGAAAACCTTCATATAGATACCGATGCCATTGATCTGGGTGCCTATCTTTCCGATGACGATATTCCAAGCTACAAACTACAAGCCCAAAACTACAGTTCCGACGATCCCGTAAAAGACACTCCTCTGGGAAACCAACTGGGGTATCATCAATATTTGATGCAGCAGTTACAAAACCTCATCTTAACGGCAGAGGAACAACCGATCGCAAATTTTATTGTGGGCAGCATAGACGAAAGTGGCTATCTCCGTAGAGAAATCGAGGATTTAATGGATGATTTGGCATTTACGCAGAACCTGATCGTTAGTCGAGAAGAACTGCTATCCGTCCTTAAAAAAGTTCAAACTTTAGACCCTCCAGGAACCGGTGCCCGGAATTTACAAGAATGCTTGTTGCTGCAACTTCAACGTAAAAGGGGCGAACGACCCACGGTCGAACAGGCCATTAAAATTGTAGATCAGGGCTTTGAAGCGTTTAGCCGCAAACACTACCAAAAGCTTCAGGATCGTTTTCACCTCAACGAAGCAGAACTGAAAGAAGTATTGGAAGAGATTGCCAGGCTCAACCCAAAACCCGGGGGTGCCCATGCAGCTAGTGCTCAAAACAACCATATTGTTCCTGATTTTAGTTTACAAATTCAGGATGGAAAAGTACAGGTTGAACTCAATCGAAGAAATGCCCCGCAACTGCACCTTTCGCACAGCTATAAAGACATGTTAGCCGGCTATCAAGAATCGAAAAAAAAATCTAAAAGTCAGCAAGAAGCAGTGCTGTTTATTAAACAAAAACTGGATGCTGCTAAATGGTTTATCGATGCGCTAGAACAACGCTATCAGACACTCTTTAAAACCATAAACGCTATCGTTGATCACCAACGTGATTATTTTTTAAGCGGGGATGAAAAGCAATTAAAACCAATGATCTTAAAAGATATTGCTGAGACGATCGAAATGGATATCTCTACCGTTTCAAGAGTAGCCAACAGTAAATATATTGATACCCCATACGGAATTAAATTACTGAAAGATTTTTTCTCTGAAGGTTTTAGTATGCAAAGTGGTGAAGAGGTTTCCCCTATTGAAATTAAAAAGCAATTGGAACAAATCATCGCAGGAGAAAATAAGCAAAAACCATTTTCAGACCAGGCACTCGCCAAACTTTTAAAAGAAAAAGGATACCCTGTGGCCCGAAGAACTGTCGCTAAATATCGAGAGCAAATGGACCTCCCTGTCGCCAGACTCCGTAAAGAGCTATAAGAAATAAAATAACACGCCTAATTGAAGCGTTTGCAGTTGGAGATCGTTATTGGCAGGATTGGGAAAATCGGGTTTTAACCAGGGCAGCAAATCCACTTCCACATAAAAATTCCAAGTATTGAACCCTGCAACCAGGTGAGCCGAAAATTGCCAAGGATCGACAAAAGACTCAAAATCCGTCGCCGAGAGGGATTGAAAACGATTCCGATAGATATAGCTGCATTTTACACCGGAGTGAACTCGCCAAAAGGCATCGGATTCCAAGGTAGCAGTTCGCCAACGGAGTTCAAGTGGAATGACGATTCGCGATTGTCGAAAACCTTGGAGCGAATTATTCGAACGATTCCATTGCAAGCGTTCAGGTTGGGCTGTGTTAGGATTAAGGACGATCTCTAAATTGGAAACCAAAGAACGGTAATCGTAACCCAATCCGAGCCCCAGCGCCCAACGACTGTCATTTGTCAAAGGAAAATCCCGGATAAATCCCAACTGCAACTGGCCTGAAAAATCGGTTTGTGAAAATGCTGCTTGATTGGCATTTGCAATCAAAACCCCGGCCCCCAAATACAATTGGTCTTCTCTGAACAAAGGCTCTTGAGCAGCGATAAAAGAGCCCCAAAAAACAGCCCCTAACAAGGGTAATATCGATCTGGACATTCGAAATGTTTCTATAAAGATCAAAAAAAAAGTGCCCTAAAGGACACTTTTATTCAATTTAAACACAAATGCTTAGTTTATGTTTTGTGTGTAGTCTCCCAATCGAGTGGTGTAATTCAACTTGAGGGCGTTCACTTTTCTGAGTTCTTGCTTAATATCCGTGACGAGTCCCATCTTGGTTTCTCCATCCACTTTCAAAGCAGTTGTAAGAACGTTTTGAAGCTCTTGCCGTTTAGAAGCTCTTTCTGCTAAAACAAAAGCAGCTACTTCTGCTACAGAAGCGAATTTGTCGTTGAGCTGAATCCGGGCAACAGAACCGTATTTATCTTGGTAACGACTGGAAGGCTGTCCAGCGTAGATATACATCACTCGATCTTTCTTGTCGAGTTTTTGAACTTGATCGGCAGCCGGCAATACATTAGCAACCATCAGGGTACTGTCACGCATCACTGTGGCTACCATAAAAAAGAATAACAACATAAATACGATATCCGGCAAGGATGCAGTAGAAATAGCTGGTAAGTCTCCGCTTTTTTTCTTTTTAAACTTAGACATAAGTTATTCGTTTAGTTCGTTTTACTGGGCTCTGCTTCAGAAAGTTTTTGAGGATACATTTGTTTCACCTCATCTAACTTGGGCTTCATTTTCGCTTTGGTATCCACATCTGTTCGTGGATCGGAATACATTTTATTGGCCGCTACAAAATCCATCCCATCCATCGGATTTAAGCGAAGGTATTCGCGGTTTCTTAGTTCATTATAAGCTGCTACCAACTCGTTTTGAACGGCGATGTACACCTTGTAAGAAGTCTCTCGATCATTCTTGAGCGATATAATAGCTTTTTCCGGATTGTCCGAAGACTCGGGATCTCTTTTTCCTTGGCAATAATCACAAGCTTCTTCTCCTTGTCCCCCACCATTATCTAAAAAGGCAACGGCCATGGAACGGAGATCTTTCAGTTCCGTCAATTCCTCTTCAACAAGAAGTTGATTGTTTTTGTTGACCACTACCGTAAAGATATTTTTCTCCTTGATAATGGGAGGATCGATCACATCTTCCATAGGAGGCAGCTTTCGGTTAATTCCACTATCCGTCTCAATAGTTGTTGTCACCAAAAAGAAGATGAGCAGTAAAAAGGCGATATCTGCCATGGATCCTGCATTGACTTCGGGTGCTGATCTTTTAGGCATATAGTATTGGCTTAGCGATTAAGTATTTTTTGTACGCCCGAATAAAGCATTGCTCCAACGGCTACAAAGGTTAAAATGAAAAAGGTGCGTAATCCAGCTTCCACCCAGCGAGAACCACTGGCGGAAAGCACTTCCCCGTCTTTCATCGGAGTTTCGACACCAGTAGAAAGTCCAAAGCTGAGAGCAACTACCAACCCAAAAAGGCCAATAAAAATCAAAGCCTTTTTAAGTTTTTTGATATCAGAAGCCAGATTGGCCAATGAAAAGACCAAAGTTACCACAACTATGATTCCCAAAATAAAAATGGATAAGGACACTAGAGGGGAAACTGTTCCGAAATCTCCCATGGCAGCAGCCATCTTGATTTCTTCGTCTCCTGTGGAAATGATACGAAGCAAC
>JBMYNJ010000097.1:251-4292 GCA_049598145.1 Flavobacteriaceae bacterium | reverse complement strand
GTCGTATTCGTAGGAGGGATAATGCCGGAAAGTGTCGAAAACATGAACGGTTGAAAACCACATCAGCCGACAGTCTTCTTGGGCGACATATGCACATATTTGTTGGTGAAGCGCAGTAAGGGCATCAAAGGGTCCTTTGATAACAGAGATGATTAATTTGGGCTGAATGGACAATAATAGAGGGGAAAGGGTTTGTGGGCTATTGATATCAAAATAATGAAACTGTTTATTTTTGGCCCAAACCCCTTGACTGAAATAAGTGCCATAGGTGGCATAATATCTATTTAATTCTCGATAGAGGGCTTGCCCAATAAAGCCACTTCCTCCAAGAATAAGAATGGGTTTCATCTATTACGATTTCCAGAAGGGGAGTTCAATCACCCGTGCCGGGGTTTGTTTTTTCCGGATCTGAATCAACAAAGGGGTTTCTACAGTCGCGTATTCAGTCTCTACAAAACCTAAACCAATCCCTTGATTGAGGCTTGGGGATTGGGTTCCAGAGCTCACCTGACCGACGGTCTCTCCGGCAGTATTCAAAATAGGGTAGTCTTGTCGGGGAATCCCTCGTTCTTCCATCTTAAAACCGATGAGTTTCTGTGGAGTTCCATTCAATTTCTGATCGGACAACAGTTTTTGATCGATTCCCAATTGATCCGGTTTAGTTACCCAGCCTAAACCAGCAGCGATAGGAGAGCGGTCCTCTTCCAATTCGTGCCCATAGAGGCAATAGCCCATTTCGAGGCGTAGCGTATCGCGAGCCCCGAGGCCAATCGGTTGAATATTGTAGGCTTGCCCAGCCTCTATAATGGTTTTCCAAAGGTTTTCTGCCTGATCTTTGTGTGCGTATATTTCTACCCCTCCCGACCCGGTATATCCGGTTGTGGCAATTCGGACTTGAGGGCATGCCCCCAAATGAGATTCCAAATGAGTATATACCTTCATCTCTTTCAATGGAGCAGATGTTAAGGGGGATAAACACTCGATTGCTTTGGGCCCCTGAACGGCTAAGAGAACCGTTTCCGGGGAAATATCGGTCAGTTGTGCTCCAAAGGATTCGTTGTGTTGTTGAATCCAAGCCCAATCTTTTTCTAAGTTGGCAGCATTGACGACTAACATATAGGAGTCTTCTGTAAGTTGATAGACAATCAGATCGTCTACAGTGCCTCCTTTGCCGTTAGGCCAGTAGTTGTATTGAGCTTTGCCAGGATAGAGTTTGGAAATATCATTACTACAAAGGTGTTGAAGCAGTTTTAATGCCGAAGAACCCGACACTATAAATTCACCCATATGAGACACGTCAAAAACTCCAACCCCAATTCGTACCTGGCGATGTTCTTCCTGGATACCTGCATATTGGATCGGCATCAGGTATCCGCCAAAGGGAGCCATCTTAGCCCCGAGTGCTTCATGAGTGGAGTGTAAGGGGGTGTGTTTCATGGTTAAATTTTGTATAAAAATATTATATTTAAAAGATTAATTAGACTTAAAAGCATGCGAAAAATAATCCTTTCAGTTGTATTCCTTAATTTGATTTTTGGAACCCTTAGTGCCCAGGAGCCCATTTTCTTAGAATCCCAATTTTTTAAGCAAAACCGGGCAGAACTTCGGGCTCAAATGCCCGAAAATAGTGTAGCTGTATTTTTTGCGAATCCGATTCGGAATCGATCTAATGATGTCGATTTTGTCTACCATCCCGATCCCAACTTTTTTTATCTAACAGGATGGAACGAGCCTCATGCCGTATTGATCGTTTATAAAGATGCTCAACAAGATGAAAAGGGTCGTTTTTTAGATAAGATTTTCGTTCGGGAGCGCAATGCCCGGGAGGAAATGTGGAATGGAAAAAGAAAAGGGAAGGCAGGAGCAGAAGCCATGGGTTTTGATCGGGTCTCTTTAAGAACTGCTTTTGCACAAGAGGCTAAGGATTTCGATCGCTTTGATGAGGTTTTAATTTTTGAGTTTGAAAACGATGTCCGTGATTTTAAAAATGATTCGAGTGATTTATTTGATTTGCAGGCACATTTTAAATCAGAAATCAATTATCCCAATCCCTTCGATCGGGTGACCTACGGAATTTACCAGCAAATCCGAAAGGCAACCGAAGACCAATACCCCTTATTACGCAAACAAATTGCTCAAAAAGCTGACTATTACGAACAAATTAAGCAAGACCCATTTATCAATCAATTTTTAAATCAGCAAGAGCTGAACGATATCGATCTTAAGTCCAAGGCCTCTTTTTTGGTGAAAGACTACAATTTCGACGTAGAGCAGTTAGGAAAATTGATGACCAATCTTCGGGAAATCAAAAAACCTGAAGAATTAACCTTGTTAAAACGGGCGATTCAGATTTCGGCTCAAGGGCAAATTGAAGTAATGAAAGCCATACAACCGGGGATGACCGAACGTGAAATTCAAGGAATTCATCAGTTGGTATACAAAAAATACGGAGCAGCTCATGAAGGCTATCCTTCCATAGTAGGCGCGGGTCATAATGGATGTATCCTTCACTATATCGAAAATGACGAAACAACACTCGATAACCAGCTTATTTTGATGGACCTCGGTGCAGAGTATCACGGCTATACGGCCGATATTACGCGAACTATTCCTATCAATGGAAAATTTTCGGAAGCGCAACGCTTATTATATGAAATTGTCTTAGAAGCACAGGATGCAGGAATCGATGCGGCTCGTGCAGGAAACTCTTTTCAAGAAATCACCAAAGCTTCCTACAAAGTTGTTCAAGAAGGTTTAATGCGATTAGGTTTAATTGAGAAACCTTCCGAATTTCGTCGATATTTACCCCACGGAGTATCCCATCACATTGGTTTGGATGTGCACGATCCCGGAAATTACGCTCAATTAGCTCCGAACATGATCATCACGGTAGAACCGGGAATCTATGTGCCGGCAAACAGCCCCTGTGATCCCAAATGGTGGAATATTGGCATCCGGATAGAAGACGACATCTTAATCACGGAGAACGATCCCTTGAATTTATCGGCATTTGCTCCACGAGATCCTGATGCTATTGAAGCGATGATCGCACAACCCAGTGCTCTAGATGATTTTGAATTGCCCAGATTAGAGAACTAATTAGGCCCGATCCAGTAAAAAGCTTTTCAAATCCTCGTAATTGCTGATGGCAGTTGCTTGTTTGGGTTGGGTTAAAATCCCTTGAATTTTCTCTGGGATAGAGACTGTAAAGTCCAAGGTATCTTCCACGACATCTAAAAATTTGGCCGGGTGAGCCGTTTCTAAAAATACGCCGGTAATGGGTTCTGAATTTAGGTTTTGATAATCTTGCAAGCCTAACCATCCAATAGCACCATGAGGGTCGGCTATATAGCCGAAGTTTTGATGGAGGAATTGCATTGCCTGGCGGGTCTGCTCATCCGTATAACGAAAGCCACTTAAATTTTGTTGAATAAAGGATAAATCACGATTGTAAATTTCCTGAATCCGAATAAAGTTGCTCGGTGCGCTCACATCCATCGCATTACTAATGGTCGGGATTGTTTTATGAGGGGTATAGATACCATCTAAAAGAAATCTCGGAACCGTATCGTTTACGTTTGTACTGGCTACAAAATGATGAACGGGAAGTCCCATTTGAGTGGCCATCATTCCGGCACAGATGTTTCCAAAATTTCCGCTGGGGACCGAAAAAACTATTTTTTGATCGGATTTTGAGGCCAATTGCTGAGTAGCATTGATATAATAAAACATCTGGGGCAACCAGCGAGCCACATTGATCGAATTTGCGGAAGTTAGTGAACAATGGTTTTGAAGGGTTTCATCTAAAAAGGCGGTTTTGACCATCTCTTGGCAATCGTCGAACACTCCATCGACCTCCAAGGCAGTTATATTTTCCCCTAAAGTGGTCAATTGTTTTTCCTGAATTTCACTCACTTTTCCTTTGGGGTAAAGGATCACCACTTCCACTCCCGGAACTTTATAAAAGCCATTAGCAACGGCTCCTCCGGTATCTCCAGAAGTAGCCACAAGAACGGTTAAGGGGTCCGATTCCGTTTGTTG
>JBMYNJ010000097.1:0-241 GCA_049598145.1 Flavobacteriaceae bacterium | reverse complement strand
CAAACAGCGGGCCATAAATCGAGCACCTACATCTTTGAAAGCCAGCGTGGGTCCGTGAAACAATTCTAAAGAAAAAGTATTTTTTCCGATGGGAACCAGTGGAAATTCAAAATCCAAAGTTTCGCACACAATAGAGAGCAGCGTGTTGTCCGGAATTGTTCCACCAACAAAAGGGCGAATCGCTTGAAAACACAATTCATGAAAATCTTGCTGATACCATTGAGATCCAAAAACTTCTGTC
>JBMYNJ010000096.1:0-4307 GCA_049598145.1 Flavobacteriaceae bacterium | reverse complement strand
ATCCTATTTTCAACCCTTAAGTCATTTGAGTATTGAAGTGTCCGATAAGAAACCAGACCGTTTAGGGTATATACGGGAATGTCATTTGATGACTAGTGCCTTGCAACAAGACAGTGATCCCATCAAAGGGCCATTACTTCTTTTTTTGTGCGAGGTATTGGCCTCTGTACTCAAAGAAGAAAGCGAGCGCAATGCCCCTCTCTTTGCATATCTAAGAACGACAATGCACTGGCTTGAAAACCTGGATAGATTAGGGAATTTTCACATCAAATTTTTGATTGACCTGACCAAGTTTGTTGGTTTTTACCCTAATACAACCTTGATAGAAGCAGCCTATTTTGATTTGGAATCTGGATGCTACAGCAAAACTCTTCCCCGTGGAAAAAGCATCCAAGGGGAGATTCTAACCCTCTTCAATCAATTTTTAGGCACGAATTTTGAGGCTTCTCTAAATATTAAACTGACGAAAGACCTGCGTTCTCAAATTCTTCATACGATTTTAACGTATTATGCGTTTCATTTACAGGGTTTCAAACAGCCTAAATCACTGGATGTGCTGCATGAAATATTTGAATTGTTTTAGTTTTATTTATTTCCTATTAGGGATTCTCTCTGTTGGGCAGGCTCAAGCATTGCGTGTATTTGATGCCGACACTAATGCTCCTTTGGAAAGTGTCGCCATTTTCTCAGAAGACCGAAAGCGTAGTACCCTTACTGGACCCGAAGGAAATGCCCCCCTCAGCACTTTTTTACCCAATGAACGGGTTACAGTGCAATACTTCGGCTATGAAATACAACAATTTACTGTTGATTTTTCACAGGCAACTGCTGATCTCTTTTTAGTGCCAGAAGCGCAAAACCTGGACGAGGTGATTCTTTCCGTAGCACGCTCCCAAAGTAAGCGTAATGAAATTGCCGAAAAAGTAGCTGTAATTAGTTCGGAAACCATTCGTAAAAATCCCATGAGTACTGGAGCCGATTTATTGGCTTTAACTCCAGGGGTTCGAATTCAAAAATCACAAGGGGGTGGTGGAAGCCCCGTGTTGCGTGGTTTTGAAGCTAATCGCGTACTTCTGGTCGTAGATGGGGTACGAATGAATAATGCTATTTATCGATCGGGACATTTGCAGAATGCCATCACCCTTGACCCCAATACTATTGAACGGGTAGAAGTCATGTTTGGTTCTTCCTCAGTAGGGTATGGCTCTGATGCATTGGGAGGCGTGATTCACTACTATACCAAATCCCCTGTGCTAAACCGTTCCGAGAAATGGCAAAGCCGTGTTTCAAGCGAATTCAATTCTGCTAATCAGTCGGGGCTTTATCATGCTTCTGCGGATATCAGCGAAGAAAAATGGGGAAGTCTTACCAGCTTTAGCTTTTCCCAATTTGGAGATATCCGAATGGGTACCAATCGAACGCACGGTTATAAAGATTGGGGGCTGAGTAATTATTATTCTGAAAACTCACGCTACTATTTCAAGGCCGAACAAACCCCCAATACGGATCCAAATATTCAACGAAATACAGGCTATTCACAATACGATTTCCTTCAAAAGTTTCTGATTCAGCTTCAGGGCAAACAGCAGCTTTTATTGAACCTTCAATACTCAACCTCTTCCAACATCAACCGTTTTGACAAACTCAATGAAAGCAGAGATGAGATGCTGCGCTTCAGTGAATGGTATTATGGGCCGCAACAACGTCTTCTGGTTTCAAGTCAATACAAATTATTCCCTGAAAAAAAATGGTTGCAAAGAGGAACGCTTACAGCGGCCTATCAAAATGTTTTGGAATCGAGAAACAAACGAAAATTTGGGAGTCTTACCCGATCTTCACAAGAAGAAACATTACAAGTAGTAAGTTTGAATGGGGATTTTAGTGCGCAACTGACACCCAAACATCAAGTAAATTACGGTTTTGAAGCTGTTTATAATAACGTCTATTCTCGTGGCTTTTCACGATTGCTAAATGTTTCTGGAAATAACATAAACAGCTTAGAGATCCCATTGGCTATTCCCAGTCGCTATCCAAGCGACGGAAGTGACACCCAAACCTATGCCATTTATGGTAATTGGATTTGGAAATATGCTCCCAAATGGACATTTAATTTAGGCTACCGTTTGACGCATTACCAACTTTCGGCGCGCTGGAAAAAAACAGCTCTTATTGATGGACTCCTGGATTCCATTAGTCTTTCTCCAGAAGCATTAACCTGGACACTTGCAGCTGTTCATCGTCCTTCCAAGCAATGGCAGTGGAATGTCCTACTGTCCAATGGTTTCAAAGCCCCTAACATAGACGACATTGGCAAAATTCGCGAAAATAGTGGTGTACTTGTCGTTCCTAATGCATTTTTACGACCCGAATACGCCTACAACTTTGATCTTGGTTTTACTTTTTTTTCCAAAGACAAACGCAGCCAATTAGCCCTCCGGAATTACATTACTTTAGTATCCCGACACATCGTTCGCTCCAATTATATAGTGTTTTCTGATTCCACAACCTCTGATGAAAACACCGTACGCTACGATGGGGAAGAATTGCCCACTGTTGCGAATAAAAACTTAGGAGATCGCTGGGTTTACGGCTCGGCCTTAGACACCAAACTCAGCATTAGTAATTCGTTACAATTTATCGGAAACCTCACTTTTACCGGTGCAGATCACAACACCAATTACGGTCCAATGCCATCGATCTCTCCCCTTTTTGGATCGTTCGCACTAAGCTATAGCAAAGCTCGTTTTCAAGTCCGAAGTCAGTTTCAATTCAGCGCGTCCAAAGACCCCTCTGATTTCAGTTTTGGCGGGGAAGATGGCTTGGAAGAAACCCCGCTTATCGACCCCGATGCTGCATTGTTGACCGATCAATATGCCGGAACACCCGCCTGGAGCGACCTCTCCATTTTGGCCAACTATCAATGGAGTGAAAAAGTCAATCTCAAAGCTGGGATGGAAAATCTCTTTGACATACACTACCGGACTTTTGCCTCTGGTGTTTCTGCTCCGGGAAGAAGTTTCCGATTAGGTCTTCAAGTACAATTATAACAAAACCAGTTCTTAGAGAGGATAAAATCAATAAGGATATAAAATAGTCGAGTCCAACTGAATCTTGATGCGTGTTATCAGATTCCCATTCCACATAAATACAATAGAGACTCGTGAAAGCTCAAAATTTTCTCCAATAGATATCTGTCACAATTTATTGCTGGATCGAAGCGAGTAATTGTTAACTTCGAGAACACGTATTATGGAAGAAGGAACTCTAAGCAAACTGATCCCTGTAACTGTATTGCTGGTTTTAGGAATCATCGAATCCATTGGTGGATTGTATTTTGATGACAAAAGATCAAAAAATGATTTTAGTATTGAGTTGATTAGTCTTATCACTTTACCTACGTTCATACAACCTGGAATATTCGTATTTGTATTTTGGTCAATGGGCTTTGCTTTTCCAGGGCTTGAAGATTATTTTCTGACATCTTCCTTCTGGTGGCATCTTTTGGCCTTTCTAGTTTTGGATGACATGTCCCAATATTGGTGGCATCGGTTTTCGCATACGAATAAAACTATGTGGAAACTTCACAGACCCCATCATGTGGTGGAAGAAATGGGAGTGCTAGTTACCTACCGAAATGCGATATTATACTATGCCCTAATGCCTGGAATATGGTTTTCAGCCATTTTAATCTACTTGGGAATGGGCTATGTCTATCTTTTCTATCTCCCCATAAAACTCGTGGTCATTTTATTCGCTCATAGCGAAACAAAATGGGATCGATTTCTTTATCGCTATAAAATTTTAAATCCTGTTGCATGGGTTATCGAAAGAACAATTTCAACGCCAAGTACCCATTTTGCACATCATGGCTTGACGGCAGAAGACGGGGTTTCCCATCCAAATGGTAATTACGGGAATCTTCTTTTCATTTGGGACGTTATTTTTGGCACCTCAAAAATCACCCGAAAATACCCCACAAGGTTTGGCGCTTGGAATCAATCCAAAGAACCTTGGTATGTGCAGCTTTTTTTTCCTTTGATTACTTCCAAAGATACAACCAGCGAGCTCCATTCGATCAAGACGAATCATGATTACGATCCATCAATAGATTTTAAAGAATTTACAAAATAAATACACCGCTATGCTTTGAAAGTGTTGAAGAGTGGTAGATTTGGGCTTGCCCCATTATCTTTGGGATAATTATTTGGGTGTTTTATTTGATGGAAGAGGTTGGTGATTATTCCGAAACCTTTTCGAAGGCACCTACAATGACGTTCCTATTACCGCCATCACTAGAAGCATTGAAA
>JBMYNJ010000095.1:0-4619 GCA_049598145.1 Flavobacteriaceae bacterium | reverse complement strand
GACTGTAAAATCTGAAGACAGCGCATTCACGGCCTTTGTTCCGACCCCGTTTAAACCCACCGATTTTTTAAAAGCCCGCGTGTCGTATTTTCCTCCGGTGTTCATTTTGGAAACCACATCGACCACCTTACCCAAAGGAATTCCTCGACCGTAGTCTCGAACACTCATGCGTCCTTCATCGAGTTTGATTTCTATGGTTTTTCCAGCTCCCATAACAAACTCGTCTATACAATTGTCTAAAACTTCTTTCAATAGGATATAAATACCATCGTCCGAAGAAGAACCGTCGCCAAGCTTCCCAATATACATTCCGGGTCGCATCCGGATGTGTTCCTTCCAATCGAGCGATCGGATGTTTTCCTCGGTATATTGTGAAGTTTGTGCCATCGGGCTAAAATTAAGTCTTGGCAATTAAAATGAAAATCCTTCAAGCCTAAAGAAATTAACAATATATCGCCAGAATTGTTGAGAAACTTAGCGTTTCGACAAAAAAAGACCATTTCAAAAACTTTCCCTCCAGGCACGAATTCCCGTTTTCGTTGTATAAAAGATACTCTTTAATTGAATAAAAAAGAATTAAGACTTTGTAAGGAAACTTTCGAACAAAATGGATTAATTTTAAAATCCAAATTTTTCTTATGAAGCACAAAACCATTATTGAACCCTTTCGGATTAAGGCTGTAGAACCCATTCATTTCAGCACCAAAGAAGAACGATCGAACTATTTGAACGATGTAAACTTCAATCTTTTTGGGTTAAATTCTGAACAAGTTACAATTGATTTATTGACCGATAGTGGAACCTCAGCCATGAGTTCCCAGCAATGGGCCGCACTGATGGAAGCCGACGAATCTTATGCCGGGTCTAAGAGTTGGATCCGCTTAAAGAAGATCATCAAAAAAATGACGGGCTTCTCTTATATTTTTCCTACCCATCAGGGGCGTGCTGCCGAATACCTTTTGTTTTCCATTATTGGTGGGAAAGGAAAAACATTTCTGAGTAACACATTTTTCGATACTACCCGAGCCAATGTAGAAGCCTCTGGTGCCAAGGCAATCGACTGTCCTGTAACTAAAAACAATCTGCAAGACTATGAAAAACACTTTATGGGCAATATGGATCTGGAAGTATTGGAAAAACAGTTAAAAAATAAAATTGCCGGAGTCATCTTAACGGTTACCAATAATAGTGTTGGTGGCCAGCCCGTGAGTCTTAGCAATGCAATCCAAGTGAAAGCCCTTTGTCGAGCTTATGATGTGCCGCTTTATTTAGATGCCTGTAGGATTGCCGAAAACGCTTATTTCGTCAAACATTTTGAACCCAATTTTATCAATTATTCTGCCGCGGAGATTGCCTTGCAATTTTGTAGACTTTCCGATGGCGTCCTGATGAGTGCCAAAAAAGATGGCTTGGTGAATATGGGCGGTTTCTTTGCCACCGACAATAAACGATTGAATAATTATTTTCGGGATCGTTTGATCCTAAAAGAAGGCTATGTGAGCTATGGCGGAATGAGCGGACGCGATTTGGAAGCCATGGCTACCGGATTAGAAGAAGTTTTTGATGAAGATTATTTGCAGTATCGAATGGCCTCCACTAACTATCTGGGGATGGGGCTTAAAAAAATTGGTGTCCCGGTATTATATCCTACTGGAGGGCATGCGGTTTATGTAGATGCCCAAGCCTTATACCCTCATATACCGCCGGAAGAATTTCCGGGCCAAGTGCTGGCCTGCGAATTATATCGCTTTGGAGGTATTCGCAGTTGTGAAATTGGATCCGTTATGTTTGGGCACTACAATACAAAAAAACAGTTTGTCCCTGCAGCACAAGAATTGCTTCGTCTAGCTTTACCTCGAAGAGTCTACACTATGAGCCATTTGGATTATGTTATTGAAACCTTTGAGTTCTTAAAACTCAATGCCCCCAAAACGGTGGGCTTACGGATGACTCACAGAGCACGTCAAATGCCGCATTTTACGGCTACTTTTAAAAAGGTAATTGAGGATTAAACGTTGAAACGAAAGTGCATAACATCTCCATCCTGAACGATGTATTCTTTGCCTTCGATACGCATTTTCCCAGCTTCTTTTACTTTGGCCTCACTTTCCAAAGTTGAGTAATCATCGAATGGGATCACTTCAGCACGAATAAAACCTTTTTCAAAATCAGTGTGGATCACTCCCGCAGCTTGGGGTGCTGTAGCTCCTATAGGAATCGTCCATGCGCGGACCTCTTTTTCCCCTGCTGTAAAATAAGTTTGTCGATTCAACAGTTGATAGGCCGAACGGATCAGTTTGGCAGCTCCGGGCTCTTCTAAGCCCAAGTCTTCCAAAAACATTTGGCGTTCTTCATAGGAGTCCAACTCGTTGATATCGGCTTCAATACTGACCGCTAAGAATAAAATTTCTGCCTGTTCATCAGCAATTGCTTCCCGAACTTTTTCTACAAAGGTGTTCCCTTCCTTGGCTGCACTTTCATCGACATTACAGACATACATCACGGGCTTATCGGTAAGGAGTTGCATGGGTTTAATGTAGGATTCGCGGTCTTCCTGCGATAAAGAAATCGCTCGAACATTAGTGGCACTTTCTAAAGCAGATTTAACCTGATCCAGAACTTCCAATTCCTTTTGCGCTTCTTTATTCCCGGTTCGAGCGGCACGATGTACTTTTTCTCTCTTTTTTTCAAGAGTTTCTAGATCTTTAAGTTGAAGTTCAAAATCGATAATTTCTTTGTCACGAATCGGGTCTACGGAGCCTTCAACATGGACTATATTCGGGTTTTCAAAACAACGTAATACGTGAAGAATAGCGTCTGTTTCACGGATATTGGCTAAAAATTGATTGCCCAATCCTTCGCCTTTACTCGCGCCTTTGACCAAACCCGCAATATCTACGATTTCCACTGTGGCAGGAATCACTTGTTGGGGTTGTACCAAATCTTCTAAACGCTCTAAGCGTTTGTCGGGGACATTGACAACTCCCAAATTCGGTTCGATTGTGCAAAAAGGGAAATTTGCACTCTGGGCTTTTGCGTTCGATAAACAATTGAATAAAGTAGACTTTCCCACATTCGGAAGTCCCACAATTCCTGCTTTCATAGGGTATTATTCTTGATGGAGAAAACGTTGTTTGGACAACAGTACTTCTTCCGTTTCTACCCGATCTTCATCGGGAACACAACAATCCACGGGACAAACGGCAGCACACTGAGGTTCTTCGTGAAACCCCTTACATTCAGTACACTTATCAGGAGCGATAAAGTAGTATTCATCTGAAATAGGGGGCTGAAATTCACCTGCATTGACAGCATTCCCGTTGGGTAAAACAACATCACCACTCAAGCTTGTTCCATCTTGATATCTCCAATCTTCTGCTCCTTCATAAATGGCTGTATTGGGGCATTCCGGTTCACATGCTCCACAATTAATACAAACGTCTGTTATGATGATTGCCATACGGAAGTTTTTAAATTTGCACAAAGGTAGCATCATGCCTTTGACTATACAACTTATGAACCCAGCAAAAAGCCAAAAAGAGTTCCTTTCCCACTGTTCACAAATCCTCAACCGAATGGGAGAACAGCCATTAGAGGAAGATCAAAAAATAATGCAACAGGCCCAAGCTCAAAATTCCTGGTTTACGGAAGAAAATATTCGCAAAGCCAGCCGAAATTGGGGGCAATCCCTTCGCGCGGAAGCCATCGATCAATGGATTCAGGAGCTGTCGATTCCTTCCTTTCCCAAAACCATAGCGCTGATTTTAGCCGGAAATATCCCTTGGGTAGGGCTTCACGATTTGCTTTCGGTCTTGGTCAGTGGCCATAGGGCTTTGGTGAAGTGCGCATCCGACGACACACATCTGCTGCCCTATTTAGTAGAGCAGCTTCCAGAAAACTATCGAAATCAAGTAGAATTTACAAAAGATCGCATTCAGAATTTCGATGCCGTTATCGCTACCGGAAGCAACAATTCTGCTCGTTATTTTGAAGCTTATTTTCAAAAATACCCCCACATCATCCGAAAAAACAGGAATGCAGTTGCGATTTTAAACGGGAATGAATCGCTAGTTGAACTGGAGGCTTTGGGTCGGGATCTTTTGGATTATTTTGGTCGTGGATGTCGCAATGTTACCCATATATTCGTACCCAAAGGATTTGACTTAAATCAAATTTTCGGTGGGGTTTTTCCCCTTTCGGAAATCATTCATCATCATTCTTATGCCAACAACTATGACTACTATAAAGCTCTCTATTTAATGAATGAAGTTCCCTTTTTGGAAAATGGTTTTTTTCTACTCAAAGAAGATAAGACCATAAACAGCCCCTTAGCTACGGCCCATTATTCTTATTACGAATCATTAGAAAAGCTTCATCATTTACTGGAAAACCAAAAAGAAAGGATCCAATGTGTAGTCGGAGAGCCTTGCCCCGGACTTCCCTCCTTCCCTTTAGGAGCAGGACAATCTCCGGAATTATGGGATTATGCCGATGGAGTAAACACCTTGGATTTTCTTCAAAAATTATAGATTGCAAACTACACCCTTTAATCTTATGCATATTGTTAAAAAGTGAGGGGTATTTTTAAAGAAATACCCCCTTGTATTCGCCCCATATTC
>JBMYNJ010000094.1:0-4755 GCA_049598145.1 Flavobacteriaceae bacterium | reverse complement strand
TTCTTTTTGCGAAATATATGGTGGATGCTATCTCCAAAGTTTTCCAATACGATCTCCAGGGAAATAGAATCCGTGAAATTGAACTTCCCGGGGTAGGGACCGCATCTGGCTTTGGCGGAAAAACCGAAGCGGAAGTACTCTATTTTAATTTTTCCAACTACCACACGCCGTCGAGTAGTTATGCCTTAAATCCTCAAGACGGGAGCTATCGTCTCCACTGGGAGCCAGAGATAGACTTTGATCCGAACAACTATGTTTCTGAGCAGGTGTTTTATACTTCCAAAGATGGGACAAGAGTACCCATGATCATTACCTACAAAAAAGGACTACAGAAAAACGGGAAAAACCCCACGATTTTATACGGTTATGGCGGCTTTAATATCAGTTTAACACCCCGTTTCAGTATCACAAATGCCGTTTGGATGGAGCAGGGCGGGATTTATGCGGTTCCCAATCTTCGGGGGGGAGGCGAATACGGCAAACAATGGCACAAAGCCGGGACAAAAATGCAAAAGCAAAATGTCTTTAACGATTTTATTGCCGCAGCCGAATATTTAATCGCAGAAAAATATACCAATCCAGAGCGTTTGGCCATCCGTGGGGGTTCCAATGGCGGACTGCTCGTGGGGGCCACCATGACCCAACGTCCCGATTTGATGCAAGTCGCCCTTCCCGCCGTAGGGGTTTTGGATATGCTGCGGTACCATACCTTTACTGCGGGAGCCGGTTGGGCTTATGACTTTGGTACGGCAGAAGACTCCCCTGAAATGTTTGCCTATCTCAAAAAGTATTCCCCCTATCACAACGTTGAGGCGGGAACTGCTTATCCGGCGACTCTAATTACCACCGGAGATCACGACGATCGGGTAGTGCCAGCGCACTCCTTTAAATTTGCTGCCGAGCTTCAACGCAAACAAGCCGGGGACAATCCCGTCCTGATCCGGGTAGAGACCAAGGCAGGCCATGGGGCCGGAACTCCGGTGTCTAAAACCATTGAACAATATGCCGATATCTTTGGCTTTACCCTCTACCATATGGGCTATCAGGTACTACCGGAACGACTCAACAAAGAGCTTTCGGATTAAAGGAATTTAGAGCCTTAGAGTCATGGCATAATTTTTAGTTAATTTTGAAAAAACCAATCTGCATGTTTTCATTTCCCAAATACAGACCTCTATGGTGGTTAAGTGTTTTAGCCTTTTTTACGGCTTGTGAGATTAATTATTACGATCCTTTAGAAGAAGACCGTCAAGCGTGTGAAGAGCGTTGCGAATACAATTACTATTATTATAACTCCTATTCGATTGAGACCATTAGTCTTGAAGCTTTAAAAAATCAGATCCGAGTAGAAGCACCCAGACCTTATGGAGAGACCGGGAAATTTTATTTTTACAATGATTGGTTGTTCGTCAACGAGCCCCAGGAAGGGATTCACGTCTTAGACGTATCCGATCCGGCTAATATTCAAAAGATTAAGTTTATACGTCTACCCGGAAATATCGAAGTTTCCATTCGCAACGGAATCATGTATGCCGATCTCTACACTGCCGTAGTTACTGTAGATATAAGCGATCTGATGAATGATAATCTCCAAGTTTTGGCAGACAATACAGGGATATTTGAATACTATCCCTACGATATCGCTTGGCGTTTTATGGAAGAACACCAGCCTCGAAACGATCTGGGCAAGCAGTTGGAATATGAAGAGTTTAACGAAACCGAAGGCCTGGGAGAGACTGTTTTTATTTCAGGAGTTAATTATAACGGAGTACGCTGTACCTGCGACTATTATTTGTATTATGAGGACGGGGCAGTTGTGCCTAATAGCGCAAATGATACGGCATCCGATGCCGGAGGAAGTGGTGACCAAACCGGAACCGGCGGTTCGTTGGCTCGCTTTAAGGTGATCGACAATTATTTATATACGCTGAATAGTCAAGCCATCAAGATTTTCCGTTTCGATGGTTCCGGAATCCTTCAAAATTGGAGTACCGTGAATGTGGATTGGGGGATTGAAACGCTCTACCGTTTAGAGGATTTATTGTTTATCGGTTCCATGTCAGGAATGTTTATCTACGATTTGGAAGACCCCGGAAACCCCACCTTTATTTCGGAATACGAGCATCTCCGAGCGTGCGATCCTGTGGTGGCTGAAGGCGACTTTGCCTATGTGACGCTCCGCAGTACGAATCAGTGGTGTACCGGAGATGTCAACCAATTACAAATTATTGATATTTCGGATGTATTTAATCCCGAACAAGTAGGGGTTTACAATATGAATGCCCCCTATGGTTTGGCCGTTCGAGGCGATCGGGTGATTGTTTGCGATGCAGATTCGGGTTTAAAGATCATGGATGTTTCTACTAAGGAATCTCCACGTGTTGCCGAGTTTATCGGCGGTATCGATGCCCGAGATATTATTCTAATGGGCGATGTGGCCTATGTGGTGACTACCGACGGGGTTTTGATCTACAATGTCGCTGATCTCGATAATCCTCGGCAAATAGGGCGACAAACATTTTAACCAAAAGTTTAATCAAAATAATTAAACGTTTCTCCTTTTTGAATGTTTTGAACGGTTTCATACATCAGCCGGATGACATTTTCCACATCAGATTTATGAACCATTTCTACAGTCGTATGCATATAGCGGAGCGGAAGTGAGATCAAAGCGGAAGGCACTCCGCCATTGCTGTAGGCAAACGCATCGGTATCGGTTCCCGTGAATCGAGAAGAAGCCAGGCGCTGGAAAGGGATTTCCTTTTCTTTGGCGGTGGCCAAAATCCGTTCTCGCAACTTGTTCTGCACAGCCGGGGCATAAGAGATTACGGGGCCTTCGCCCATTTCGATATGTCCTTGTTCCTTTTTATTGATCATAGGCGTGGTGGTGTCGTGGCATACATCCGTCACGATCGCTACATCGGGCTTGATGGTGTGCGTAATCATTTCGGCTCCATGGAGACCTACTTCTTCCTGAACGGAATTAGTTACATACAGGCCAAAGGGCAGGCGAATATTGTTTTCTTTTAACAAGCGAGCCACTTGAGCAATCATAAAGCCTCCTGCACGGTTGTCGATGGCTCGACATACAAATTTGTTGTCGTTAAGCACGTGAAACTGGTCGGGATAGGTAATTACACAACCCACATGTACCCCGATTTCTTCTACTTCTTTTTTGTCTTTAGCCCCAATATCGATAAAAATATTGTCCAGCTTAGGCGCTTCTTCCTTTCCGGCTTTACGGGTATGGATGGCTGGCCAGCCAAAAACTCCTTTGACGATCCCCTGTTCGGTGTGGATATTTACCCATTTAGAGGGTGCAATCTGATGATCGCTCCCTCCGTTTCGAATGACATAGATCAGGCCGTTGTCGGTAATGTAGTTGACATACCACGAAATTTCATCGGAATGCCCTTCGATTACTACTTTATAGTCGGCTTCGGGATTAATTACTCCTACGGCAGTGCCATAGGCATCTGTGATAAAAGTATCTACATAAGGCTTAAGATAATCCATCCAAATTTTTTGTCCGTTCGATTCATATCCGGTAGGGGAAGGGTTGTTAAGATAGCGTTCAAAAAAGTCAATGGCATGGACATCTAAAATTTGCATGGAAATATATATTTGTTTAGGCCGCTAAAAATAACAATAATCGCCTAATTAAGCTTTCCCAGAATTTATAATTTCTACTTTTGTCTCATGTGGCGTTTCCTCCTCTATATGGGTCTGGGTTGTGGAGTTTTGTGGGCACAACAGCCCCCATCGACCCCAAAAGAACAAGATTCCATCCCTTTGGGAGGGATTGTTTTGGACGAGGTAGTGGTATTTAAGCCCTTGCGATTTAAGGATTATCCAGCCCTTAAGCGCTATGCTATTTTAAGGAATCGAACCTATAAGGTTTATCCTTATGCAAAACTGGCGGCCGATCGTTTGGAAGTGTTGAACAATCGCTTGCAGACCATCGAAAATAAACGGGCTCGCAAACGCTATCTCAAGCGTTTGGAAAAATTTATATATCAGGAATTTGAAGAGGAACTCAAAAAGCTCTCCCGCTCTCAAGGACGCATCCTGATTAAATTAGTTCACCGCCAAACGGGAAATACGACCCATTCTTTGGTCAAAGATTTGCGCAACGGCTGGCGTGCATTTATCTATCAAACCACGGCATCATTATTTAAGCTTTCGCTAAAGGACGAATACAATCCGGAGGAAGTTTATGAAGACTACTTGATTGAGGACATTCTTCAACGCGCTTTTGCAGCCGAATTGTTAGAAGAACAACCCACAGCTCTGGACTTCGATTTAAACGCTCTGTACGATATCTGGAAAGACCATAACTAAAAGCTAAAGTCCCGGATTTGCTTGAGTTAAACACCAAGGGAAATGCCATTTTTCATTGGGGATAAATAATTCTATAAAGTGTTGATTGGTAGGGGTATGATTTCAATAAATTCTCTATCTTAGTTTTCCGCCAAAAAAAAGAAAGAAAAAAACTTTAAAAAGGTTTGTGCGGAATAAAAAGCGTTCTATATTTGCACCCGCAAACGCAGAACAATAGAAAGCTTTTGCAAGTTCTTTGAGAGAATGATTAAATAATGACAGCGCGTATCCAAGTAGAAATACTTGATACACAAGCGAAGCAAAACCATTTTGAGACGAAGTCAATTTGTACGTTGCCAGTTTAAAGAAACTACAACGAAGAGTTTGATCCTGGCTCAGGATGAACGCTAGCGGCAGGCTTAACACATGCAAGTC
>JBMYNJ010000093.1:0-4887 GCA_049598145.1 Flavobacteriaceae bacterium | reverse complement strand
AAAAAGGCCCCAATTGGAACAACTGGGGAAACAATCGGTTTCGGGATTGTCGCTTTCAAGCATCCAATACAAACAAAAAGCTGCGCAAAAAGTCAATGAGCAAAGCTCTTCGCAAAAACTTCGAGAAACTGCCATAAATCCGGATAAAGTGCAAGAAATTTGGGAAGCATTAAAACAGAAAAAAAAGAAAAAAGGAGAAAATAACACGCTCGCCTTAATGGAAATGGATAAACTGAAGTTCATCCCTCCAAACCAACTTTCCATACAAATGCCCAACGATCTCAACAAGACGGAACTTTCTCGTGCTTTTGAGGAATTCCTCCCTTATTTTCGAAACCAACTCAACAATGATTTGCTTGAAGTTGATATCATGGTAAGTGCACAGATCGAGAAAGAACATATTTTTACGCTAGAAGAGAAACTAAAACGACTTCAAGAATTAAACCCTGCTATTATTGAACTCCAAAAAGCATTGGATTTGAAAATTTAAAATGATGTTAGGACTTAAACTTCCCACAGACCCACGATGGGTGAATATTGTAGAAAAAAATATAGCTGAGATATTAACGGACCATGCCTATTGCGAACAAAAAGCCGCCAGTACTGCAATTTCGATGATTGTTTCTTTTCCCGAAAAAAGGGAATTGGTAGCAGCCATGACCGATCTGGTACAAGAGGAAATGAGTCACTTCAAAATGGTGCATGAATTATTGACCGAGAGAGACCTTCCCCTCGGACGCGAACGCAAAGACGAATATGTGATTGCACTTCGAAAATTCTTTCCTAAAGGCGGATCAAGAGAAGATCATTTGGTTCACCGTTTATTGATTGCTGCATTGATTGAAGCGCGTAGTTGTGAACGCTTCAGACTGCTTTCGGAAGCCCTCGAAGACTCGAAACTCAGGAAATTCTACCGTAAACTCATGATCAGTGAAGCGCATCACTATACCCTTTTTTTAAAGTTCGCGCGGGAATACGGCAGCAGTCGTGACGTGGTAGACCAGAAGTGGGAAGATCTTTTGGGCTATGAAGCCCAACTTATGAAACAATTGGGGACTCAGGAGACGATACACGGCTAACACGATTGGCATACATCTCCTTAATCATTCCGTCGGCCAAACCAAAACGCGGTACAAAAATTTGCTTGGCTCCGGAGGCCTGCATCGCCCGTAAATAAATTTCAGCTGCAGGTAAAATTACATCGGCCCGATCAGGGTTTAAGTCTAGTTTTACAATTCGTTCTTCATAAGTCATCTGATTCAGCATCTGATATAAGCTTTGCAATTTTAGGGTATTAATGGGCTTTCCCTCTTTAATCTGAGCCAGCTTAAATAACTTGTTAATATTTCCTCCCGACCCTAAAAGAACAATTTTTGCTCCTGAAGGCTTGTTTTGTCGAATCCAACGATCCATCGGTTCCCAATCCAGTTTTTGCTGTTTGAGTTGACGAACGGTACCAATTTTAAATGATTGCGAAAGGGATCTTTCGGCATTTTCAAAAAAACTTAATTCCGTACTTCCACCGCCTACATCGACATAGAGATAATTTTTTTCGGCGTCTAAAAAATCAAAAGCCTGAGTCCTGGAGATCAGAGCTGCTTCTTTTTTACCTGAAATGACTTCAATGGAAATACCCGTCTTCGCTAACACTTTCTCAACAATTTCTTGCTGATTCGAAGCCTCCCGAAGCGCAGAGGTAGCACAGGCTCGATAATCCTCTATTTGGTGTACTTTCATCAATAATTTAAAGGCCTTTAAAGCCTTCATTAGGCGTTTTACATTTTCTTTATGGACATATCCTTCTTCAAAAACATCGGCCCCCAAACGGATAGGAACTCGAACCAGAGCATTTTTTTGGAATGAAACGCCATAGCTGTCGGATTGATGTACATGAGCAAATAATACTCGAACTGCGTTGGAACCAATATCAATAGCCGCTAACTTTTGTGAAATAATGCCCATCTATTCCTGCTTAAAATATTGATAAATATCCCACTGGGAACGGATGGCAGACGTGTCCTGTGCCCGCATCATATTCTGAGGAGTTTGATTGATAAGTCGCCCTTTGACGTTATCGTTCCAAGCAATATCGAAGGTGTCAAAAATCTGTTTTTGCAAGTCCGGATCATAGATTGGACAGGCTACCTCTACTCGGTTTTCAATATTTCGGGTCATAAAGTCAGCCGATGAAATATATACTTTGGGATCGCCTGCGTTTTCAAAAATATAGACTCGAGGGTGCTCCAAAAATCGATCGATAACACTGACAATCTCAATGTTTTCACTTAATCCCGGGACTTGAGGGATGATGCAACAAATCCCACGAACAATCATTTGGATCGGAACTCCCGCCTGACTGGCTTCGTAAAGCTTATCGATCATTTTATAACTACTGATACTGTTGAGCTTTAGACGAATCCCTGCTGGTTTTCCGGCCTTCTTATGGTCGATCTCATTTTGGATTAATCGCTGAAGAGATGAGGAGGTATAATGAGGAGAAACAATCAAGTGTTTATAGCTCTTAAGCTTATAATTAACTTGTAAAAAATTAAAGACTTTATTGACTTCCTTTAAGATTTTTGGGTTGGCCGTAAACAAGGTGAAATCGGTATATACTTTTGCGGTAGATTCATTAAAATTCCCGGTGGAAATAAACCCGTAACGGCTTTTTTTAGATTTGGATTCCATGCGTTCTACATAGCAAATTTTGGAGTGAACCTTAAGCCCCGGAACACCGAAAATTAATTGTACCCCTGCAGATTCCAACTGGTTGGCATAGCTGATATTATTTGCTTCATCAAAGCGGGCCTGTAATTCAATTTGTACCAAGACACGTTTCCCATTCCGAGCAGCATTAATCAAGGAATTCACTACGTTAGAGATCTTGGAAAGACGATAGATGGTGATTTTTATCTGAGTGACTTTGGGGTCCAAAGCCGCTTGACGCAAGAATCGAATGACATAAGAAAAGGAATGATAGGGGGTATAAATCAATCGATCCTTTTGAGCAATGGCATCAATAATATTGTCTTCCAAAGACAAATCCTTAAGCGGTAATGGAGGCATCTTAGCATACAACAAATCGGGTCTGCCAATATCTGGGAAATTCATGTAATCTCTCCTGTGATGATAACGTGCTCCAGGCAATAAGTTGTCTTTAGTTTTAATTCCCAATTTGCTTACTAAAACATCTAAAGTTTCTTGGGGGAGTGCATTATCATAGACCAACCGTACCGGATCCCCAACAATGCGATCTTGTACACTTTCCATGATTTTGTCGATATAACTTTTGGAAACATCTTCCTCGAAATCCAATTCCGCATCCCGTGTAATTTTTACCATATGGGCTTCAATATGATCGTAATTGAAAATACTAAAGATGCGATCCAGGTGGTAGCGAATCACATCGTCAATTAAAATCACATACTGAATTTCGGAGGTTTTAGGCAGGATTACGAAACGATTGATATCTTCCGGAAGTTCGATCACAGCATATTGTGATATGGAATCACTTCCCTGAAGTTGCATCCGAACAGCTAAAAATGCACGATTTCCCGTTAAATCCTGCTGAATCTCCTCGTTGAGAATAACCGTTTCCAGCGAGGGACTAATTTTTTCAATAAAATACTCCTTGAGAAAAGCCCCTTGTTCGGTAGTGATTTCTTGTTCTGTGATGAAGCAGATTCCCTCTTCTTTTAGTTCGTTTTCTATAGAATTTAAAATCTCTACACTGTGCTTTTGATCTTTGATCACCCGATGGGTAATTTGCTTTAATAAGGTTTCAGCAGATTCGCCCCCTAAAACTTTTTTACCCGATTTTTCGGATTGGGCAATCCGTTTTACTGTGGCGTACCGAACCTGAAAAAACTCGTCTAAATTATTGGAAAAAATCCCTAAAAATCGAAGGCGTTCCAATAGGGGAACTTCGGGATTTTCAGCCTCTTGTAAAACACGGGCATTAAAATCCAACCAACTTAATTCTCGATTAATATATTTTTTTGGATTTTCCATTAACGCAGTATTTGTTTGGGTATTCCTAGGCGCATGGTTCCGTTTTGAATGTTCTCCCAAGGGATTTCTTTAGGGAAAGAAAGTTCAGCCCAAGCCGCCGTTGGCAAATGGGCAACTGTAGTATCGCTAAGTCTATTTACAGTTTCTGTAAATGCAGGATTGTGCCCGACTAATATGACCTGAGACAATTTCTCGGACATACTTTGGATGTAACGAACCACCTCGGTGGCACTAAAGGTGTAAAGGCTTTCGTCTAAACGAAGTAAATCCATCGGTAAATTTGCCCCTCGTAACATTAAAATTGCGGTATGAATGGCTCGGTTGGCTGTGCTGGAAAAAATCCGATCTACAGAGTGAAACGGATGATCGGGCTGTTGAGCCATTTGGCTTATCCGTTGCATACCTTTTGGAGTTAAGGGACGATCCTGATCCGAAACTTCCCATTCCCAATAGGATTTTGCGTGTCGCAACAATACGATTCTTTTCACTTCACTAGGTTTATGGTGATAAACGTTGAGCTTTCCAGGTGTCTTCCAAGAGTAAAAGTTCTACCCTATCGTGGAGTCGATTAGGGCGCCCTTGCCAAAATTCAAACCTTTGAGCCACTACTCGATATCCGCCCCAAAAATCAGGTTTTGGCAATACTTCCTTATTTTTATATTGATCTTCCAAAGCCTTTAAACGGTCTGTTAATATAGATCGATTTTGCAACACCTGACTTTGGTTCGAAGCCCAGGCTCCCAACTGACTTCCCTTAGGCCGCGATTGGAAATAACGGGTAGATGTATTTTCATCCAGACGTGAAGCCACACCATCGATATGTACTTGCCGTTCTAAGGAAGGCCAAAAAAAGGACAAGCTGACTTGGGCATGTTG
>JBMYNJ010000092.1:0-5075 GCA_049598145.1 Flavobacteriaceae bacterium | reverse complement strand
GTTGCGGCGACCGAGTTAACATACAGGATGGAGCGGTGATTCACGCCACTTTTGAGCGAGCATCTACTTCGATTGGTAATGATGTTTCTATTGGACACAATGCCTTGGTTCATGGGTGTACCATTCAGGATCGAGTTTTGATTGGCATGGGCAGTATCGTGATGGATCATTGTGTGATTGAGTCCGGAAGCATTATCGCTGCTGGGGCTGTAGTCCCCCAAAATACTCGAGTGGAGGTTGGAAGTATTTATGCGGGCATTCCCGCCAAAAAAATAGGGGTAGTATCTCCTGAACTCCAACAGGGGGAAATCGAACGCATCGCTCACAATTATATCCGATACGCTTCTTGGTTTAAAGAATAGGTATAAAAAAAACCGAAGCGGAAGGCTTCGGTTTCAAGGAATAATTTAAAAATACAGAATTAAAATCCAAGTTCTTTTTTAACCTCAGGCATGATGTTTTTCCCATTGGCTACCAGAACACCTCCTCCTTGGGAAGCATCTAAAACATAATCGAAGCCTAATGCAGCAGCAACTTTTTCAATCGCTTGGCGCGCTTTGTCGTAAAGGGGGCGCATCATCTCCACCTGCTTTTTTTGCAAGTCTTGTGCAGCCGTTTCTCTGAAGCCTTGAATATTTTGCTGTAAAGACTCTAACTCTTTTTGACGAGCTTGGTTGGTAATTTCTGTTTGATTTTCAACATCAGCAGCATAAGATTGTGCTTTCGCCTGAAATTCTTTTAAAGAATTTTCGATGTCTGTGGTATACGTTTTTTCTAATTTTTCCAATTCCTTTTGTGCTGCAATTACTTCGGGCATTTCAGCAAAGAGTTGCTGCGTATCAATGTGTGCAACTTTCGATTGTGCTTGGGTAGCGGTGTAAGAAAATAAGACACACGCCAAACTAGCAAAGAATTTCGTTTTTAAGTTCATTTTAAATGGAGTTAAGATGTTATCGGTTCAATTTTGATTTAACGGCTTCAATTTTTTCTTGTCGTTTTTTAATTTTTTCCTGTCGTTGAAGCTGTTGAATTATGAGTTTGCTAATATCGTAATTTTTTGAAGAAAATAACATATTTGGAGAATTTGAGCGATCAAAAACAAAATCATATTTTTTATCGGTGGCTATTTTCTGCACTATGGTCATTACCTGATCCTGAATGGGTTGTATCAATTGCACCCGTTGTTTGATTAAGTCTCCTTGGGGGCCAAAACGTCTTTCTTGCAGCTGTATAATTTCTCGTTCAAATTCTTTGATTTCCACTTCCCGATCTTTGATGAGTTCGGGCGTTAAAAGCACTTTTTCGGCACCTAATTGTTCTCGCAGTTGTTGCGCCTGTAGTTTTTTAAGTTCGATTTCCTCTTTCCACTTTACGATCCGTTCATCTAAAAGCTGGCTGGCTTTTTGATATTCCGACAATTCTACTAAAATCCGGTCCATATCCAAGTAAGCAATACGAACCCCCCTTTGCGCGTGGAGACTTGTGTTGCTCCACCCGATAAGTCCTAACAAAGCGAGTTGTAAGAGCGATTTCTTCAAGGAATTTAGGTCTACAAACATAAATTAGGATTAAGGTTCTAAACTAAAAACGCTTGTACAAGGGAATTATTTCATTTAAAACCGTTGTCCAATCACGAAATGTGTTTCCCAGCCGTTTGGCGTATTATCTCCTGGAATAATGCTGTCGAAGCCATAGCCAAAATCAATTCCTAACAATCCAAAGGCAGGCATAAAAATTCGAACTCCTGCCCCAGCAGACCTCTTGGAATTGAATGGATTAAAATCTCTAAAGCTGTTATACCCATTTCCTGCTTCTAAAAAGCTTAAAGCATAGATTGAGGCAGAGGGCTTAAGAGTAATGGGATAGCGTAGTTCCATCGTAAACTTGTTGTATATCAAAGAACCATCGTTGCTGGAAAGCGATTGATTTTCATACCCCCGGAGGGCAATAGTTTCACGCCCATCTAAGGCATAATTAATCATCCCATCTCCCCCTAAAAAGAAGCGTTCAAAGGGGATGTTACCCCGCTCGGGATTGTAGGCTCCCAAAAACCCGAAATTCGCTTGAGTCTTCAACACTAACTTATCAAACAAGCGCGTATACCATTCTCCATCAAATTTAATTTTGTAGAACTCCAACCATTTGAATTTTTCTTGATCGATTTTTTCTTGATCAGGATTCCCGGCAATATCCTGAAATTCCTCTTGATCCTCTAGGGTAGAAAAATCTTGTCCTGAAATTAAAGAATAAGGAGGTGTAAGCTTAGCACTTATTAAAAACTTAGACCCTCCTAAGGGAAATATAGGATTTGTAAAAGTATTGTTTCGACTTAGCGCAATGGTGTAAGACAGGTTGTTGGATTCGCCATCTCCGAAGGTAAATAGGCCTGTAAAATAGTTTTGGAGATTGTAGTATTGGAACGCAATGGACTGGGATAGTGTAAAATAATCGTCCGGTACCCGCAGGCGTTTGGCCAATCCTAAAGTGATACCACTGATCTGAAAGGATTGGCTTTTATCGGCTAAGCCGGTGTAGAAGTCATAGCGATATTGAACGGTATGGGAAAGTGAAGTCGAAAACTGAACGGGTTCTCGCCCTCCCAACCAAGGTTCTGCAAAGCTAAAACTGTAGGTGTTAAAAAACTGACTCGCTTGTAAGCGAAGACTCAGAGTTTGTCCATCGCCCATAGGAAGTGGCCGATAGGCTTTTTTATTAAAAATGTTTTTCATGGAGAAGTTGTTAAAGGAAAGCCCTAAGGTTCCAATAAATCCACCTCCTCCGTAGCCGCCTTGCAATTCAATCTGGCTGGCTCCGGCTTCAATTAATCCGTATTCGATATCTACGGTCCCGGCATTGGGGTCCACCGCTTTAAAATCGGGTGTAATCTGTTCAGCATCAAAAAAACCGAGTTGTCCCAATTCCCGAACGGTGCGCACTACCATATCTTTACTGTATAATTCTCCGGGCTTGGTTCGCAATTCTCTAAAAATGACGTGGTCGTTAGTTTTGGTGTTTCCCAAAGCAGAGATATTGTTGAAGCGAGCAATTTTTCCTTCAGTAATCCGAATTTCATAATTGATCGTATCCTCTTTGGCACTCACCTCAACTGCATTAACGTTGGAAAAAAGATATCCATTGTTTTGGTAGAGGTTGGTCAGGTCGTCTCCATCGGGTTTAGAGGTATCTGAAATGCGCTTTTTTAAGAGCACCCCATTGTAGGGATCCCCTTTTTGGATACCCAATTTCCGAGCCAGAAAATAGGAGGTATAGGCACTGTTTCCGATAAAGTTAATGTCTCCAAAATAATATCGCCGCCCTTCTTCAACTGTAATTCCCAAGCCAAGAGTATTATCGTCGTTAACCACAAGGGTATCGGCGACAATTCGGGCATCTCTATAGCCCTTTTCTTTATAGAAATTGATGAGTTCTTCTTTGTCAGAAACAAAATCAGTTGGGATGTATTTGGATTTTTTCCAAAATCGACCGGTGAACTTACGCTTGGTATTTTTAAGCTGTTTTCGAATTCTTAAATCCGAGAACACTTCATTCCCTTCAATAGCAATTCTTTTGACTTTCACCCGAGGACCTCGATCCACTCGGACGACCATCTTCAAGGAGTTATTGTCCAAGGAATCCGGGATGAGGTTTAGCTGTACTTTGGCATTCATATAGCCTTCTTTTCGAGACTTATTCAGGATGTAGTTCTTGGTATTGGTTAAGAAGCTTTCGGAAAGTTTTTTTCCTTTGGTCAGTTCAGTTTCTTTCAGTAGGATTTCCGCTTTTCCTTTTTTTACACCAACAACCTTTACGTCCGATAGGGTAGGGAGTTCTTTGATTTCAATCTCGATTCCGATTCGATCCTCTCTTACATAGTTCACATAGAAATTGATATCGCTGAAAAGTTCCAGCTTCCACAATTTTTTAATGATACTGCTAATTTCTTCTCCGGGGACAGTAATTTTCATTCCTTTGCGTAAACCACTGTAGGAGATCACCGTTTGGTTGTTAAATGTTTTTAAGCCTGATACAGCAATAGAATCGAGGGTGTATTTTTTTCCGGGAAGATAATCTTCGGTTTGTGCTTGAGCCCAAAAGGGAAGTATGAGCAGCCCGAGAAAAAAATGGATTAGGCTAAGTTTACGATTGAAGTTGTTGACTTGTTTTTCCAAATCTGCGTTCGCGTTGTTGATAATTTAAAATGGCCTGATGTAAATCCTCTTTTCCAAAATCCGGCCAAAGTTTTTCCGTAAAATAGAGTTCTGCATAGGCAATTTGCCAAAGCAAAAAATTGCTAACTCGTTGTTCACCACTGGTGCGAATCAGCAAATCTACATCAGGTAAATTTCGCGTGTAAAGATGCTCATTTATAACCGATTCGTCAAGGTTTTCTAACGAAATTGTGTTGGATTTAACTTTTTCGGCCAAGCAGCAAAATGCCTGTACCAATTCTTCTCTACTGCCATAACTTAAAGCGAGGGTGAGAACCATTCCTGTATTGTTCTGAGTCTTTTCGGTCACATATTCGAGTTCTTCTCGGACGACGCTGGGAAGCGTGTCTAAACGGCCAATGGCCTGTAAGCGAATCTCGTTTTGCATCATTTTCCGGAATTCGCTGCGGAGCGACCGAACCAATAAATTCATCAAAACACCGACCTCTTCATCCGGGCGGCCCCAATTTTCAGTTGAAAAAGCATAGAGGGTTAGGTGTGAAATTTTGATCTCCCGTGCGGCTTCAACAATGGATCGAACAGATTCTACCCCGTGTTTGTGGCCATATATACGGGGTTTGTCTTGGTCTACCGCCCAACGCCCGTTACCATCCATGATGATCGCTATATGATTAGGTATGTTGTCGAATTGCATCATTTATCTTTACAATAACACGGCAGATCGCCAAAGGTAAATGAAATTGTCAAGCCAGAAAACACATACCAGTCATTATTGCCAATATTCCCAAATCGGTTAAGACTTTGACTGGGGTCGGGATCGCTTCCGTCTAAATTATCGGTTAAAGCATATCGGGCCCCCACCTCAAAGCCCATCACCACGGTAGGCGAGGGGTTGATTTTAAGCCC
>JBMYNJ010000091.1:0-5113 GCA_049598145.1 Flavobacteriaceae bacterium | reverse complement strand
CCTTACTTTTAGCCTCTCAAATACATTTAGGATGGAAATACCAGCAAAATTTGTTGCTGCCACAATAGAAAAAAAATGGTCGGATTATTGGGAAGACCAGCAATATTTTAAGTCTCAACCTGATAATCGTCAGCCCTACACTATTGTGATTCCTCCACCCAATGTAACTGGGGTTCTTCACATGGGGCATATGCTCAATAATACCCTACAGGACGTCTTGATTCGTCGAGCGCGAATGATGGGATTCAACGCTTGTTGGGTGCCCGGTACCGATCATGCCTCTATAGCTACCGAAGCTAAGGTAGTGGCCAAATTAAAAGGTCAAGGAATCGACAAAAAAGACCTTAGTAGAGACGAATTTTTAAAGCACGCTTGGGATTGGACGAAAGAATACGGAGGTGTTATCCTTAAACAATTACGTTATTTGGGATGTTCATGCGATTGGAATCGTACCCGATTCACTTTAGATCCAGAAATGTATGAGAGCGTGTTACAAGTGTTTGTTGATCTCTATGAAAAAGGTCTTATTTATAAAGGCTTTCGAATGGTTAACTGGGACCCTGAGGCACAAACCACCGTTTCAGATGAAGAGGTGATTTATGAAGAAAAGGACGGACATTTATATCATATTCATTACCCTATTGTTGGCTCCGAGAATCACCTTACTATAGCAACCACTCGCCCGGAGACCTTATTGGGAGACACCGCTATTTGTATTCATCCGGAAGACGAAAGATACATTCACTTACATGGAAAAAAAGCGATTGTTCCTCTAGCGAATCGGGAAATCCCTATCATTACCGATCCTTATGTCGATCGAGAGTTTGGTACCGGATGCTTAAAAGTTACTCCAGCGCACGATCCCAATGACAAAGAGTTGGGAGAAAAGCACAATTTAGCCTTTATAGATATATTTAATCCCGATGGCACCCTCAATGCTCATGGACTCTCTTTCGAAGGAATGGATCGCTTTGAGGCAAGAAAAGCTATCGCCAAGGCTTTGGATGAAGAAGGAATATTAGCCAAAAAAGAGCAACATCGCCATAAAGTTGGAACATCAGAGCGCACCAAAGCAGTTGTGGAACCTCGGATTTCAGAGCAGTGGTTCCTCCGAATGGAAGAACTCGCTCAGCCGGCTTTGAAAGCGGTTATGGAAACGGGAGAAGTGGCTTTAATCCCAGAAAAATTTAAGAATACATACCGCCATTGGATGGAAAACATCCGGGATTGGAATATTTCAAGACAATTGTGGTGGGGACATAGGATCCCCGTCTATTATTATGGGATAGAGCCCGATGAATACGTCGTTGCAATTTCTGCCGAGGCAGCCTTAATCCAAGCACGTGAAAAATCAGGAAACCAGTATTTGCAAGAAAAGGACCTCCGACAGGATCCGGATGTTTTGGATACTTGGTTTTCTTCTTGGTTGTGGCCCATTTCGGTTTTTGATGGAATTCGCAATCCTAATAATCCTGAAGTGGAGTATTATTTCCCGACTCAAGACTTGGTTACCGGGCCTGATATTTTGTTTTTCTGGGTAGCTCGTATGATTATGTCAGGATATGCTTTCCGCAACAAACACCCTTTTAGTAAAGTTTACCTGACAGGATTGGTTCGGGATAAGCAAGGCCGTAAAATGTCCAAGCAACTTGGAAATTCTCCAGACGCTTTGGGGCTTATTGAACAATTCGGAGCCGATGCGGTTCGGGTGGGGCTTTTGCTTAGCGCTCCTGCCGGGAACGATTTGCTTTTTGATGAAGCTCTATGCCAGCAAGGGAAAAATTTTGCCAATAAAATATGGAACGCCTATCGCCTCCTGCAAGCGTGGGATACTCATGAAGCGCTCGAGAGTACCGATGCAGACAATGCGCTTTTAAATTGGTATGAAAATCGATTTTATCAGACCCTAGAGGCAGTAAACGATCATTTTGATAAATATCGAATCTCGGATGCCATGATGGCCATCTATAAATTGGTATGGGACGATTATTGCTCTTGGCTTTTAGAAGGACTAAAGCCGGAATACGGAAATCCTGTGGCAGCTGCCACCCAGCAGCGATTGATCGTGTTATTTGAAAAGAATCTAAAATTGTTACATCCTTTCATGCCTTTCTTGTCCGAAGAATTATGGCATGCGGTTCAGGAACGTTCTTCAGAAGAGGCACTCACGGTGAGTGAATGGCCGAAAGCTCAAAGTTTTGATCCCAAAATCATTCAGGATTTTGAGCACACCCAAGAGCTAATTTCCAATATCCGCAAGCAGCGACAGGCGCGACAGATTGGTTTTAAAACCCCGTTATCCCTCTATGCCGAAGTACAAACAGACCAATTGCCTTTTGGGGAGGTAGTTCAAAAGCTGGGCTTTTTATCAGAAATCATTTATTCAGTTCCAGCTGAAGAAGTTAATAGTGTGAGTTTTCGAGTGGATAAGAGTACTTTCTTTATCCCACTTGAACAAAGCGAAAATGCCGAAGAAAAGCAGCAAAAACTTCAGGAGGAAATAAACTATCTCAAAGGATTTTTAAAGGGAGTTGAAAAAAAGCTTTCCAATGAAAGATTTATGGCTAATGCCCCTGAAAAGGTAGTCGCATTAGAACGAAAAAAAGCGCAGGATGCGATTGAGAAAATTGCCTTGCTCGAAAAACAGCTTCAATAATTCAGGAGACTTATTTCCCGATCGTAGCAATACTCTGTTCTCCACCCCGGACATGTTCGTTTAATTGAACATTGATTTTTGCATCAAGTGGTAAAAACAAATCTACCCGAGATCCAAATTTAATGAAACCAGCATCGGCTCCTTGTTGGGCTTGCTGGCCCTTTTTTGCGTAGTTAACTATCCTACGCGCTACAGCCCCAGCAATTTGCCGATACAGAATTGGGCCTATAGTTTCGTTGGAAACTACAATCGTTGTCCGTTCATTTAACTCTGAGGATTTGGGGTGCCAAGCGACAAGATATTTTCCCGGGTGATATTTACTGAATAAAACCTCTCCGCTAATTGGATAACGAGTCACATGAACATTTAAGGGTGACATAAAAATAGACACTTGTAATCGCTGGTCTTTAAAATACTCCTTTTCATAGACCTCTTCAATAATCACCACCTTGCCATCTACCGGAGCGATGATCTCATTTACATCTGGTACCGTTGTACGTTTGGGATTTCTAAAAAACTGGAGGATTAACCCTAAAAAAACAAGGTTTATGACCAGGATTGCCCAACGGAGAACGGAGTGCTCTACATACGAATTCGCGATTAATGCAACTGCTGCAGCGATCAAAAAGCTGACGATGATAATTTGGTAACCCTCTTTATGAAACATAAAAATATATGATATGAATTCCTGTGATGAATGGGGCTGTAAAGATAATACTGTCCATTCGATCAAAAAAGCCCCCATGACCGGGCAGTAGAGATCCACTGTCTTTTACTTGGACCTGCCGTTTGATTTGGGATTGCACCAGGTCTCCTAAAGTTGCAAGAATAGCTACTCCAACCCCAAAAAACACACCCTGTTCAAAGGGCATCTCATGGGAAATCCAGCTGTAGATCATACTAAACAGAACGGCCATTATCGTTCCTCCAAAAAAACCTTCCCAGGATTTTTTTGGGGATACCTTGGGGGCTAACGGGTTTTTACCTAAGGATTTGCCAAACAAATAAGCAAAAGTGTTGTTTGCCCAAATGGTTCCAAAAGTGAGGACTACCAAAAAAGTAGGACTTTGGTGTGCACCGTAAAGAGAGATTATTCCCAAACTGCCCCCCATGATATATGTCCAGGTAAAAAGTCTAATGATATTTTTGGGTAAATTTTGACCCCTTAGAAGGAATCCAGTTAAAATAAGTGCAGACCCTAAGGCTGAAAGAATCATTCCATCTTTAAAATGCTTTAATTGAGGATAGCAATAGAACCCCAGTACTATTGCAGTGTATGTAAAAATCGGAAGGTAGGGAGAGCTACGGATAAGCCTACAATATTCCCAAAGCACCAAAAGAGTAAACAGTAAGATAAGTCCGGTAAAATAAATTTCTCCTGCATAAATACTGCCCAAAATAAGCCCTATGTAGAGTAATCCTGATAAGGCACGAATGGTGTTTTCTGTCATGTTACGCCTCGACTAACAGTAAGTAAATGTTTTTGGAATTATTCCCGTAGCTCAAAAAATCGGTTTCTCGATCGGGGTGTTTGGGATTAAGAGTTGTAATATTGGTGGGAAGATCCTCAAAATATTTCGATTTGAGTGAGGACATTCCCTCACTTACATCTGAACTGATTTGTGAAGTACTAGCAAAAATAATTAATTGTTCCGGTAATTCAGGGAGTGCAATTTTATGCACTTGCGAACTACAAATCATGATTCCTCCCGTATTGGCGATTAAATATTCGCAAGTCAGAAATAAAACGGGAGCATTTTTTAAGATTTTTTTACCGCCTTTGGGACTCACATTCAGATTGAAGTGCTCCCCCAATTCTTTTTGGATGCAAACCACTTCATTTGAAGTCCATTGATGCTCTTTCAGGATAGCGTTAAAGTTTTGTTGGGCCTCATCGAGGGATTCACAAAAAATGAATCGCCCCCCTTTTTCAGTAAAGTTTTTGGCAAAACTAATTTCATCAGGTTCTTTGACGTCTGGTAAATATTGACTTTTCGAGGTTTTCGCCTTTTGTTTTTTACCCCCAAAAAGTCCGTCAAATAAGCCCAAGGTTTCTTTAACTTTTTTCTTCTTTTACTTTTGATTTGTTGCCAACATCAAGATTCTTCTCAGGGGTTTCATAGGGGCGTTTCCCGAGAATTTCCTCCAAATCGTCTTTAAAGATAACTTCTTTTTCCAAAAGTCGCTCAGCTAGCTTGGTAAGTTTTTCTTGATTCTGGTTCAAAAGTTCACAAGCTCTTTGGTATTGTGTTTCGATTAATTCTGAAATTTCTTCATCGATTTTCTGAGCGGTTTGCTCTGAATATGGCTTAGAAAAGCCATACTCATTCTGACCTGATGAGTCGTAATAGGTAATATTCCCAATAGTGTCATTTAACCCGTAGACCGAAACCATAGCCCGGGCCTGTTTGGTTACTTTTTCAAGATCGCTCAGGGCCCCGGTGGAAATTTTATCAA
>JBMYNJ010000090.1:0-5278 GCA_049598145.1 Flavobacteriaceae bacterium | reverse complement strand
AAACATTTAGATGAAAAGGTGGCTGCCCTTCATTTAGACCACTTGGGAGTGGAGCTGGATACCTTAACCGAAGATCAGGCAGAGTATATCGGAGTAAAAGTTCAAGGACCCTTTAAACCGGAATATTATCGTTATTAATTGGGTTTACCCCTTATAAAAAACCCCGCCAATTGGCGGGGTTTTTTATGCTGTAATGTTTGAAGTTCCTTTTATGCCTCGAATGGCGTCACTGAAACATAAGACTTGTTGTCTTTCTTTTTAGTGAATTGCACGACCCCGTCGACTTGCGCGTGAAGGGTGTGGTCTTTCCCTAAGTATACATTTTCCCCGGGGTTGTGGGCAGTTCCGCGCTGACGAACAATAATGTTCCCAGCTTTGGCGGCCTGGCCTCCAAAAATTTTGACTCCTAAGCGTTTCGATTCGGATTCTCTTCCGTTTTTAGAACTCCCGACTCCTTTTTTATGTGCCATGGTTTAAACGTTTGTGATTTTATTTTTTAAGTGCAGCAATTAAGTCCGCTTTTTTCATTCCAGAAATTCCAGTGATTCCTTTGGCTTTGGCTAATACCTTTAGCTCAGCAACAGTCTTGGAGGAAAAATCCTCTTTTGCAGCTGCAGGGGCGTCAGCTTTTTTAGGAGCTTCTTTAGATTTTGTTTCCGCTTTTTTAGCAGTGGCTTTAGGCTTACTTTCTGCTTCAGCAGCTTTTTTCTTCGGAGCAGCTTTTTTAGCTCCCCCTTTAGCAGAAATGGCCTCAATCACCAATTCTGTTAACGCTTGACGGTGACCGTTTTTGACACGGTAGCCTTTACGACGTTTCTTTTTAAATACAATGACCTTGTCGCCTTTTAAATGGCCGACTACCTTCGCCTCAACCGAAGCTCCAGTTATAGCGGGGGCGCCAACAGTCACTTGCTTGCCATCGTCTAATAATAATACCTGGTCGAAAGAAACTTGGTCTCCTTCTTTGGCATCCAGACGATGTACGAAGAGCTTTTGGTCTTGCGCAACTTTAAATTGCTGCCCGGCTATCTCTACAATTGCGTACATATTTCTTTAAATTTTGGATGGCAAAGATAATTCTATTTCAATCAATTACCAAACGGCTACTCGTCTACTATTCCTATGGGGTTTTGAGAAGTACTGCATATTTTAAAATCCCGTTGAATGTATAGTGAATGATATAATACACACTTTTGAAAAAGTTGATTTTCTCCACTTCCCTATAAATTTTCCACTGGTAGTAAGCTGTTTTGAATTTATTTCTCGAAACTGAATTTTTCCGAATGCGATAGGTAGCTAAGGGTTTTTCAATACCATACATATAATCTATTTCTTTTGCTAAGGACAACCACAGGCCATAATCCTGACGCTTTTTTAAGGGGGGCATAAAATGTTTCCCCACTCGTGAGGTGTCATAAATCGCTGTTAGGCAAGGAATCGGGCAAGTTTTTAAAAGATCGTAGTAATTGACTTTATCGGGGACTTTAAAAAAATCGATATACTGTCCTTGCTCAGTAATTCGGTGATAGGATGCAAAACAAAATTCAATTTGACGATCATTCAAATACTGAAGGCTGGTTTGTAGAAAATCTGGCTCCCAAAAATCGTCACTATCCAGAAAAGTGATGTAACGGCCCTCCGCTTTTTGGATTCCTATATTTCGGCTTTTGGCAGGCCCGCCGTTTTCACTTTGACTGAGCAAAATAATTCTAGAATCCTTTTGTAGATATGCTTGAATAATTTCGACAGAATTATCTTTTGAACAATCATCAATTACAATTAATTCCCAGTCCTGATAGCTTTGATTGATCACCGACTGGACCGCTTCATCTATGTATAGAGATGAATTATAAGAGGGCATGATGATAGAAACTAAATTATTCATAGGCTTCCTGGTCAAACGATGCTATATTTTGAGGATAAAAGTGATTCAATTTTTCTTTTTTCAGGGATATCCATGAGATAAATTCTTTTTTTTAGCTGCTCCGCTTTGAGCAAGCCTGTTGAAAAAACACCAATGACATCTGAAACTCGATTCAGTACTTCATCAAACATTTCATCTTCAGGAGTACTGATGGTAAACCGTTTTGGGATTTTGAGATTAGGGTTATTGATTTCTTTTGGATGAATTCTAAAAATTACCTCTTGATACTGCGAAAAAAAAGATTCTAGTTTGTTGATATGATTGGATATTTCAGTGGAAATTGATGCTTGAGAGATAATCAGAATTGATTTTCCCTTTTGTGGAGTCAATTGCTCTGAAAGTTGCATCGGAAAACCAAAATATTCGAATCGTAGATGTGCAGGGATTCGTATATGTTTGCTAAATTTTTCATCCCATAAATGAAATGTATTAGGCAGATGCTTTACCTCTATTTTGGAACTCATATTATAGCCCGGATGTTCTTTATGTATAATTCCATGCTGCACTTCATGGACTTCAATTTTGAGTTGTTGAGCCGCAACAACAGCAGGATAAAAAGTATACCAGTTAATGATAAATATTTTTTGGGGGCGGATGAGTTTAAAAAGTACTTTGAAGAGGCGGGTCATCCATATAGACTCGATAAAAAGTTTGGCGACAATCCTCTTGTTTGGTTTGGAAGACCTTAAGGCCACAAAATTCCCCCCCAATCGAGCTATGATTTTGATTAAATCCACATAAACAAATCCAGGGCTAGCAGTATTGTAAGTGAGAACGGAGAGGTCCAGTGATTCCTTCGAATCAATTCTTTTGTGAAGCTTAAAGTGCTTAATGACTGATTGAGCTTCCTTAGAGGAAGCAATCAGGAAGATCTCTTTATTTTTTTTTAATCTAAAAAGACTCCCCAAGATGGTCTTTAAATATTTAAAACTTCGTACAAACTTTTTTGATTTTTGAGATTCAAATCTCTGATTAAAAAGATGATTGAAATAAAAAAAACGGACATAAGTCCAATGAATTTTTAAATTTGAACGGAGCTTCTTATGAATAAGATGCTCTTTTTGAATAAAAATTTCTAATGGATTTCTCAATTATATGAGGTTTTTAAAACTGATTCGGCATGCTTATTTTTGGTTGAATACCCTAAGATATTTTTTCTTGGGATACTTCAAAAGAAATCGCATTAGTTTCTCCAGCAAATTCCGAGGGAATTCATATTTGAGTCATACGACTATTGGCAAATATAATTATGTAGGGCCAAATTGCATCTTGAATGATGTAGTTACCCAAAATTATTGTTCCATTGCCCCAAATGTCCAAATCGGGGGGATGGAACACGACTATAGGCAACCCAGTACTTCCACTTTTATACATAGAAATGTTGACGATAAAAAAGTTTACATAGCAGACGACGTCTGGATTGGGGCAGGTGCCATCATTCGAAGAGGGGTCCGAATCGGAAGAGGGGCAGTCATTGGTGCTGGAGCTATCGTGTTAAAAGATGTTGATGCCTATACAATCGTGGTGGGTAATCCTGCCAAATTCATGAAAAAAAGATTCGCCCCGCCGCAGGAGAAAGCATTAGAAAAATCTGATTGGTGGAATCATCCCCCAAAAGTTGCTCAAGATATACTTGATCAAATCATTCAAAATAATTGAAGTCCAGCGGTTGATGTTTTGAAATCGGTTTAGAAAGTCTTTTGCCAATCAAGTCCTGGAAAAGATGCGCAGAAATTCCTTCACAAGGGCGTAAAAAACACAAATCCTCCAATTGAATTCTATACCCCTTAGGGAGATTTTCCTTCAGATATACCCCCCGTCTAAAGGTTTTAACATGGCCACTTTCCAATTCTATCGGATAGGGTTCTTTTAACGATTTCCCATTAAAAGCAGTCCAATAATTCAATTGTTTTTTTAACTCGATTATATCCTCTTGGGTCAGCGAAACTTTGTGATCTCGAAATTCTTTAGTGGCCTTTAACGAAGCTGTAGAAAAATGAAATTCCAATACCTCGCTTCCAAGTAATGTAGCTGCGATCAGTGCATTCAACCCTTCAGTATGATCGCTGTACCCGATAGAATGCCCTAAGGTTTTATACTGCTCCAATACATTTAAATTTGCATCACTATTCTTAATCGGATACATACTGGTGCACTGTAGAATCGCTATATTATCTCTTTGTTGATAGAAAGGATGTTGGGCTTCTATAAACGCAACCACATCTTTGACCTCTTCCCAATGGGATAAGCCAGTTGAGATATAGATTGGTTTTTTAAACTGGCAGATGGTTTGAATAAGCGGATAATGGGTCATATCCCCTGATCCTATCTTGACCCAGGGCATATAGGGTTCATACCGTAAAAAATTCTCCTCATCCCAAACGCTTGCAGTAAAATCTATTCCGGCGTCTAGAATTTGTTGAATTAAAAGCTCATATTGGTCATGAGAGAGTTCAAACTTTTTAAAGTGAGCATTCCGTTTAGGACTCACCAGAGGGTTAACTAAAAGGTCTCCGCGATAAATTTGTAGCTTAATGCAATCCACTTCGGCCGCTATGGCTTCTTGTACGAGTTCTTGTGCAACTTCAAAGTTTCCTTCGTGATTCCCGCCTATTTCGGCTATTAAATAAGGTTGTTTGGGCTTCATATGCACGTTTATATTTTTGATTATTTCTTAATCATCATCCGGATTCAACGAGGTTTCAATTTCATTCCATTCACTGAATCGAAGGGTGGATAAATGATCCATTTCTACAAAACCGGTTCTTTTGTTCTCGGGGAATTGATAGGCTTGAACATTTTTATAAAAGCTTAATCCTCCGGCTTTTCTGAAAATATTATTCCGTTCCATCCGAAGACTCTTTTCGGCATGTAAAGGCTGAAAACCAGAACTTTCATATTTATACAAAGAATTGGGCTCTAAGTACAAACTTAAAATCCGATCGTAGGGCTGGATTACAGAAGTTAAAAGTAATTCTAAGAGACTTTCAGGCATCAGATGTGGATAATCGGGCTCGACCACTGCAAAAGGGCTTTCAGGAGTTTGTTGCATGAGCTTTACAAGAGCATTTGTGTAACTCTTAGATTTATCTCTTAGGATTTGTTGAATGTTGTTTTTAACAAATACTGGATCATTAATTGTTACTTCCGTAAGAAGGATCCATTGGACTTGAATTGGAAAGTCTTGAAGATACCCCATTAAATTTTGGACTAGCTGTAATCGTTTTTGGAGTAAATCTTCTTGTAACGGTATAACAATTTGGAGGGGCCTGGACAGTCTTGGTAATAATAATTTTTTCTTGATTTGGATTCGATTCAACAGCAGCTTTCGAAACGAATGAGTAAGGTTGTTTC
>JBMYNJ010000089.1:0-5644 GCA_049598145.1 Flavobacteriaceae bacterium | reverse complement strand
ACCGAATCCCATCTCGGCGATATCGTAGCCTTCTAATAAATTCAGAATTTGCAAGGCAGCAATGCCTTGTCCGTTTGGAGGAATTTCCCATACCTCATAGCCGCGATAATTGGTCGACACCGGTTCTACCCATTCGGAGGTGTGATTGGCCATATCTTCATAGCTTAAAAATCCTCCTTGCTCTTTCATATATTGGGCAATGGTACGGGCAATATCGCCTTTGTAAAACGCATCGCGTCCCCCTTTTGCTATTTTTTTAAAGGTATTGGCCAAAGCAGGATTTTTAAATATTTCTCCTTTGATCGGTGCTTTACCATTCGGGGCAAAAACCTCCGAAAATCCATCATATCTCGATAAATAAGGAACACTTAACCCCATATAGTAGGCGATTAATTCTGTCACGGGAAACCCATTTTCTGCATAGTCTATCGCCGGTTGCAACAGTTCGGCCATGGGGAGTTTTCCATATTTTTCGTGCAATTCAAACCATCCGTCTACACAGCCCGGAACCGAAACCGGCAAAGGTCCGTAGGCAGGTATTTTAGTCATGTTTTGTTCCTTAAAATAATCCAACGTCAAAGAGTTGGGGGAGCGTCCACTAGCATTTAAAGCCGTTAATTCCTTTTTATTGGCGTCCCAAACGATCGCAAATAAATCTCCGCCCATCCCATTTCCGGTGGGTTCTACTAAACCCAGCAGCGCATTGGCTGCAATGGCGGCGTCGACAGCACTGCCCCCTTTTTTAAGAATATCCAAAGCTACTTGCGTAGCCAGGGGTTGTGAGGTTGCCGCCATCCCCTTTTGGGCAATTACTTCTGATCGGGTAGCAAATGTTTTTCCCGTGATACGGTCTTGCCCCACTACTGATAGATGGGTAGCAAGGAATGCGATGAGTAAAAAAAGTGTATGTTTCATAAGTATAAAGTTGGGATGGGGATTCTATTGGGTTCGAAATAGTTATGGGCCAATTAAACTTAACGCCCCATAAGTTCATCATTTTTTTGGATTAGATTGTATAGGGTGATTTCTTTTTTATTCAATTTTATTTCCACTAAGCTAAAACTCCGATTTCGAAATTTCGTGTTTTATGTGTGTAATTTAATCAAATTCAATGATCAACTCTTCGATTACTTTTTTTGGTGCCTCTTCCTGGGAAATATCGTTCAAGAAGGGCAGGCGTCATAGACGCGCTCCAATCGGGTTGGCCATGTGCAGCATTTCCAGGGATATGGGCGTTGTGAGCACTATGATCGATTATTTGAACATTATTGATTTAAGCGGCACTACATATTCTATTCTTTGATTGTCACTTATATCCCAGGTTTCCATTTTTATTTTTGTGTTGTCTTGTTCCCAAAAAATGGTTATCAACCCAAAATGATTGTCCATTATGGGGCCTTCAATTCTGTTCTTGTTGGGTGTGGCAAAGTACCATGTCGATGAAAGACCGCTAGAGGTAAAATCATAGATAGGATAAAAATCTGTTTCCAGTTTAGATATTTCTGAATAATGAACATCTCCTGAAATAAACAGGACACCATTTGCTTTTGTGCTCTTGATTAAGTCTAACATTCGCTTTCTTTCGTGCGGGAAATTAGCCCAGGCTTCATATCCATTCCATTCGATTCCGAATTGAGTTCCAGAACCGATAATCCTTATATCGGCCGGCACTTTCAATTCTTTTTCTAACCACTTCCACTGTTTTTCTCCCAATAATGTCGGTGTCAAATCGGTATGTGGAGCATAGTCTTTATGATAATAACCATAGCTGTTGTCCTGGTCAAATTCTCCATTATAGGGTTTTAAGTCATCTCGAAATGTTCTGCCGTCAAGCAAAATCACCTGGAGCTTATTTTCTCCATATGCATACATATAAGAATGATATATGCCTTCGTGTTTTCTTCGCGATGAGAACTCAGGTTCATCGAAGAACTCCATAAATATCTCCTTGGATTCTTCTTTAAAAGGATATGATTTTCCGGTATCATTCCATCCGAAATCATGGTCGTCCCAGGTAGCTATAATCGGGGTCTTACTTTTTAGATTTTTATAGGATTTTTTATTTCCTAATTTCCGATATTTCTTTTTAAGCGTATCCATGTTTTTCGTATCTCCATAAATATTGTCGCCCAGAAAAATAAATAAATCGGGTTCGTGCAATACCACATTGTCGAATATTGGGAGCGGGTGGTTTTCGCTACCACATGAGCCGAAGGCAATTTTGGTGATGAAAGTATCGGGTTTTTTTGGTCTGGACTCGTGTTTGGGTTCAATACAAGATTGAAACATTATGATCAGCGAGCAGATCCATACGGGTTTGTTGTTCATTTAGTTCAAATTTCGATATTGACTTGGGCTTATTCCTACTTTTGCTTTGAAGAGTTTATTGAGTCCTTGAGGATATTCAAATCCCAAACCATATGCAATTTGACTTACACTTTCGTTGCTTCCTAAAAGCTCGTTTTTGGCTTTTTCAACAACGTAGTCATTAATTTGGTCTTTTGCACTTCTTCCTGTTTCAGATTTAATTAGGTCTCCCAAATAGTTAACAGATAGGTTCAATTGCTTCGCACATTCTTTAACTGATAATATTCCTTTTTGGACTGGATTATCCGAATGGTAATATGCTCTGACAACCTTGTTGAATTCAGATAGTAAATCCTTGTTAAGGTTGGTTCTTGTGAAGAATTGTCTATCATAGTATCGCTTGCTGTATTTAAGAAGCATTTCGATATTGGCAATGATTAACTCTTGGCTATGTTTGTCAATATTTTGATTGTATTCTTCTCGAATTTTTATGACCAAATCAGTAATTGATTTTTTTTCATTTTCTGATAAATGCAAGGCTTCATTTAGGTCATAATTAAAAAATGAGTAATCTTCAATTGACTTTCTCAATTCAGACCTTCGAATTAGGTCAGGATGAAAAAGTAAAGTCCAACCTGAACTTCCCTTTATTTCATCTCGATTTTCTATCCGAATGGTCTGGTTTGGTTTGATAAAAGTCAATGTGCCTTCATCGAAATCATATGAGTTTCTCCCGTAGTTTATAGAACCTGAAAATCCCTGTTTTAGGTTTATTTGGTAGAAATCGAATATGTATTTGGTGTCTCCGTAATCAAAATTGGTAATTCTATCATCAATTTGTATAACGGACACTAAGGGATGTCTGGGCTTTTCTAAACCAAAAAAGCGATGGACATCATTTATGGATTTAATTCTTACTATCTCATTCATCATCTCGATTTGAGGTTTGCTCAACTCGATTCTTTAATGCGATATTTAATCGCTTATAAGCATCTTCTACTGGTTGAGGGTTCCAAAAGTTAACTCCAATTCCTCTGTAATCTTCATGGATTATAATCTTGGTTGAATTTCCTAAGGGTTCTAGCATATACCTGTGATTAAAAGTAAGCAATAAAGGAATTCCACCTTTTTGATTCAGAAGTTTTTTTGGTATGATCTGAACCACCGAAGCACTTATTTCACTTGTAGATTTTTCATCTTGGGTAAACCTATACTTGACTTTGTTTCCTTCTTGGACTGTCCCGTCAATCAATTCCATTACAGGATTCCATTTCGGGTAATCTTCCATTTGAGTGAGTACACTCCATACTTTGTCAGGGGAAGCCTTTATTGTGATTTCATGTTGCACAGATTTATTTCCTGTGAAAACCAAGATGACAAGAATTACTAATATGCCTAAAATTATGTACATCAATTCTTTCATTTCAAATATTTATCAAACCAACGAACAATAGGTTTTGAATTTTTTCCTAACCATGCATAAGCAGCACCTCTTTTTTTCTGTAAATCTAACCACAGGATTTCTTTATCCACTTGGATATCATTATAAAAGCCTTTAACCATATCCATGTCGGTCATTGGGTCGTTTTGATTTTGAATGACCAAAGTAGGTACAGATATATCTTTAGCGTAAGGAAGGAAAGAGTCTCCTGTTAGGTCAGTGTTTCTTTTCTCTGCATTGTATTTATTTCCTGAACTGATCAGTAAATTTGGCAGTCCCATTGCTTTAACAAAGTAATCATAGGTTAGTGGTTGGACTGAAATCATAGTCTTTAGATTATTGAATGATTTCATTTCTTCTTCCATTCCAAAAGCAAAAACGCTAGCTCCTTGTCCCATGCAAATAGACAACAATCCAATATTTGCATTTTGATAGTCCTTGTGGTCACTAATAAATTTTATGGCTGCTACTACGTCTTTTCTTTCATCTTTACCCCAAGAAACCCATCCAGTTTGTTCGCTTTCGCCATGATTGCGCATATCGTACATGAGGACAGAATATCCTGCTTCGACCAAGTATTTGGCTTGGTTAAGGAAATGAATATCACTTGTCCAAAGCGCATTTTTCATCATTCCTTTTCCTTCTTGGGTAAAACCACATCGAGAGCACTGTACTCCAAAATGAGATTGAATGATAACCTTATCTGTTCCTCCCTTTACAAGCCAACCCGATAGGGTAACACCATCGGAGGTTTTAAAGGTGACGTCTTCATATGCCAATGAATACTTTTCTGGAGTCTCAAACACAGGCGATTTCCCTGGCTTGATCATTAAATCTGAAATTTGTTTTCCGAACATCTTAATTACTTCTTAGGATTAATATCCCAAAGCTATTGGCAATTAATATGTTCTACTTATTCAAATTCCTGAATTGCTGATCCGTTTTCCTGTTTTACCTTGTGGCCAACGTTTCACGATATGAGAAGTTGCGACCAACGGGAGCAATTTGGGTTGAGAGCCTGCAAGGCTCGAACCTCATATCCTTTGTTATGTGAGGGTGAGCGAGGAACGAGCGAAAGTGCAACGTCCACTTGAGTTTTTTCTCCACCGTCATCATTATTCTAAAGTTTTTATTTAATCGTTGTAAAAGATATTTATTTTATCCCCTTCTCTTTCTTCCATTTACGAATCCTTGTGTAAGCATTTTTGTATGGTGAAGAAGTATTAAATTGAATCATCCTTCCCATAGTGTATTTTCCATACCACAAGGATTCGTATAGAGACGTATTATCTTTTTCTTCAATTAACTTAAGAATATCTTTTACAACCTTGTCGCATTTTTTAAGCAAAGTTTGAAAATCATCATGTTGGTAGTCGGCATAAAATTTTTGAGCCAATTTTCCTAGCTCGTTCCATTTATAACCAGTTTCGGGGAAATCAGGCTCTTTTCCTTGCTTCTTAATTTTATACCATTTCAAAACAAGATTACCCCAGCCGATTAAATATGCGACAAGATTACAAACAGACATTTTAGTCCCTTTAGCGTGTCCTTCTAAATCTTTTGATTTGGTTAATTTTTCAGGAATGCTTGTCAATTCTATTTGTAATTTTTGATATGTAAATTTTATATCATCAATCAATTCGGTTTTATTTTTTAGAATTGCCATAATGTAATTATACAGGAAATTAAATAAAACTTTTCCTTATTTTAGGTGGAGAAAGAATTTCACATAACTCGCATATATCCGAACCTAAGGTTCCGATAGTTTCCATATATCGGTTGTTATTAAACTCCTATGTCCGAGTAATAGCTGAATCAGTCGGATATCGGAACCCTTTCCCCATAAATATGTAGTAGAAGAGATGAAAAGAAACCAGAAGTGCTTCATGGCAGCAG
>JBMYNJ010000088.1:0-5663 GCA_049598145.1 Flavobacteriaceae bacterium | reverse complement strand
CTTCAGTGCAGGACCGTCCATCCTCCCCAAAGAAGTGATGCTACAGGCTTCACAAGCCGTACAAGAACTGGATGGAATTGGATTATCACTGATTGAAATCTCTCACCGTTCCAAAGAGTTTATCGCCATCATGGACGAAGCGCAGGAGCTCGCCTTAGAGTTAACGGGTCTTCAAAATAAGGGCTATAAAGCTTTATTTCTTCAAGGCGGGGCCAGCCTTCAGTTTTTAATGGTTGCAGCCAATTTGTTGAATACTAAAGCCGGATATATCAATACAGGTGCTTGGTCTACTAAGGCCATCAAAGAAGCAAAGCTCTATGGCGAAACCCTTGAGATTGCTTCATCCAAAGACCAAAATTTTAACTATATCCCTAAGAATTATAACGTTCCATCGGGATTGGATTACCTTCATATAACGACCAACAACACCATCTTTGGAACCCAATTTCATGAGCTCCCCAAAACCGATGCACCGCTGGTGGCCGATATGAGCTCCGATATTTTCTCTCGAGAACTGGACTACAGTGCCTTCGACCTTTTCTATGCCGGAGCCCAAAAAAATATGGGTCCAGCCGGGACCACCTTAGTCATTCTCAAAGAAGGTCTATTACAGGAATTGGATCGGGCGATCCCATCCATGTTATCTTATGCGACTCATATAGACAAAGACAGTATGTTTAATACTCCACCGGTTTTTGCCGTCTATACTTCTATGTTAAATATGCGTTGGGTTAAAGCCCAGGGAGGGCTCAGCGCCTTGGATGCTAAAAACAGAGCCAAAGCAGAATTGATATACGATGAAATTGATCGAAACCCTTGCTTTGAAGGATTTGCGGCAACAGCCGATCGAAGCATCATGAATGCCACCTTTAATCTTGCTGAAGGATCCGACGATACTCATTTTGATGAACTTTGGAATACTTCAAACATCAGTGGACTTAAGGGACATCGCTCCGTTGGAGGATATCGTGCCTCTATCTACAACGCTCTCCCACTTGAAAGCGTTGAACTTTTGGTCGACTGTATGCAAAACTTTGAAAAAAATAGCTAAAATATAGAAATGAAAATACTCGCAAACGACGGAATCTCACCCAGCGGGGTGAATGCACTACAAGCTTCCGGATTTGAAATTGAAACCACAAACGTTGCCCAAGAACAACTTGTAAATTACATCAACGAAAACAACATCGTTGGACTTTTAGTTCGTAGCGCAACTACTGTTCGCAAAGACCTTATCGATGCTTGCCCGGGACTAAAACTCATTGGTCGTGGCGGTGTAGGGATGGATAATATCGATGTAGATTATGCCAAATCGAAGGGCCTTCATGTGATCAATACTCCTGCAGCATCTTCTGCATCAGTAGCCGAGTTGGTTTTTGCTCACCTATACGGGGGGGTTCGTTTCCTATACGACTCCAACCGAAACATGCCCTTGGAAGGAGAAACTAATTTTAAAGGACTTAAGAAGAATTATGCTAAAGGGATTGAACTTCGAGGAAAAACCTTAGGGGTCATCGGTTTTGGACGAATTGGACAGGAAGTAGCAAAAATTGGTTTAGGTGTGGGCATGCGTGTGATCGCATTTGACCCTTTTCAGGAAAAAGTTGAAATTCCGGTTGAGTTTTATGATGGACAAACGATCCATATTAATATTCCAATGCTTAGCAAGGAAGAGGTTCTTAAAGAAGCCGATTTTGTGAGTCTACACGTTCCAGCACAAAAGAACTATGTAATCGACTCAGAAGAATTTACTCGAATGAAAGACGGATCCGCAATTATCAACGCAGCTCGTGGGGGAGTGATTAATGAAGTCGCTTTAGTGGAGGCCTTGGAGAAAGGAAAGCTTGCCTTTGCAGCTTTGGATACTTTTGAAAATGAACCCAAACCGGAAATCAAGCTCCTAATGCACCCCCAAATTTCACTTACCCCTCATATCGGAGCTGCCACTATGGAAGCACAAGACCGAATTGGAACAGAATTGGCGAATCAGATTGCTCAGTTATTAAAGTAATTTCGATTGAAAAAACTTAAGCAAAAATGGGGGGTTGAATCCAATTTTCAATTCCTCATTATTTTTATTGTTTTTGGAATCACAGGATCGTTGAGTGTTCGCCTCAGTGGCCCGATTCTAAATCTAATCAATGTAATCCCTGAAAGTTTTCCGAACCATTTTTGGGGACAAACACTCTATTGGATTTTGAGAATACTTATTGTATTTCCCGTCTATCAGTTGATATTAGTGGTCGTTGGTGCTCTGTTCTTACAGGGAAAATTCTTCTGGAACTTTGAAAAAAAGATGTTACGGAAAATGGGTTTTGGCTTTCTGTTTAAGCAGGACGATTAAGCCAAGTGAGAGGTAATCAACTTTAAAAACTCATTTCGAGTTTCCGTTTCTTTAAAAGTCCCCCGAAACCCTGAGGTGGTAGTAGTTGAATTTTGTTTTTGCACTCCTCGCATCATCATACACATATGTGAAGCTTCAATAACTACCGCAACTCCCTTAGGATTTAAGGTATCGTTGATACAATCTAAAATTTGTTCGGTTAAACGCTCTTGAACTTGCAGGCGTCTGGCAAAAACGTCCACAATTCTGGGCAGTTTACTTAAACCAACAATCTTGCCATCCGGAATATAGGCAATATGCGCTTTTCCGAAAAAAGGAAGCATATGATGTTCACAAAGCGAATACAATTCAATGTCTTTCACAATAACCATCTCGTTATAGTCTTCACTGAACATGGCACTTTGTAGGATTTGCTTCGGATCTTTTTCATAGCCTTCTGTTAAAAATTTCATGGCTTTTGCAGCTCTTTCAGGAGTTTTCACAAGTCCTTCTCTAGAGGTGTCTTCCCCAAGAAGATTTATTATTTCAGTGAAATTTGACCGAATTTCTTCAGTCAACGGAAGAGTTTGGATGTCAAAATTTTCGTTCATAACTAATTAATATAGGATTGATAGGCCTCTCGAAATTTTTTCAATTTTGGTGCAATTACAGCAGCGCAATACATTTGATCGGGATGTCTATTAAAATAATTTTTGTGTTCATCTTCAGCAGGATAAAAAGGAGAAATGGGAGTGATTTCTGTTACAATAGGGTTTGAAAATACCTGGTTATGCTTCAATTCATTTATCAAATTTTCAGCTGTTTCTTTCTGAGTATCATCAGTGTAAAATATAGCTGAACGGTACTGAGTTCCTACATCGTTGCCCTGTCTGTTTAAGGTTGTTGGATCGTGGGTGGCAAAAAAAACCTGCACAAGAATCTCATAAGGAATGCTTTCGGTATTGTAGGTAATTTCTACCACTTCGACATGGCCGGTACGGCCCGTACATACCTCTCTGTAGGAAGGGTTTTTTATATGCCCCCCCATGTACCCAGGAAAAACCTCTTTAACTCCTTTTAAAGAGCTGTAGACTGCTTCGGTACACCAAAAACATCCTCCACCAAAATATGCCTTTTGATCCATCTTTGTTTGTCTAACAAATATATATTTATTTTAAACAAAAGAGAAGGGTATTAAACAAAATGATCAAAAATTGTATTGAAAAGGAATTCAATAAAACCTTTTACCCGGGCTAAAATGTGTTATTTTGTAAGGTGATGATAGAAGTAAAATCACTTTATAAAACTTTTGGGAATCTCCAAGTATTGAATGGTATTAATCTAACCATCGCATCCCAAGAATTGGTCGCTATCACTGGCCCATCAGGAGCTGGAAAATCCACCTTACTTCATATCATTGGTACCTTAGAAACCCCAGATAAACACCCCGACACTTCTATTCATTTAAACGGCTGTTCTACTCTAAAAATGTCAGCTTTGCAATTGGCCCATTTTAGAAATCAGCAATTGGGTTTTGTTTTTCAATCCCATGAACTATTACCAGAGTTCACCGCTTTGGAAAATGTTTGTCTGCCCGGTTGGATTGGAAAACACAAAAGAACAGACGTCCAAGATCGAGCTGCAGAGTTACTAACCCAATTGGGGCTTGGTCAGCGTTTTGATCATAAGCCAGCAGCGCTTTCTGGAGGAGAAAAACAAAGAGTGGCCGTAGCGAGAGCATTGATTAATCGTCCGCAAATTGTTATGGCCGATGAACCCAGCGGAAATCTGGATTCTCAAAATGCACGAGAATTGCACCAACTCTTCTTTAATTTACGAAAAACCATAGAAACCACTTTCGTTATTGTGACCCACAATCAGGAATTTGCTCAACAAGCCGATCGGGTCATTGCTCTAAAAGATGGAACAATTGTATCTTAATTCGACCCTAGAAAATCTCAAGGAATTTTTAGACGAAAAAGCTGCTTTTTACGAAAATTCAGCATTTATTGAAACCGATCCGATCCAAGTTCCCCATCGGTTTAGTCGTAAACAAGATATTGAAATTGCCGGCTATTTAACAGCTACTATCGCTTGGGGTAACCGTTTGAGTATTCTTAAAAGTGCACAGAAAATAATGCAATTGATGGATGAGGATCCTTACAATTTTGTTTTGCACCACAGTCCTAAAGACCTAAAAAGCTTTAAAACATTTGTACACCGGACTTTTCAAGCGCAAGATTTACAATTTTTAATTCAAGGGTTAAAAAAAGCCTACCAAGAAGTAGATTCGCTAGAATCTTTTTTTCATCCAAGTGACTCTTCTTCTGCGTCTCTGGCAGAAAACATTCACAATTTCAGAAGATATATACTGGAAGTTCCTCATGAAAAAAGAAGCGAAAAACACATCGCCGATCCGTTAAAGGGATCCGCTGCGAAAAGGATTTTTATGTATTTAAGGTGGATGGTTCGCCCCAACACTCAGGGGGTGGATTTTGGCATTTGGAACCGAATCACACCCGCTCAGCTTTCCTGTCCATTAGATATTCACAGTGGTAATGTCGCCCGTAAACTAGGGCTATTAAACAGAAATCAAAACGATGCCAAAGCGGTTCAAGAGTTAGATGCTCAATTGCGCCAATTAGACCCTAACGACCCCGTTAAGTACGATTTTGCCCTATTCGGATTAGGAGTGTTTGAAAAATTTTAAAAAAGAAAAATACTTCGCTTTAAGGGTTGGCCTGAAAAATCCTACTTTTGAATTGAATTATGAAAACACTACTGATTCAGCAAGCGACAGTTGTCGATTCAAAAAGTCCACACCATTTAGAAACCGTTGACCTGTTAATTGAAGATGGGCAAATTACCCAAATTGGAGAATTGGGTTCAATTGCAGCCGAACATACCCTTGCTTTAGAGAACTGCCACGTCTCTGTGGGTTGGTTTGATCCTCTAGTGTCTATAGGAAGCCCCGGATATGAAGAACGAGAAACCCTTGAAAATGGAATTCAGACCGCATTAAAATCTGGATTTACAACCATCGGACTGCAACCGGTATCCGATCCCATCATCGACAATCGAGCTGCGATAGGCCATATGGTGCAGGCAACTCAAAACACCCCCTTAGAAGTTTTACCCTTAGGTTCTTTATCGGCAGGGCAACAAGGCGATCAGTTGGCTGCTTTATATGAAATGCACCAAGCAGGAGCTGTAGGATTTACGGATGTAAAAAAGACCGTAGCCAACCCTAACCTTTTAAAAATTGCGCTTCAATACACCCAAAATTTTAAAGGGTTAATTTTTTCTCACCCTCAAGACCCTCATTTAAGTACAAATGGCG
>JBMYNJ010000087.1:0-5665 GCA_049598145.1 Flavobacteriaceae bacterium | reverse complement strand
CGAATATGTGCTCATGGACAATAAGGTTAAAATTGTCGATGAACAAACGGGGCGGATCATGGAAGGAAGACGATATTCCGATGGACTCCATCAGGCAATTGAGGCTAAGGAAAGTGTAAAAATTGAAGCAGCTACCCAAACTTTTGCCACGATCACCCTACAAAATTACTTCCGGATGTATCACAAACTTGCCGGAATGACGGGAACTGCCGTGACCGAAGCTGGGGAATTTTGGGAAATCTATGAGCTTGATGTCGTAGAAATACCAACCAATCGTCCGATTGCCCGAGACGATCAGAACGATTTGATCTATAAAACCAAACGGGAAAAATATAATGCGGTTATAGAAGAAGTTACCAAACTGGCGCATGCAGGACGGCCAGTACTGATTGGAACAACTTCTGTAGAAATCTCGGAATTGTTGAGCAAAATGTTGCAGATTCGAAAAATTAAGCACAACGTACTCAACGCTAAACTCCACAAAAAAGAAGCCGATATTGTGACTGAAGCCGGAAAAGCCGGGATTGTGACCATCGCAACCAATATGGCTGGACGGGGAACGGATATCAAACTTTCCGATGAAGTTAAAGCCGCAGGTGGCTTAGCAATCATCGGAACTGAGCGTCACGATTCTCGCCGAGTGGATCGACAGCTTCGCGGACGATCCGGACGTCAAGGAGACCCCGGAAGCTCACAATTCTATGTCTCGCTAGAAGATAATTTGATGCGACTCTTCGGTTCGGAACGCGTTGCCAAAGTAATGGATCGTATGGGCTTGGAAGAAGGAGAAGTTATCCAGCATTCGATGATGACCAAATCCATCGAAAGAGCCCAGAAAAAAGTGGAAGAAAACAACTTTGGGATTCGTAAACGTCTATTAGAATACGACGATGTGATGAATGCACAACGAGAGGTTATTTACAAACGTCGGAAACACGCACTGCTCGGAGACCGCTTACAATTGGATATTGCTAACATGCTTTACGACAGTTGTGAATTAATCGTAAACAGTAATAAAGCGACGAACGACTACAAGAATTTCGAGTTCGAACTGATCAGTAATTTTGCTATTCAATCGCCTTTATCCGAAGAAGCTTTCCAAGACCAAGCCGAACAGGAAATTATCGATGGATTATACGACACCTTGTTGCAACATTATCAGGACAAAACCCTTCAAAATGCCCAACGGGCTTTCCCCGTAATTAAACAGGTGTATGAAAAACCGGGCAACCAATTCCAGAGAATCGTCGTTCCATTTACGGATGGTATTAAAACCCTGCAGGTCGTTACCGATTTGGAAGCTGCTTATAAATCCGAAGGAAAAAAACTAGTGAACGATTTTGAACGGAACATCACCCTAGCGCTGATCGATGAAACTTGGAAAACCCATCTGCGAAAGATGGATGAACTTAAGCAATCTGTTCAATTGGCAGTTCACGAACAAAAAGACCCCTTGCTGATTTATAAATTTGAAGCATTTGAGCTGTTTAAAGCCATGTTAGATAAACTCAATCGTGAAGTGATTTCCTTCTTAATCAAAGGAGGACTCCCCACCCAAAATGCTCAAATACAAGAAGCACATGCGCCCAAGAAAAACGACAAGCTTCAAATGTCCAAAGATGAAGTGCTCAATACAGACGAATTGGCGGCTAGGAATCGACAAGTGGGAGCTCAAGCGGGCTCTAATCCCTCCCGATCGGTAGTAGAAACGATCGTTCGGGAACAACCTAAAATTGGTCGGAACGAGCGTGTTACCATTCGTAATGTCAACACGGGGACCTTAAAAACAGTAAAATTTAAACAAGCCGAACCACTGCTCCGAACAGGACAATGGACCTTATCTGAAAATAACCCTTAATTTTATTATTTTTGGGTAAAATGTTGTTATGGAGGCATATGCAAAGGCATTATTGTGGGCGATTCCAGGTTTCTTAGTCCTTATTGTATTAGAAATTGCTTACGGGCATTGGAAGAAAAATCAAACCTATCGGTTGATGGATACCCTTTCCAGTTTAAGTTCCGGCTTAACGAATATTTTAAAAGATTCGTTGGGTTTAGCCCTGATTTTGGTATCCTACCCTTGGTTAAAAAGTCATTTGGCACTGATGTCTTGGGAATCTACTCCCCTATTGTATGGCATCGCTTTTGTATGCATCGATTTTGCTTCCTATTGGTCGCATCGCTTAAATCACCATGTGAACTTTTTTTGGAATCAACACATCGTTCATCACAGCAGTGAAGAATTTAATTTAGCCTGTGCTTTGCGTCAAAGTATTTCAAATCTTTTGGGATTCGGAGCCTTATTTCTCATCCCAGCAGCTGTTTTAGGGGTGCCCGAAAAAGTGATTAATCTATTAGCTCCCATACATTTATTTGCACAATTTTGGTACCACACCAAACATATTGGAAAATTAGGCTGGTTGGAATATGTATTGGTTACTCCCTCCCAGCATCGGGTTCATCACGCCATTAATCCCATTTATATCGACAAAAATTTAGCTGCTATTTTTTGTGTTTGGGATCGAATGTTTGGGACTTTTCAGGAAGAATTAGACTCGGAACCACCTGTTTATGGAGTGCTTAAACCGGTTAAATCTTGGAACCCGATATGGATCAATTTTCAGCATCTGTGGGGGTTAATTCAAGACGCCTGGCACACTAAAAAATGGAGCGATAAATTATCGCTCTGGTTTCGCCCGACCGGGTGGCGCCCGAAAGATGTCGCTCAAAAACACCCGCGAATCCTAGTCGAAGATGTTTACAATTTGGAAAAATACAATCCTGCCCAATCGAATTTCAGAAAAGGCTGGGCGATTTTTCAATTCGTTTCTGTAACCACAATCTTACTTTTCTATTTAGCCACTTTTGCCCAGTTACCCACAGCAATCAAAGGATTAATTGGTGCGCTGATTTTCCTGAGTATTTTTGGATATACTTCGCTGATGGATGGACACCGATGGAGTTATAGCTTTGAGATTTTTCGTGTGGGCTTAAGTACGATACTCCTATTATGGCCGGAACACTGGGCCTATTTTCGAATGGAATACCCCTTCTTTTTGATGGCTACCCTCTCCTATTTAACCCTAACCCTGATCTCCGTTTTTGCGCTTAAAACCAATTTTGACTTGACCCCCCAACATGGGAAAACCCCTTAAAATTATATTAATAGGGCCTGCACCTCCCTTTCGAGGGGGAATATCGGACACCCAAGTATTGCTCGCTGAAGCACTGCAAAATGAGGGGCATCAGGTGTCCCTTTGGAGCTTTACTCAGCAATACCCCAAAATCTTTTTCCCTGGGAAAACTCAACGACAAAAAAAAAACCAATCGACCTCTGTTCCTATCCGGCAGATGATTCACGGCTTTGCCCCTTGGCAATGGCTGCGTATTTCAAACCTGCTAAAAAAGGAAAAAGCAGACCTAATTATTTTCCGGTATTGGACCCCTTTTTTTGCTCCCTGCTGGGCTTTTCTGGCCAGACGGGTAGGCTTCAAAACCATCCGACTGGGACTGGTGGATAACTGGACTCCTCATGAAAATTCTATTGGGACGAAATATCTCAACCGCTTTTTTGCCAATTCAATGGATGCTTTTATGTGTTTATCCCCCTATGTAGCACAGCAGCTTCAAAAGAATACCCCTAAAAAAGTTTGGTGGAGCCCCCACCCGCTCCCGGAGAATCTTCCCCCTAAAAAATCCAAATCTAAGGCACGAAAAAATTTGGGCTGGCCACAAGATACACCAACGCTTGTTTTTGCAGGACTTGTTCGGGAATACAAAGGGCTGGACCATTTAATTGAAGCCTGTCGATTCATTCGGGAAACCAGAGGGATAAGGTTTGAATTGCGGGTTGGTGGTGCTTTTTACAGTCCTATAACTCCCTACCAAAAACAAATCCGAGCTGCTGGTTTAGAGTCCTCTGTCCATCTAAACGATGCATTTTTAAGTCCGAAAGAGTTGCGTGACTATATCTGTGCAGCAAGCCTTTTGGTTTTGCCCTACAAACGAGGAACCCAGAGTGGGATCATTGCCCAGGGGATATATTACAACACCCCCCTACTGGTTACCAACATTGGTGGATTAGCAGAGCAAATTCAAGACTACCCTAAAGGTTTTGTGGTGGAGTCTTCGGCAAAAGCTTTAGCGCAAGGGATTGAAAAAATTCTGGAAAATAAATCTCAAAAGGACAATTCTTGGGCTACAGAACATCCCAATTGGAAAACATTTGCCCAAACTTTATTGGCTGGTATTCCCCAATAAAATTCCTACATTTAAAATAAAAAATGAAAATCGGACTCAGTTATATTGCCCTAATTTGGACACTTCAAACCTGCGTACAATCTAGCCCTGCGGTGAATTATCCAGACCCCGTTTGGACCCCCCCAACTCAAGAATGGCCCCAAGAAACACGTAAAGCCTATTTTGCTGCCGGATGTTTTTGGTGTGTGGAAGCTATTTTTGAAAGCGTACGTGGAGTTGAGGAGGTTTACTCGGGATATGCAGGAGGGCATACCATTAATCCCAACTACAATCAAATTGGAACTGGAAAAACAGGACATGCTGAAGCCGTAGAAGTCATTTATGATCCTGCAATAGTCAACTTTAAAACTTTATTACAGGTATTTTTTGGGTCGCACGATCCCACCACCCCTAATCGGCAAGGTCCGGATCGAGGTACGCAATACCGCTCCATTGCCTTTTACACCACCGATGGAGAACGAGAAATAATTCAAAAATACATAGCGCAGTTGGAAGCCGCTGAAATATTTAATGCTCCCTTGGTCACTGAGGTAAAACCCTTAAAAAAGTTCTATTATGCGGAAGAATACCATCAGGACTATGAAAAAAGGAATCCCAACAATCCCTACGTGCAACGTGTTTCAATTCCCAGGCTTCGGAAATTTCAGAATCGATACCCGGAGTTATTAAACACCGATCATTAAACCTTTTTTTTAGAAAAAAATCTTTTCCATAGCAAGTAAAACACTGTTCCGTAAATGCTACCGACAAGCGCACCCACAATAATGTCTGTAGGAAAATGAACCCCCAAGTAAACTCTACTGTAAGCAATTAAAGTGGCTATCCCCACCAATACCCAAGGCAATTGTTTTTGATAAGGTTTCACTAAAAACCCAAAGAAAAGAGCCAAGGCAAAAGAATTGGAGGCATGCCCGGAAAAGAAACTGTAACGTCCCCCACAAGATTTCTTTACCAAGCGAACCAAGCCCTCCAAAGCCTCTTGATGGCAAGGACGTAAACGACCAATCCCGGACTTAAATAAGTTGGTGGTTTGATCGGTGACTAAAATTAAAAGACCTGTAGCTAATAAGATCCAAAGGGCTTGTTTCCAGGTGGTTTTTCGAATTAAATAGGCCCAAATTAAAAGATATACGACTACGTTTGTGGCTTTATGGGTAACAGCCAACCAAAAGGGGTCCCAAAAAGGAGTCCCTTGGTTATTTAACCAAAGGAAAAATTCTTGATCGGCGGCCAGAATCCCTTCCCACATATCAGTCTAAAGCGTCCATTTCTTTGTCGTAAAAAGCAAATGCCTCCTGCATCAGAGCTTCGGCAGTGGCCTCGAGTTCTTTTTCGTCTTCCTTCTGAAATTCTTCCATCCAAAAAACTTCATCGTTCGCTACATTTAAGATGAAACGTGGATAAT
>JBMYNJ010000086.1:5452-5674 GCA_049598145.1 Flavobacteriaceae bacterium | reverse complement strand
TTCATCCATTATTCAAAAGTACAAAAAACAGTCGGGCTCAAGGTTTTTGTTTATCCCCGCCTCGATGTTAAAAACTTAAAAAAAATGTTAATTACTACTTTTCTACATACTGCCCCATAGCTACAAACTTATCCATCCGGGCTTGGAGTAGCTCTTCGGTTGAGAGTTTACTCAATTTTTTGTAGCAGCTCAGTATCTCTTTAGTTACTGTAGCAAAAGTAG
>JBMYNJ010000086.1:0-5442 GCA_049598145.1 Flavobacteriaceae bacterium | reverse complement strand
ATGTGCTCCGCCGAGTGGTTCTTTGATAATTTTATCGATCAAGTTGGCTTTTTTCATGTCCTGAGCAGTTAATTTTAATGCATCGGCAGCACTTTCTTTATGTTCCCAACTGCGCCATAAGATCGAAGAACAGCTTTCAGGGGAGATAACAGAATACCAAGTGTTTTCAAGCATGTTAATGGAATCTCCTACTCCAATTCCCAGAGCCCCTCCCGAGGCTCCTTCTCCAATAACGAAAACTAGGATGGGAACTTTAATTCCAAACATTTCATAGATATTTCGGGCAATAGCTTCGCCCTGGCCTCGCTCTTCGGCCTCTAGTCCAGGATAGGCTCCCGGAGTGTCGATGAAAGTAACAATTGGAATATTAAATTTTTCAGCTGATTTCATTAGGCGTAACGCTTTTCGATAGCCCTCAGGATTGGCCATTCCAAAATTTCGATATTGTCTTGTTTTGGTATTATATCCTTTTTGTGTTCCGATAAACATAAAGGATTGTTTCTCTATTTTCCCTAAGCCTCCAATCATGGCTTTGTCGTCTCCAACATTCCGATCGCCATGCAATTCCAAAAAAGTATCTCCGCAAATGGCTTTGATATAGTCTAGGGCATATGGTCTGGAAGGATGTCTGGAAAGTTGAACGCGTTGCCAAGCTGTTAAGTTCTTATAGATGTCGTTCTTTTGATCCTCCAATTTTTTAGTCAATTGACTACACATGGCTGTAGAATCGACTTCAGATTCATCTCCTATGGCTTGGCATTTTTCGATTTGCTCATGCAAATCTTTAATGGGTAATTCAAAATCTAAATATTCCATAATTCAATTTTCCTCAAACAAATGTACATAATTAAGCTTCTTTCTGTTCCTTTTTCTGCTGACGGATTTTGTAAACACCATTGGAAAAAACACTCAGCAAAACAATAGACATACCCACATAAAACATAGGGCTTAAAAATTCTTTTTCTTTAAATATAAGCAGCGATAAGAGAATCCCATAAATGGGTTCCAAATTAATGGTCATCATTATAGTGAAGGGAGTTAGTCCTTTCATTACGTGAATCGAAGCGATAAAAGCATAAGCGGTACACACACTCGCCAAAAGGAATAACCAAAGGAGATCATTGGAATTCAACCGAAAAAAATCGGGTTCAAAGCGACCCTGAAAAAGAAATATCCCAGTGATTAATACAGTTCCAAAGAGCAATTGATAAAACGACAGGGAAGCTGCCGAAATTCGCTGTACTAAACGCCCGTTTAACAAGGTAAACACGGCACTTAAAACTGCAGAAATAAATGCAATAATTAATCCCAAAAAATATGGAAACTCCGCCTGAAATATCAGGGTAATTCCCATGATGGTAAGCATGCCAAATCCCAATTCGTACAATCGAAGTTTCCGTTGATACCAAAGCGGCTCTAAAACAGCTGTAATCAAAGCCCCTGTAGACATCATAGAAAGCGTTAAAGAGACCCCTGCATATTTAATTGCATAAAAAAAGGTGATCCAATGAAGGGCTATGATGATCCCTCCTAAAACAATAGAAGGAGTATCTGCTCGAGGAATCTGAAGAAGCTTCGGTTGGCTGATTCCTAAATAGGTCCCAATCAAAATGGCAGCCATACCCATGCGATACCAAACCAGGGCGAAAGCGTCGATACTGATCAAAGCCCCTAAAATGGATGTAAATCCAAAAATGAATACAATTCCATGAAAATGCAGGAGGTGAGGAAGTTTACTTTCGGGCACGATTCAAAAGATATAAGGCCAATATTCCAAAGACAACAATAGGAATCCAAGCAGCAAAGCCCGGGGGAAAATTGGATTTGTTAACCAACACACCAAAAATTTTATCAAAGAATATAAAAATAAAACCCAGCGTAATGCCAAAGGCCAAGTTTAATCCCATCCCGCCTCGGCGCTTAAAAGAGGCCATAGCCACTGCAATCAGAGTTAAGACAAAGGCGGAAACCGGGAGACTGTAGCGTTTGTGGCGAACCAGAAGGTGATTATTGATCAGTTGAGAACCGCCTGCACGTTCTTTTTCAATAAACTGATTTAATTCAAAAAGGTCTAGGGTTTCTGCTTTGTATTGGGCAGGAGAAAGGTCTTCAATTTTGAAATCTAAAAGGGTGTCTTTCCGAGGAATCGATTCATAGACTTCCCCCTCGGGAGTAAACTTCCGAATACTAAAATTTGCCAAGCGAAAAAGGGAATCACGCTCCAACCAACGGATACTGTTAGCCATGATTTTATGTTGTAACTGGTTGTCTTTGAAATGTTCGAGAGTAAAATTGCTACCTCTTTTTCGAACAGGGTCATAGAAACTTACATAAATAAATTCTGCATCATTAATTTGCTTGTACACATTATCGGTGCTGCGTACCTTTTTTTTATTGAGATATTGGTAACGAAATTCGTTGAATCCTAAGCTTGCTTTAGGGACGACAAACATCCCAACTAAAAAGGCGGTGGAAGCAATGATTAATGCCCCAAGAAAAAACGGGCGTAAATAGCGATTAAACGAAATCCCTGAACTCAAAACAGCAATGACTTCAGTATTATTGGCCAATTTGGAGGTAAACCAAATGATGGACAAAAAAAGAAATATTGGGAATAATAGATTGGCAAAATACCAGGTAAAGTCGATGTAATACTGTAAAATTTCTTCCAATGGTACTTCCTTTTCACGCATTTTATCGATTTTTTCTGCTAAATCTACCATGATCCCAATAGGAATAAATAGTAAAATCATTACAAAAAAGGTTCCTAAATAGCGCTTCAGTATGTACCAATCGATAATTTTCATACGCGACGATTCATTTGAACAACCATCTTATTTTTCCATTCAGTAAAAGTATCCGCTAAGATATGTTCACGGGCTTGGCGCACCAATCGCAAATAGAAATTTAAATTGTGTAAAGTAGCTATTTGCTTCCCTAACATTTCATTTACAGTAAACAGATGGCGGACGTAAGCTTTTGAATAAAACTGATCCACAAAACTGTCGCCCTCAGGATCCAGAGGAGAAAAATCATTTTCCCATTTTTTATTTTTAATGTTCATGGTTCCTTGTGCGGTAAAAAGCATTCCATTTCGTGCATTGCGAGTGGGCATCACACAATCAAACATATCGACCCCTAAAGCGATATTTTCTAAAATATTGATTGGAGTTCCTACTCCCATTAAATAACGCGGCTTGTTTTCAGGTAATATTTCGGTAACCACCTCAGTAATTCCATACATTTCTTCTGGGGGTTCCCCAACAGATAACCCCCCGATTGCATTCCCAGGGGCATCCGTCTGAGCGATATACTCCGCAGACTGTTTTCTCAGGTCTTTATATACACTTCCCTGTACAATGGGAAAGAGCGTTTGGGTATGGCCATAGTTGAATTGAGGCTGGGCATGGGCAGCAATACATCGATCCAACCAACGATGTGTTCGATGCATGGAGGTCTTTGCATATTCGTAATCGCAGGGATAAGGGGTACATTCATCAAAGGCCATAATGATATCAGCCCCAATCCGATGCTGGATATCCATAGCACTCTCGGGTGTAAACCAATGGTAAGACCCGTCTATATGCGATTTAAACTTTACTCCTTCTTCTTTAATTTTTCGATTGGCTGATAATGAATACACTTGATAGCCTCCCGAGTCGGTAAGGATCGGCTTCGACCAATTCATAAAGGCATGCAAACCTCCAGCCTGTTCTAAAATCGATGTTCCGGGTCTTAGATAAAGATGATAAGTATTGGCCAGAATTATATCCGGTTGTATGTCTTCGGTTAATTCTTTTTGATGCACTCCCTTAACGGTAGCAGCTGTTCCCACCGGCATAAAGATGGGGGTTTGAATATTCCCATGGTCGGTTGTCAGTTCTCCGGCACGTGCTTTAGATTTCGTATCGGTATGCAACAGCTCAAATTTCATCAAGGCAAAGATACCATTTCTCTCCTGTGAATATCCCCAAAAAACTGTTGATTAATTCTTAATCAAATTGGGAAAACTATTCATAAAAATACTTTTGAGCTGGAAGGAGATGTCCTACTTTTGATCGCAAAATAATTCAAATTATATGGCGACCCTGGAAGCATTAGAGCAAACAACTATTCAAGTCCGAAGAGACATTCTTCGAATGGTTCACAAGGTTAATTCTGGCCACCCGGGAGGCTCTTTGGGCTGCGCTGAGTTTTTTGTAGCCCTGTATCAAAAAGTGATGCGCTTCAAAACTCCTTTCCAAATGGATGGAAAAAATGAAGACCTTTTCTTTTTATCCAACGGACATATTTCTCCCGTTTTTTATAGTGTTTTGGCTCGAAGCGGCTTTTTTCCATTAGAGGAGCTCAATAGTTTCCGACTGATTAACAGTCGCTTGCAAGGACACCCTACCACACATGAGGGTCTTCCGGGAGTCCGTGTAGCTTCAGGTTCTTTGGGACAAGGGCTATCGGTAGCCATAGGGGCAGCTTTGAGCAAGAAATTAAATAAGGATTCTCATTTAGTATTTGCCTTAATGGGTGATGGAGAACTGCAAGAAGGCCAAAACTGGGAAGCCATCATGTATGCAGCAGCCAACCGAGTAGACAACTTAATTGCAACAGTTGACCTGAACGGACAACAAATCGATGGCTCTACAGATGATGTTTTGGCTATGGGAAGTGTGAAGGCAAAATTTGAAGCCTTTGGATGGCAAGTAATTGAACTGACAGAAGGGAACTCATTAGCTCCTATAATTGAAACTTTAGAAGCGGCTAAAACCCAAACTGGGAAAGGAAAACCCGTGATTATTTTGATGAAAACAGTTATGGGGAATGGCGTAGACTTTATGATGCATACCCACGCCTGGCACGGAAAGGCTCCTAACGACGAGCAATTAGCAACCGGATTAGCACAAAACCCTGAAACCTTAGGAGACTATTAAAACATAAAATTTTCCATGTATACCAACCAAGGATCTAAAGATACACGTTCTGGCTTTGGCGCAGGACTCACCCAACTAGGAAAACTAAACCCCAATGTTGTCGCTTTATGTGCCGACCTAACCGGTTCACTGAAAATGGATGAATTTAAAGTCAATCATCCCGAAAGATTTTTTCAAGTGGGAATTGCCGAGGCCAATATGATGGGTATTGCCGCTGGATTGACCATTGGCGGTAAAATTCCATTCACAGGTACTTTTGCTAATTTTTCTACGGGTAGAGTATATGATCAAATCCGCCAATCCATTGCCTATTCTGGAAAGAACGTCAAAATATGTGCTTCACACGCTGGAATTACTCTGGGAGAGGATGGCGCAACACATCAGATTTTAGAAGATATAGGACTCATGAAAATGCTGCCAGGAATGACCGTTATCAATACCTGTGATTACAACCAAACCGAAGCCGCAACTCTTGCTATCGCTGAACACCAGGGCCCTGTTTATTTACGTTTCGGAA
>JBMYNJ010000085.1:0-5723 GCA_049598145.1 Flavobacteriaceae bacterium | reverse complement strand
ATTTGTTGCAGGTAGTTTTGGAGAGTGATGTTCCACAAGATTATAAATTAGAGGCATTTACAGTTTTGTCTGAAAAAATTTGTGATTCTCTTAAAAGCGGGCTTTAATATCCTTTCGAGAAAAGACGATTGAATGGATTGGATTAATTTTCTATCTTAGAAATCGCAGTAAATCCATTTAACATGAAGCTTCGAATAAATAAACTAACGCTTTTCGTCATCGGTTTCTACCTATTTATGATCATTTGTTATGTTTTAAAACCATAATTTCCAGATGTTCGCCCTCAAAATGAATGTGGTCTGGGAAAACCTTTTACAACTGGGGTTGCCCCTGTTGTTCGTGATTGCACCTATTGTTGTGGCTATAGTACTTTTGCGTAAGGCGATCCCTCCATCTTTATAGTGGAAGGAAAGGACAGTACCATCTTTTACAACGAACGCACCAAAAGGCAATGGCTGAAAGCCAAAAACGCCCGCAAAGAAGCAGACGAAAACTGGAAGGTTTTATCCCAAGACCAAAAGGATTAATCCCCCAGTCGATACCAATATTGGGTTCTGCCGATAATGGAAAAACCTAAATAGCCGCGAACTTTAAGTTTGTCTGCTTGTTCCAGAGCAATGATACAGCTATACTCCTTCCCATTCTTAGGGTCTAGGATGGTTCCATCAGACCATTGGTTATCTTCTAAACTTAAATCCGATACAATTTGCATCCCCTCAATGGGTTGATTCTTTTGGTCTCCCGAGCAATTCACGCAAAGTTTACCTTGATCTTCAGGTAAAAGGAGTTTTTCAATAGTTCCTTGCAGTTTTCCATTGATAACCGCTAAAGAAACAATTGATTTTTTTTGGCCAGTTTCATCGTCTACTGTAGCCCAACGACCCTCGACACTTTGTGCTTGTGCAGTGACTAAAAAAAGAAAGCAGAGGCTAAATAAAGTCCATTTCATTGATATAATTTTCCGCTGAAATTAGATAAAAAATGTATATTCCCGTATGAAAAATACCAAGCGTCTCGGATTTTTACTGATTCTTATCCCCTTAGGACTTTTTATTCGATATTTGGACTTGCAGGTCTTCGATGGGTTTCTCTCCGACAACCAAACTGCAGACCACATCAAGTTTATTGGCGTTTTAGTGGTTGTCGTATCGGTTTTACTTACGGCGATTTTATATTTTGATAAAAAATCAAACACTTAAACTCAGGGGAAATGCTTTTTTTTGACAGCGATCAGATTGCATCAATGGATCGCTTCTACCGGATGCAACTCATTAACACCATTTCCGGATACAAATCCGCTACTTTGGTCGGAACTCAAAATTCGGATGGTCAAACAAATTTGGCTGTTTTTAACTCGCTGATACATTTGAGTAGCCAACCCCCACTCTTGGGCTTTATGTTACGACCCAAAACAGTTCCAAGACATACGTATACAAATCTGAGCCGAACAGGATACTTTACACTAAACCAAATTGCTGCACACCAGATTGCAGATGCACACCACAGCAGTGCCAAATACCCGGAATCCATTTCAGAATTCGATCAAACCGAATTATCGCCCGAATTAAAAGGAAATATTCCCGCCCCCTATGTGGCCCAGGCTCCGATACAAGTAGGTTGCCGGTTCGTCAATGAATATCATATTCAGGAAAGCAACACGCATTTAATCGTGGGGGCTATAGAAGCCCTCTATGTCCAGGAAAATATGCTTCTGGAAGACGGATGGGTACAACTGGATCTAGGGGATATAGTTGCTATAAACGGTTTGGAAGGCTATGCATTACCAAAACTTTTGGAACGCTTTCCCTATGCACGGCCCAAAAAAGATTAAGTATGCATTTTATCAGTGATTTTCTACTCGAATATTCGCAAGAACACAGCAGTTCAGAATCTGAACTTTTAAAAGAACTCTACAGGGAAACTCACCAAAAGATATTGCAACCCCGAATGGCAAGTAGCCCCTTGCAGGGTCGCCTGTTAAGCCTTATTTCCAAACTTATTCAACCGAATAGTATTCTAGAAATAGGAACTTTTACGGGCTATGCAACTTTGTGTTTAGCTGAAGGACTTTCGCCTAAAGGAATACTTCATACTATCGATTCTAATGAAGAACTTGTCGATTTTCAGCACGGTTATTTTAAACGATCGCCCTTCGCCTCACAAATTCAGACACATCTGGGGCCAGCTTTAGACATCATTCCGGACTTAGAATCCCCCTTTGATTTGGTTTTTATCGATGCCGATAAATCCAATTACATTCATTACTACGAAATGATGGTTCCCAAAATGCGGTCTGGGGGACTTATCTTATCCGATAATGTCTTGTGGAACGGGAAAGTAATGGAAGAAGCCAAACCACAAGACCTCGACACCCAAACCCTACAAGAATTCAATCGCCTCTTGGCAAATGATCCTCGAGTAGACAGTGTTTTGGTACCCCTACGCGATGGAATAACCCTAACACGGGTGCTTTAAGGTTTTTTTCGTTTGACAACTCCAGCGACTTTTTCAATCTCGTCTTTAACTTCCTTGACTTCATTTTCAAGGGTTTTTTGTAGTTTTTCGCTGGGTTGATTGAAGTCGATCTCAGCAGAACGCTGAATTTCTGATTTGATGTCATCGGTAGCCTGGCGTATTTGCGTCATTCCTTTGGCCAGTGTTCGGGCAATTCCTGGGATTTTGTCGGCTCCAAAAACCAACAGAATAATAAAGAAGATAAATACGATTTCAGCCCCGCTGATAAAGAAGAACATACCGCTCAAAGTTTGGGACAAAGATAAAAAGAAAAATCCGCCACTTTCGTGGCGGATTTGAAAGCTTTAGCCTTTGATTTGCTCCTTGAACTTATCAAATTCGGATGCGTTTTCGGACTTCGGCCATGCATTATTAGAAAGGTCTATGTCGGCGGTTTCTTGATCGGGGTCCACCTGGATCCCAACAATTTCCTTATCTGAAGCGATAAGTTTGCGAACAGAAGCATCGTTTTTACGCCATACCTGAACGGGATAATTCACACGTTGTGTCGATCCATCAGCATAGGTGTACTCTACGATTAAAGGCATCACGAGTCCTCCTGGTTTTTCGAATTCTATTTCATAAAAATATTTCGGAATTTCCAATGACTCGCGCTCCTCATCAGTTAGACTTTCATCTACATAGGCTTGTAGGGCTTGCGAAACTTCTAAAGGGGATTTGGAAATATCTTCCTCCTCAAGGGTTTCATCGCCTTCTTCAGCCATAAATACCACGGGTGGAAGGTCGGCTAATGACATCCCAAAACGGTCCAGACGCTCTTGCACTTCCGGAGTTGGGTTGGAAGAAACATAAAACTTTTTGACGCCTTTGACTCCAATATCTACATAATCGGTACTGTAGAACCAGCCTCTCCAAAACCAATCCAAATCAACCGCAGAAGCATCTTCCATTGTACGGAAGAAATCTTCCGGAGTGGGGTGCTTAAACATCCAGCGTTGAGAATAAGTTTTAAAGGCATAATCGAATAACTCGCGACCCATAATCGTTTCTCTTAAAATATTTAAAGCGGTTGCCGGTTTTGCATAGGCATTGGGTCCTAATTGAAATACGTTCTCTGGATTGGACATAATAGGAGAGATATAACTTTGATCTCCAGCCATATAAGGAACAATCTTGGATGGGGCTCCTCGGCGAGAAGGATAGGCATCTAATGGTGCAATCGCTTCAGGGTAGGACTCTCCAAATTCTTGTTCCGTTAGATATTGAACAAAAGTGTCTAAACCTTCGTCCATCCATCCCCATTGGCGCTCATCGGAGTTAACGATCATTGGGAAGTAATTGTGACCTACCTCGTGAATAATAACACTAATCATCCCGTATTTAGTCCTTTCGGAATAGGTTCCGTCAGGATTTGGACGTCCGTAGTTCCAGCAAATCATTGGATATTCCATCCCTTGATTTTTAGCGTGAACAGAAACGGCTTTGGGATAGGGATAATCAAAGGTAAACTTGGAATAGGTTTTTAAAGTCTGAACCACTGCTTTGGTGGAATATTCCTCCCAAAGAGGATTTCCTTCTTTAGGATACAAAGACACGGCCATTACTTTTTGAGGGCCAACTTTTACTGCTTGGGCTTCCCAAATAAACTTTCGAGAGGTTGCAAAACCGAAATCTCTCACATTGTTCGCCTTAAATTTCCAAGTGCGTTTCTTTTCAGAAAACTCGGACTCTTTGGCTTCTGCCTCCTCTTGAGTGACTATTATCACTGGCTTATCGAAACTGTTTTGGGCTGCCGTAAAACGCTTGTACTCTTCACGACTCAAAACTTGTTTGGGGTTTTGAAGTTCGCCGGTAGCTTCCAAGATATGATCGGAAGGTACTGTGATGTTCACCTGGTAGTTACCAAAGTTCAAGGCGAATTCCCCATTACCCCAGAACTGATAGTTTTGCCATCCTTCAACATCATTGTAGACACACATTCGAGGGAAGAACTGAGCAATGACATAAGCGCGATTCCCATCTTCCGGAAAATACTCATAACCGGAACGACCGCGATTCGTCACGTGATTGTTGATGTTATACCACCATTTAATTTTAAAGGAATATTGTCCTCCGGGAGGAATCGCTGATGGAAGATCGACCCGCATCATGGTGTAGTTGATAATATGTCGCAGTGGCTTTCCGTTGACATCCGTCACCGATTCTACATTAAATCCACCATCAAAAGGGTCCTGCATATAGGTGGACACAAAACTGCTAGCTTGATTGATTGGACTAGCTCCACTTCCATTCTTTTCAAGTGCAGGTGAATCTTTACTGCGGTAGTTTTGATCCAGTTGCACCCAGAGGTAAGGCAATGCATCTGGAGAATTATTGGTGTAGGTAATGGTTTCCTCTCCATAGAGTTTTGTATTGCGATCATCGAGTTCGATGTCCATAACATAATCTACCTGTTGTTGATAGTAATCAACTCCAGGTGCCCCTGAAGCTGTGCGAAAACGATTAGGAGTTGAAAATTCTTGGTAAAGCTGTTTGAATTTATTGTTGTTTAAATGCCCAGGCTCACGTGTCTCTGTAGAGGTATCCTGCGCCCATAGACTAATGCTAAACAAACTCAAAACAAGCGAGGTGAACGAAAATCTGATTTTTTTCATGGTACATCTGTTTTGTTAAGCTTTAAAAGTAAAATAATTTAATGGATTTAAATTCCATGTGGTATGTTAAAATGCAAATGGAAAAGCAACTGTTGTTGTAGTCGCTTGGGCATTTGACAAAAAACTTTTCCGATTACCCAAGGCTTTGATGTGGATCAAGTTCTTTTGCTCACGAAACTGTTTGATTAATATCGTATTCTGGATCTTTATTTCCTTAAAGTTTTTAGGCAAATCAACGGCTATATATATTTTAGTAATATCATAATCGCTTTGGTATCCAATAAAAGTCAATTCCAAGGGAGTATTATCTGCAAAGAATTTTAAATGATGTTCCAAATATTTTTGGAGTTTAGGAAAAACTTTTCCTTGTGGGGGGCGATCTGTAAAAGGATGAGAGGCTAGCTCTTCTTCCTCCAAGGCTTGTTCTAAATCATCTGTGAAAATTTGGACAATGAGCTCCAGTTCAGAGGATTTTTCATCGTAATTAATTTGAAGGGTGCTTACATAAAATTTATGGCTTAAAGCCCCTATAAGGCTTAAAGTTCCAACCAAAATCACTGTTTTAAGACTGATTCCCATCAATTCTTTCTTTAG
>JBMYNJ010000084.1:0-5790 GCA_049598145.1 Flavobacteriaceae bacterium | reverse complement strand
TGTTCAGGCCGTGGGCAGCTACTTCCTCCAGACTGCCCCCTTGAGTCCCTACCCCCGGGACCAGTAAAAAGGCTTCTGGAACGGTTTGCCGAATTTGACTTAAAGCCTCCGCACGAGTGGCTCCAACAACAAACATCAGTCGTTCGCTTCCCTCCCACTCTTGAGCTTTGGAGAGGACTTCTTGAAATAGGGGAACCCCCTGATGCGATCGATACTGAAAGTCTTGTGCTCCGGGGTTAGAGGTCAGCCCCAACAATACCGTATGCTTTTCTTTAAAGGCCAAGAAAGGCTCAACCGAATCGCGTCCCATGTAGGGGGCTACAGTGATAGCATCGAAGGACATCTGCTCAAAAAAAGCTTTGGCGTAACGGGTAGCCGTATTCCCAATGTCTCCTCTTTTGGCATCCGCTATGGTGAAAATTTCGGGGTAATTCGTATGAATGTATTCCATCAGTTGCTCCAAACTTTTCCATCCGCTACTCCCATAGCTCTCAAAAAATGCCATATTGGGTTTAAAGGCCACAGCATAGGGAGCTGTAGCATCTACAATCGCTTTACCAAAGGTAAATAGGGGGGCTTTTGTAGCACGAATGTGTTCCGGAACTTTCTCAAGATCAATATCTAACCCTACACATAAAAACGATTGTTTTTTTCGGATTTGCTCTACTAAAGCGGCTCTGGTCATAATACTTCTCCTGCGGCTTTTAGTTTTTCGGTATTCTGGAATAATTGCAACTCGTCTATTAATTTCTGAATATCGCCATTAATAATGTTTTGCAAGTCGTAAAGGGTTAATCCAATCCGATGATCGGTCACCCGTCCTTGAGGGTAATTATAGGTTCGTATTTTGGCCGAACGATCCCCAGAAGAAACCAAGGAACTTCTTTTTTCGGCATCGGCTTCTAATTTCTTTTGCAGTTCCATTTCGTAAAGTCTGGAACGTAAAACTTTTAGAGCCTTGTCTTTATTTTTATGCTGGGATTTTTCGTCCTGACACTGTGCTACAATCCCGGTAGGTTCGTGGGTTAAACGCACCGCAGAATAAGTAGTATTCACCGATTGACCACCGGGGCCGGAAGAACAGAAATAATCGATCCGAACATCGTTCATATTGATTTCTATATCGAACTCTTCGGCTTCAGGCAACACCATAACCGTTGCTGCAGAAGTGTGAACACGGCCCTGTGTTTCGGTTTGGGGGACGCGCTGTACCCGATGTACTCCCGATTCATATTTCATAATTCCATAAACATCAACCCCACTGACCTCAAAAATAACCTCTTTGAAGCCTCCGGCAGTTCCTTCATTAGAATCCATTAAACTTACTCGCCATCCTTGGTCAGAGCAGTATTTAGTATACATGCGGTAGAGGTCGCCTGCAAAAATACTGGCTTCATCTCCGCCAGTTCCAGCTCGAATTTCAACTACAACGTTTTTGGCGTCTTCCGGGTCCTTGGGGATTAATAAAAATTTGATCTCTTCTTCCATTTGGGGTAATGAGGCTTTGGCCTCTTCCAATTGAAGCTTGGCCATCTCGGCCATTTCCGGATCATCCGAGTCTTTAAGGAGCATCTCGGCCTCTTCAAGATTTTCCAGTTGAATTTTATATTCTTGTCCCTTATCCACTAAAATTTTCAGATCCTTATACTCTTTATTCAACTGGACATACCGCCTTTGATCGGCAATAATATCCGGTTGAATGATTAAATCTGAAACCTCGTCGAAACGTTGTTTTACAATCGCTAATTTTTCTAACATAAACTCTTCAGAAAGTCTTCAAAGTTAAGGCTATTCCTAAAAATAACCTTAAAGCATCTCAATCTTGATCCCTCCGGAGACAACAAAGGCACTCAATCCGTCCGAACGGTTATACACCTGCCCTCTAAGGTCTACATACTTGATGCCAAAACCAGCGAATTGTAGCTGGGTAAACAAATCGTAATAAGTGACTCCCAAGCCCCATTGTTGGGCGTCAAAGGCACTCAGATCGTAGTCGGACGTATAAAAATTCGAGGACGAAAGATGTCGATTATAAGGTCTAAAGTAGCGTGCAGCCGATTGGTTATACCACCGAAAAGAAGGAGTTAATTTCCATTGGGAACTGATTTTTAGGGGCAATTCGGCCTGCATTGTATGGCCCTGAATTCCCCAATCGTCGGAATAGTAACGATAATAGGTTCTTAATACCATCAAGTCGTTTAGATATCCATTTAAACGGATTCCCCAAGGGGTTTTGACCCGTCGATTGGGCAATCGCTCGATATCGTCCGCTAGGTGAAAAACCCCGCGATTGGAAGGATCGGTATAGGTTGGAATTTGGGAGGCTATCCCGATGTAATAATCTTGTCGGTCTTCAAAATAGACGCGTTGTAAGGGATTTGCCAAAACCCCCTCTTGGACCACATAATCTGCGAAAAAAGCCATCTGCCACTTAGGACTGAGGATTTGAGAAAAATAAGCTGAAAAACTGAAAGAATTTCTATGGGTAGTGGTGTAGTCTCTAAAATTGGTCGGGGCATAATCGGTTCGCCGATAGCCCTGTTCATCTAAAATCACCACATTGTTAAAGTAGCTGTTGGGGTGACTTAAAAAGTTTGCACCAAATTTTTGATATTCATGTATTTCTGTTGGGATAATAGGTTTCCATCGATCAAACAACACTTGTCCGCTTAAACCAATTTCAGTATTTTTTTCAAAAAACAGCCAAGTGTATCCACCCCCTACACCGGCAGATTCATAATCGTATTCAAAAGACCCACTTAAGCCCACATTCCAAATTCGATTCCGATCTTCACTAGAATGAGAATAGCCCACCTGCATGGCCGTAAGTACATCCATTTGGGAGGCCCCTGTTGAAGCCTCCCAAGGGGTTCCATTCGGGTCTGGTGTTGCATTCGAATTTTCATTACCACTGTAGTTCCCACTTGAAGCTCCAGTGTTAAATGGATTTCCATTACTAGAACTGGCAGAAGTATATTGAGAAAGGCTGAGGTCGGCCGTTAAGACCCCATCCTCGGCCACAGGGATTCGAACAACAATCGCAGGACTAATATCGGTCAGTTCTTCACTGCCAATGCCACCGGTTACTGAAGCATGTTGTCCATCCTGACCGTAATAGCTCAGCAACATATCTACTTCAACGGTTTCCAAAACTTTCTTTTTAAAGGGTATCGGAATACTATCTTTTTGTGCCCTAATCCCGAAAGGAATGAGCAAAAGCCCTAAAAACAATACTCGTTTAATTACATCCACAGCCACCTCCACTTTTTCCGCCATTGGCTCCTGAGGCCGCTTCCCGATAAATTTGAAAAGAGGTTTCAAAACGTTCGCAATAGTGGCTTTTCAGCTCCATATCAACATCATTGACATAGCTTTTCTCGTAGGATTTTACCGTCCCACAACTGTATGCCAGACATAATAAACTTAATGAAACAAAGGCTGTTTTAATTTTCAAGAGCAATGTTTTTAGAAGTAAATATAAGTCCTTTTTCGTTGATTAAAATGCACTCGACCTGTGGGAGTTGGTCAATTAGATCGACCCCAACATCGGGGCCCATCACAAACAAAGCTGTGGCTAAGGCATCGGCAAGCTCTGCTTTGGGGGCAAAAACAGTACTGCTAATTAGGCCTTGGCTGGGATATCCGGTTCGCGGATCAATAATGTGACTGTATTTTTTTCCCTCCAAATACTGAAATTTTTCATAATCTCCGGAAGTCACTACCGCCTGGTTGTTGAGCTCGAAGGTTCCTAAAACTTTTGCTTTATCTAAGGGATGTGTCAAGGCAATGGTCCATGGATCCCCTTGAGCATTGGTTCCCCAAACCGAAAGGTCTCCGGAAGCATTCACGATCCCCCCTGGAACTGCTTGCTTTTGGAGGAGCATCTTTGCCCGGTCGGCAGCATAGCCTTTACCGATGGCTCCAAAACCGATTTTCATTCCTTTCAGCGGTAAATAAACACTTTGGCGACTCGCCTCCAGCAGAATTTTATCCATCCCTACAAGTGCTAAACGTTGCTGAATAGTCGTTGGGGAGGGTAATTCCTTCATGGATCCATCGAATTGCCAAAGCCCATCCATCGCAGCGTAAGTGATATCGAACGCCTGTTGTGTAAGATTTGAAATTTGCTGAGCCCGTAGGATTAATTCAAAAAGTTCTGTGCTTACCACTACTTCTTTAATACCCGCTTTTCTATTGATCATTGATGTTTCTGAGCTATCCGACCAGGAAGAAATCAATTTCTCTATTCGTTGAATTTCTTGAATCGCCAGTTCTATGGCCTTCTCTGCCTTTTCCTGGGAAGTTTCGACTACTGTAATATCAAAACGGGAGCCCATCAGAAAGGCCTCTCGATGCACCTGAATAATGGGTTGGGCCTGAACCGATGTCAAAAAAGCCAAAAAAAAAGCAAGAATTATATTATTCCAATGCCTTGATAAAATCTGCTGGACCTCGATTATCATAACCAAATTGCTTGAGAATATTTCCTTGGGGGCTTAAAAGTAATACCAAAGGAAAGTATCCTTCCGGATTGTATTGAGCTGCCAATGCCTCATTGACTTTTTGCTGCGCTTGGGACAATTGGTTTTTTTTCTTTTTGGGAAAATCGGCTTTAAAAAACACCAACTCTTTATCGGCATAAGCTTGAAATTCGGGCTGGCTCCACAACTTTCGATCCATTTTAATACAGGGCCCACACCAATCGGAACCTGAAAAAACCAATAGAATATTTTTTTCTTGCTTTTGGGCCAATTTTTGGGCGGCATTAAAGCTTTTGGCCTCCTGGGCGAATACAATGGGAAGAGTGAATCCCCAGAGAAGTAAGTAAACGATTTTTTTCATAGCATCCTAAAGATACTCAAAGGTTCCCAATTCGGATTGAATGGTCAACTTTTTTTTGTCGCTGGGCAATACCCGCCCAATCACCTGAGCATCGACAGCAAAGCTTTGTGCTATTTCAATGATGGAGGATGCGTATTTTTCGGGAACGTAAAACTCCATTCGATGTCCCATATTAAAAACCTGATACATTTCCTTGGGATCAGTTTGGGATTCCTCTTGAATCATTTGGAATAAAGGGGGAACCGGGAGCATTTGATCTTTGACGATATGCAACTCCTTGATAAAATGTAATATTTTAGTTTGAGCTCCTCCTGTACAATGAATCATTCCATGGATGGGTTCACGACCGACGTCCTGAAATATTTTTTGAACCACTGGAGCGTAAGTTCGGGTGGGTGAGAGAATCAACTGCCCCACATCGAGAGATACCCCTTCGACAGTACTGGTTAATTTATGAGACCCGGAATAGATTAAATGCTCTGGAATACTGGCATCAAAACTCTCAGGAAATTCAGTCGCCAAATATTTGGCCAAAACATCGTGTCTGGCAGCGGTTAAACCATTACTTCCCATCCCCCCATTGTAACGATCTTCATAAGTGGCTTGCCCATAAGAGGCTAAGCCGACAATTACGTCGCCCGCTTGAATTCGGGCATTGTCAATCACTTTTGAGCGCTCGATTCGAGCAGTTACGGTAGAATCCACAATGATGGTTTGAACAAGGTCGCCCACATCAGCTGTTTCGCCACCGGTGCTATGTATCTGGACTCCTAAATTGGATAAACGTTCAATCAGTTTTTCGGTCCCTTGGATAATTGCCCCAATGACTTCGCCTGGAATTCGATTTTTATTCCGACCAATTGTTGAGGAAAGTAAAATGCCATCGGTTACCCCGACACATAATAAATCGTCCAGATTCATCACAAGGGCATCTTGTGCAATCCCTTC
>JBMYNJ010000083.1:0-6109 GCA_049598145.1 Flavobacteriaceae bacterium | reverse complement strand
GTGATCACAGAATCATTTCCTCAAATCAGTAGATGCTTTAAAGGAAATCCCGATAGTTCATTTCAGTGAAATGTAAAATTCTTTCTGATGCTTATTACCACTTTAATCGGATTTTTAATCCTTGGGCACAACCCACAAATAGCCTTATTTGAGTTGAGGACCGTAGAAAATTATTTACAATTGCAAATCAGGCTGGAAAGTGATGATCTCAAAAGTTTATGGAACAAAAATTCCGATGTTCCAGATTTAGAAATTGCTCTAATTGATTATATCCAAAAAAACACGGAATGGTACCTCAACGAAGAACACTATGAAATCTGCAACTATAGAGTTCAACTGGTAAAAGGACACTATCTCCTCACGGGAAATATCTACAATCCTCCCAATCGCATTGAAAAAATAAGGCACTACAATACGATTTTAGTGAAGGAGATTCAAAACCATAAAAATATAATTCACATTTTACTGCATGATCGCCTGAGGAGTTTTAAAATGGATCAAGAGCGCAAACATATTTTAGCGAAATATACATTTCCCGCATCACTAAACTAAATTGTATAACACTCTTTAAAATTTGATACAACTTGAATCCAATAAAAAAGCCACTCGGGAAGAGTGGCTTTCTTTCTTATTTCAACTGAAATCTTAACAATCCATTTGTAAATGGATCGCTTGATTTTATCCACAACGATTACTGCCTTACTTTGGAGTATTTATTGGAAGCAGTGTTGGGAGGTAATGTATTTGCTTTGGAATCCGATTTTTTTGGGGCTGACTTTATGGCTCCGCAAGAGGCAAATAAAGGGGCTAGTAGGCTAATCAGTAGGATATTTTTCTTCATGACATACACATTTACAATTATTCTTTTGGTAGACGTTGCAGAATTTCTTCCAATAACTCGTTTTGCTTTCGTAACAGATCCAATACTTCACGATCGGTTACTTTTTGCTCGATGGTTCGGGTTTTGTTGTAGTACTTCATAATAAATAACATTAGAATTTAAAAGCACCACAACTATAAAAAGGATTGGTAAAAGTTGAACAAACCAACATAAACTTTGCATAAACGGATGCTTTTGCTTTAAACTTATGTAACGATTGTTTCGGATGCGTTCTCTCCACCCGCGACTCTATTATGATCCCAGTCCACACGGGATACTCTAAAATACAAATTTTTGATTCCAAAAAAGAATAAGAAAGTCTTAAAGAATCCTTAAACATTAAGAAATCATATCCTTCATTTCAGTACTTTTTTGCAGTTTTCTTACCTTTAGAGTACGTTCAACCAATTATCTAAAGCATGTTAAACTTTCATTTCAGAATAATTCGTAAATACCCTATTTTCTCTGCCTATATGGGCTTTGTTAAAGGGGTAGTACTGACTGTCTTGGTCTATAAATTTTTGCTGAAATAAAGCTGAAAAGGGTGACTTATTTATAAGTCCTTATGATTAGTTAAGAGTTTTTATTTTGAATTCATTCGATCGGCGGGCGATACCTGTTTTTTTGAGGGGATTACCATCCAAATAAAAATATTTCTTTTAGTGGAGTGGTAAATTCCTTGCATTGCTTTTCTTAAAACTTTGTAGGCTTTACTCATTTGATTTTCTACTGTTTTTAAAGATATATTTAAATATTCGGCGGTTTCTTGTATCGTTAAACCTTCAAGTTTATGAAGCTTAAAAACCTTTTGGCATTTTGGGGGCAGTTGTTTGAACCCAAGAAAAATTTTAACTTTTTGTATGGATTAAATTAAAAATTACAATAATTCTTTGGAAATAACGTTAATGTAGTCGTGACGGTTAAACTAAGAAAACGAATCAATAAGAACGGTACTATTTCCCTCCGGTTGGATACATTTTTGGGATATGAAATAGACGGTTCCGGGAGAAGACGTGCCAAACGGGAACGCGTCACCCTCCCTTTTCGATTAATCGAAAATCCCAAAAGCATAGCCGAACACAAAGCCAATCTTGAATTTATGGCCAAGGCGGAAAAGCTCCGCCGTGAAAAAGAGCAGAAAATTAACCTCGAATTAAAAAAACCTTTTAATTCCGATCAGTTAAAACAGCCTTTTCTTCCCTTTTTCAATATAGAGATTCACAAAGCACTGACAGTATTTAACAGTAAGACCTCTTGTATAAAAGGAGCTCAGAAATATTTCTATCACTTCGAACGCAACAATGTTTTGTTTGAAGAAATTACAAATTCCTATTGTCAGCGGTTTATGTTTTATTTAAAAAACTCAGCGATCAAGAAAAATGGCAATCCCCTCTCCGACAATACGATTAGAGCCTATTTTAATACCTTTAAAACCATCTTAGATCAAGCGGTGAATCAAGGCTATTTATCAGAAAATCCAGCGGCGAATGTAGAGTTACCCAAGATCGTTAATTCCTCCCGAACATTCTTGGAAGCCGACGAACTTCAACAGTTGCATCATACCTCATGCGCTGATCCCGAATTGAAACTTATGTTTTTAATCTCTTGTCAAACCGGACTTCGTTTCGACGACATAAAAACCCTATGTTGGGAAGACCTGAATTTTTCTAAAAGCGGGGCGACATTTCATTTGAAAAATACCAAAGGGTCCTTAAAGCGTAAATACTTTTTGCCCAACCCCTTAAGCACAAAACTTCAGCAACATACGCAGGTCAAAGGTCGATGCTTCCCGACTGCTAAGATGAACAGCACTTCGAACGCACTTTTAAAAGATTGGGGGGTTAAAGCTCAGGTCAACAAAAAACTGAATTTCCTGTCTGCCAGACATACTTTTGCTGTTCATGCCCTTAATAAAGGCATGGATATCAAGTCCCTTCAATTACAGTTGGATCACAAAGACATTCGATCCACCCTAATATATCAAGAGCTTCTCCAGCGCAAAAAAACCGGGGTGAAAATACATAAAGATGCCCTCCTTGAAATTTTTTCTGGAAAACAGAAAAAAAATATTAAACCAGAGGTCCGTCAACAACTCCGAAGTTTCAACTACAGTTTCTAATATGCTTTTTGTATTTTAGAGCCGGAATGAAACGATTCTGGTTCCTATTATTCATCTGCTATACCTGTCAGGATTCCACTGAGGATAACTCCTGTATAAACCCAGACAATATCAATCCGGAGGCGGTGTGTTATGAAATTTATCAGCCCGTTTGTGGGTGCAACCAGCAAACCTATTCCAACGATTGCTATGCACGAGCTGCCGGAGTTCGTTCCTTTACGACAGGTAGTTGTAATTAATTTTTACTTATGAAAAAGATCTTTGCATTCCTCTGGATGGGTTGTATCCTTCAGGCACAAATCAATCCCAAAAACATTGAAATTGTTCGAGACGATTATGGAGTTCCCCATATCTTCGCCCCAACTGATGCCGAAGTGGCTTACGGTTTTGCCTGGGCCCATGCGGAAGACGATTTTAAAACCATCCAACTGTCCTATTTAGCAGGGAATAATCTCCTGTCCAAGCACATAGGAAATAAAGGATTAGGGGCCGATTTTTTGAGTCAATTTATTGGTTCCGATGCCTTAGTACGGGAGCAATACGAATCGAAAATTCATCCGGACTACAAAAAAGTGGTTGAAGGCTATGCGGCGGGCTTAAATGCATATGCACAATCCCATCCTGAAGAAGTTTTGGTCGAGGAACTTTTTCCGGTAACCCCTCATAAAATGTTACGATATGCACAGCTACAATTATTCATTTCTTCAAAAGGCGACCAATGGGTAAGTGCCATAAGTAACAACCAAACCCGATACAACTATGATGTCAATGAAATGAGAGGTTCCAACACCTTTGGGTTCAATCGTTCTAAAACTGGGGGTGAAGGTACTTTTTTAGCGATCAACACCCACCAACCTTTGGATGGTCCGGTATCTTGGTATGAGGCCCATCTGTGTAGTGAGGAGGGCACCAATATTTTAGGAGCGGTCTTTGCCGGGAGTCCCAATATTCTCATTGGAGCCAACAAACATTTGGCATGGGCACATACGGTTAATCAGCCCGATAAAACCGATGTATTTGCCTTAGAAATGCATCCTAAACACAAAAAACAATACAAAGTAGACGACACCTACCTGGAATTGGAGCCTAAATATGCTCGCCTGCGCCTGAAAGTCTTGGGAATTCCCTTTCATATTCGTAAAAAATATTACCAAAGCATCTACGGTCCCACCTTGAAAAACAAAAACGGTTATTTTGCCGTTCGGACCCCTGCCCTGTTTGAGATAAGAGCTTTGGAACAATGGTGGCGTATGAATAAAGCACGGAATTTTTCAGAATTTTATGAGGCCCTAAAAATGAAAGCCATCCCAGGCTATAATATTGGTTACGCCGATAAAAACGACACCATTTTTTATATCTCTAATGGTTTAATTCCCAAACGCCATCCCGATTTCGACTGGTCCGGTGTCGTTCCTGGAAATACTCGTAAAACTCTCTGGACGGAAACTTATGACGTAGAAGAGTTGCCTCAAGTCATTCAGCCAAAAGCAGGCTATTTCTACAATGCTAATCACAATCCTTTCTTATCTACTGATACAGCCGAAAATCCCGATCCCAAGAATTTCGCGCCAGCGATGGCATTCGAAGACTATGACAACAACCGCTCCACTCGCTTAAAAGAACTTATTGATGCACACGAGCAAGTGAGCTATTCCGATTTTAAACGAATTAAATACGACAACCGATACCCTACCCCATATCATTTCAATTGGATGAATATCAATATGCTTGACCGCTTGGAGGCACAAAAGTATCCCGATATAGAAAAACTCATTTTACGAATTCAAAACTGGGATCGAAAAACCGATGCCAATTCCCTTGGAGCAGGTGCTTTTGGGATTTTTTATTATCAATTGTATAAATATTATCCTACATTGCCTAAACCCAAAATATTTCCTGCTACAATATTACTTAAAGCCCTTCGAGATACTCAGGCCTATATGCTCAAGTATTTTAACACCACCGAAGTACGCTTGGGAGATTTTCAGAAATTGGTTCGCGGTACCAAAGAGCTTCCCATTTTTGGGTTACCTGATGTACTCACAGCCATGTCTGCCCGACCGCATACCGATGGAAAAGTAAAAGTCGTCAGTGGAGAATCCTATATTGAATTGGTAAAGTTCGACGATGCTGGAGTACATATCGAATCGGTGATTTCTTATGGCAGTTCAGATCATCCTGAATCTGTGCATTATGGAGATCAAATGGAGCTCTATGCAGCCTTTAAAACCAAACCGATGACTTTAAACAAAGATGAGGTTTACCGACAGGCCGCTCGAATCTATCATCCGATGGATTGATGTGACGCTTCCAATACTCGAGCGTATAATTGCTCGTATTGATCTAAAACTGAGGGCAGATCAAATGTTTTTGCTTGCTCAAAAGCTCCAACTTTTAACCGATTGTGGTGTGTTGGGTTGAGCAGAATTTCAATTGCCTTATCTGCCATTTCTCGAATGGCCCCCACCGGGAATAAATAGCCCGAAACACCAGACTTATTTACTTCAGGTAACCCGCCTACATTGGTCGAAATCACAGGAACTTTATGAACCATTGCCTCCAGAGCAGCTAAGCCAAAACTCTCTTGCTCCGAAGGCAATAAAAAGAGATCGGTAAAGCATAAAATCTGATGTATCTGATTACTTTTCCCCAAAAATAAGACCGAACTCTTCAAATCATGTGTTCGGACAAAATGTTGTGCTTTTGCTTTTTCGGGTCCTTCTCCAATCATCAATAACTTGGCATCTACCTGACTTTGGATATGTTTAAAGACTTCTAATACATCCAAAATCCGTTTAACGGGTCTAAAATTACTGACATGCGTCAAGATTTTTTCTTTACCCGATACCAGTAAAGATTTTGGACAGGGGACTTCTTTTGAATCGTAACGACTGGTATCTATAAAATTAGGGATAACTTCCACTTCTTTCTTTGGATTGAAAAATGCTAAAGTATCCTGTCTTAAGCTTTCGGAGACCGCCGTAACGGCATCCGAATGATCAATACTAAAGGTAACAGCTGTTTTGTAAAAAGGATGTTTTCCCACCAAAGTGATGTCTGTCCCGTGGAGTGTAGTGACTATGGGAATATGAATCCCTTGATCCAACAAC
>JBMYNJ010000082.1:0-6377 GCA_049598145.1 Flavobacteriaceae bacterium | reverse complement strand
CAGGTTTTTCCTTTTCCTGTTTTTTATCAAACTCTTCCTCTGTTAAACCATCCTCTATAGCTTGTCTCATAACTATAAGTTCATCAAGTTCAACACCATCATTTTTTCGGCCTGTTGTTATGCGCTCTCCATACGGTCAAAACGTCCACCATCGTAGAAGGAATCTGGGGTAATATTTAAAATTCCCATAACCAGAGGGGTGTCCAACGAAATTAAGCTACCTCCGCAACGAAGGGAGTGGGATGTTTGAAACTGCATAAAAACTTTCTTTTTCCGGATCGGAAAATTGTTCGAAATTTAAGCAAAATTAACAGGCATGTCCGACACTCAAAAACAATATGCAAAAGTACTTCAACAGTGCACTGCTTTATTTGAAAAAAAGGCAGTGGATTATGGGACCGCTTGGAGGATTTTGCGATTACCTTCCCTGACCGATCAGATCTTTATTAAAGCTCAACGAATTAGAAGCATACAGGAACAAGGGGTTCAAAAAATTGAGGAAGGGCAAACCTCGGAATTCATCGGGATTGTGAACTATAGCATCATGGGACTGATTCAATTGGATAAAGGGGTAGCAGATCAGCCGGATATGAACGCTAATCAGGCTCTGGAAGCCTATCAATACTATGCAAAATCATGTCAGGATCTCATGCTTCTTAAAAATCACGACTACGGGGAAGCCTGGCGAGACATGCGGGTATCCTCTCTCACGGATTTAATTTTGCAAAAGTTATTACGGGTCAAGCAAATTGAAGATAACGCCGGAAAAACTTTAGTCTCCGAAGGGATTGCAGCCAATTATATGGATATGGTCAATTATGCCTTGTTTGCTTTGATTTTATTGGAAGAACAAGCTGAAAAATAATGGGATCGACCCTCTTAAAACAGTTCTTTCAAATGCTCATAGTCCTTTGGGGGGTGGTAACTTTGGTGTTTTTTTTGTTTACTATCCTGCCCGGTGATCCCGCGCAGATGATGTTGGATCAGAACGAAAACAGTGAACAGTTGGCTCAACTGAAAGAAAAATATGGGTTTAATCTACCCAAAAGCCATCAGTATTTCTACTACTTAAATGATTTAAGTCCAATTTCGCTCCATCCATTAAATAAGAATCACTTTGCCCATTACCGAACTGAGACCTATGGAGGTTGGTCTTTGGCTCATTTGGGCCCATTTGAGCTGGTGATAAAGCTTCCTTATTTTAGGACATCTTATCAAAAAACAGGTAAATCGGTCGCATCCATCCTCCGTGAAACCCTCCCGCATACCATCCTATTGGCGATGGCATCCATCTGTATAGGAGTTATTATAGGTTTGGTTTTCGGCACTTTAGCCATGTTTTACAAAGATCGATGGTTGGATCGAATACTTTTACTGATCAGTACTCTGGGTATTTCTATCCCTTCCTTTTTTAGTGCCATCCTGTTTTCTTGGCTTTTCGGTTATGTGTTAAAGGATTACACGGGCTTAAGCATGACGGGGAGCCTCTATCATTTAGACGATTTTGGGGAAGCCTATACCATTCGTTGGCGCAATCTAATTTTACCCGCAATTGTCTTGGGGATTCGTCCTTTAGCCTTGGTAACTCAATTGGTGCGGAGCAGTTTGATCGAAGTTTGGCAGGAGGATTATATCCGCACGGCACGCTCCAAGGGCTTGAGTGATGTTCAGATTTTGTTGAAACACGCCCTCAAAAATGCTTTAACCCCTGTAGTAACTGCTGTTTCGGGTTGGTTTGCTTCTTTATTAGCCGGGGCTGTTTTTGTGGAATATATCTTCGGATGGAAAGGTTTAGGTCGTGAAATTGTAGCCGCTCTAAACGGTTTAGATATTCCTGTGATTATGGGGTCGGTTATTACGATTGCATTTATATTTACGCTGATTAATTTTTGTGTGGATTGGGTCTATGTGTATCTCGATCCACGTGTGAGAAACCATTTATAATTAACTAATGAGAAAGAATATTGTTGCAGGCAACTGGAAAATGAATTTAAACCACAGTGCCGGTGCCCAGCTTTTAGAAGACCTCTCTTCCGGGAGCTATCCCGATTCTGTTCGAATGATTGTAGGTCCTTCTTTTGTACAATTGGAACAATCCCAAAGAATTTTGGCCGACACCGCTATAGAAGTGATGGCTCAAAACGTTCATCAGGCTGCTTCTGGAGCTTTTACAGGTGAAGTTTCGGTAGAAATGCTTGATTCTATAGGGATCAAAACAGTTATTTTAGGGCATTCCGAGCGCCGTGAACAATTTGGAGAAGACAATACTATTCTAGCACAAAAAGTTGCGGCAGCGTTAGATGCGGGTTTGGAAATTATTTTCTGTTTTGGAGAGCTATTAGCCGAACGCAAGCAAAACCAGCAAACCGAAGTAGTTGCTCATCAACTGGAGGTGGTGCTAAATCGTTCCCAAGCCGATTGGTCTAAAATGGTCTTAGCTTATGAACCCGTTTGGGCTATCGGTACCGGAGAGACGGCCAGTCCTGAACAAGCACAAGAAATGCATGCATTTATTCGTGGATTGATTCGAGAAAAGCTAGGAGATGCTGTTGCAGATCAAACGTCCATTCTCTACGGAGGGTCCGTTAAACCTGCCAATGCTGCTGAAATTTTTCAACAAGCGGATGTCGATGGTGGTCTTGTGGGAGGTGCTAGTTTAAAAGCAGACGACTTTTTGGCGATTGCCAATGCCTTTTAAAAATGGATTATATCGAATGCAATTTTTCGGTAACTCCAACGGAGCCATGGGCTGAAATTCTTTTGGCACATTTACATGATTTGCCTTTCGAGAGCTTTGAGCTTACTGAACAGGGACTCAGGGCTTTTATGCCAAACGATTTATTCGATCCTAATTTTTTGGAATCTTACCCTTTAAAGGATCATCCTGAAGTAGCAGTTACTTTTACGACCAAACAGCATCCCAAGCACAATTGGAATGAAACCTGGGAACAAAATTTTGAGCCCATTGTGGTGGGGGATCAATGTTTGGTTCGTGCCGGATTTCATCCGCCTCAAGATTTTCCTTATGAATTGGTGATTACCCCTAAGATGAGTTTTGGTACGGGCCACCATCAAACAACACAGTTGATGATTCAGTTGATGTTGGCAGAAGAACAGGCTCCCGAAAAAGTGTTAGATATGGGATGTGGCACCGGAGTTTTAGGAATATTGGCTTCAAAAATGGGAGCAAAAACCATTGAAGGAATTGATATTGATGCCTGGTGTGTGGAAAATTCTATTGAAAATGCCCAAAATAATGATTGTGCAAATGTTCAGCTCAAACAAGGGGATATTCAAGTAGTTTCTGGGACATTCCACTGGATTTTAGCTAATATCAATAGAAATGTACTGCAAATCGATTTACCCCAATTGAAACTTCATTTGCTTCCCCAAGGAAAAATTTTTATCAGCGGGTTCTTACAATCCGACTGGGTAGAAATGCAGCAATGGCTTTTGGCCTATGGATTTATAATTAAGGCTCATGAACAAAAAGACGAATGGATGGCAGCCATGCTCGAATGTGCCTAATCCCCTGACGACACCCCAGCCCGAAGAAATTGTTGATTTAAAAGTGGTGCCCGAGCGAGAGCACGAACTTATCCTTTACAACGACGATGTTAACACCTTCGATCATGTGATTGAAACTCTGGTGAAAGTGTGTGATCATACCTATGAACAAGCGGAACAATGTGCATATATTGTACATTTCAGTGGGCAATGTTCTGTGAAGTCGGGAACTTACGAAGACTTAGAGCCTCGTTGTACAGCACTACTAGATGCAGGTTTATCCGCTGAAATCATTTAATTTAGCGGTTAAAACATTTGCTATGTATCAATTTAAATTTCTCTTGCTGGTTTGTTTTTGCACACTTGCATGTGGACAAAAGGAAAATTTTACAAATAAAACTATTTATCAATTTCAGGTTAAGGATATTGAAGGCGAAATCTTCGATTTTAAAGATTTAAAAGGGAAGAAAGTGATGATTGTGAATACCGCTTCTAAATGTGGATATACGCATCAGTATGAAAAATTACAGCGAGTTTATGAAACTTATAAAGATCAAGACTTTGTGATCATCGGATTTCCAGCTAATAATTTTATGTGGCAAGAACCGAACTCTGACACGGAAATTTCTGCTTTTTGTCAGAAGAACTATGGCGTAACTTTCCCAATGATGTCTAAAATATCTGTCAAAGGGCGAAATCAGCACCCTATATATGCCTTTTTAACCGCCAAAACACGCAATGGAGTTATGGATTCCAAGGTGCGTTGGAATTTTCAAAAATATCTGATTGGCTCCGATGGACAATTGGATCAAGTGATTGAACCGAGAACTGAACCTAACGCCCCGGAAATTATTGAATGGATAGAAGGATAAAGTGAAGAAAAATAAAGGCTTTTCGACCCATTGTGTGCACACAGGAACCCTTGATGACGAACAATTCGGAGGGGTAGGCTCTCCACTGTATACCAGTACGTCTTATCCTTTTGATGGAGTGGAGGAAAACCGCTATCCAAGGTATTTCAACACGCCTAATCAACAAGGATTGGCCCGAAAGATTGCGGCCTTGGAAAGGGGAGAAACCGGTTTGATCTTTAGTTCCGGGATGGCAGCGATTAGCACGGCGCTTTTAGGGCACCTCCAAAAAGGCGATCATGTAGTGTTTCAGGACGACCTGTATGGGGGTACACGAAACTTTATCAAGGAATGTTTTCCCAAGTATGGAATTGAGTTTTCCTTTACTTCTGGGCATAAAATAAAAGATTTTGAAGCGGCAATTCAACCCAATACACGTGGGATATATGTGGAAACTCCCAGTAACCCCTTATTGCATATTATCGATTTAAAATCCCTCAGCGTCATGGCAAAAGATCATCAATTGTGGACGATGATCGATAATACTTTTGCCAGTCCGGTCAACCAAAATCCATTGGCCTTAGGGATCGATGTTGTGGTGCATAGTGCAACTAAGTATTTGGGTGGACATAGCGACATTAGTGCTGGAGCCGTCGTGTCGCGTCAGGACTTGATGGCGCCCATTTATGGATTGGCAAAGAATTTAGGAGGAAATCTAAGCGACCAGACCGTTTGGTTACTGGAACGCAGTCTAAAGACCCTAAAACTACGGGTAGATGCTCAAACACAAAACGCTTTGACATTAGCCCAATTTTTAGATCAGCAAGCCGAAGTTGCCCGTGTGTATTATCCTGGTCTGGGATCGCACCCTGGACACCTTCTTGCCCAAAAACAAATGCAGGGTTTTGGAGCCATGCTCTCGTTTGATCTTAAAACTATGGACGCTTTAGAATTTTGTCAACGATTACACCTAATTAAACCCTCCATGAGTTTGGCAGGAGTAGAAAGTACAGTGATTAGTCCCCCTCTGGCATCCCATGCCTTGCTCACTCCAGAGGAACGCCAGTCTCAAGGAATTTCGGATCGTTTGATTCGTTTTTCTGTAGGGATCGAGACGGTAGAAGACCTGCAACAGGATTTAAATCAGGCTTTAAACAGATGAGTACAGTAGACATTTTAGCCTTGGGTGCCCATCCGGACGATGTAGAATTAGGGTGTGGAGGGAGTTTAGCTAAAGTTATAGCAAAAGGCAAAAGAGTTGGAATAATTGATCTTACTGCTGGAGAGTTGGGCACTCGCGGGACTGTTAAAATTAGGGAGAAAGAGGCCCAAAAAGCGGCTCAGCTCTTGGGTGTTTACTTCCGAGAAAACCTGCAATTTAGAGATGGTTTTTTTGTGAATGACGAAACCCATCAAAAAGCACTTATCCAGAAAATCCGAACCTACAAACCTGAAATCGTATTGTGTAATGCGATTCATGACCGACATATCGACCACGGACGCGGAAGTCAACTGGTGAAGGAAGCCGCTTTTTTAAGTGGCTTAGCCAAAATAGAGACCCTTGATCTTTATGGAAACCCTCAAGAACCTTGGCGCCCCCGATTGTTGTTACATTATATCCAATGGGAAGACATTCAGCCAGATATTGTCTTGGATATCAGTGGATTTTTAGAAGCAAAAATGGGAGCGGTTGAGGCCTATAAATCTCAGTTTTTTGATCCAACAAACAACGCTCCTGAAACACCAATTAGCAGTCGTAATTTTTTAGATAGTGTTCGCTACAGGGCTCGAAATTTTGGACGTTTATTGGGTGTTGAGGCTGGTGAAGGCTTTACCGTGGATCGTTTAATCGGGGTTTCAGACTTTGATTCCTTAATTTAACTTTTGTGCCCGTATAAAATTTTTTAAATTTGCCGCTCAAACGGTGGTTGTAGCTCAGTTGGTTAGAGCGCCTGATTGTGGTTCAGGAGGTCGTCGGTTCGAGACCGATCTTCCACCCTAAAAATGAGGGAGTTAACG
>JBMYNJ010000081.1:0-6403 GCA_049598145.1 Flavobacteriaceae bacterium | reverse complement strand
CAATCGGTTCAACTATTTGATTTTTTTTGATTTTGGCTTCTTCACTAGGGGAAACAACTTCTGGAGCAGAAGCAACTTCGATTTCAACTTTTAGGGAATCCGTAGGGGAAAATTTAGCTTCCTGAGCCTTCAATTGTTTCCGGACCAGAGCTGCCGGAAGGAGCTTATTTTTTTTTTGCTCCCTCAGAAGTGAGGGAGGCGAGTTGCATTAGGCAAAGTTCTACCGTAAGGCGTTTGTGCTTGCTTTTAGCAAAATTCAGTTCAGCTTCTGTAATGATTTCCAGCCCGGTGACCAGTTGCTCCAAATCAAACCCTTGAGCCCGTTCACCTGCTAAGAGTTTTAATTCTTCCCCCACTTCCAATAAACGGTGTGTTGCGGGGTTTTTTGCCATATAGAGCAGACGGAAATGGCCTCCAAGTCCGTTGAGAAATTGAGCCCCGTCGAAGCCTTTTTTTAGAATTTCATCGTAAGCCATCAGTAGTTCTGCAATCTGCTGTTGGACTAAGAGTTGAGAGAGCTCAAAATATTTGGCAGGGTCCAACATATTTAAGTTGGTTGCAACGGCTTCGGTGGTGAGATTGTTGCGACAAAAATTCGCCATTCGATCAAAAATAGAAAGAGCGTCACGCATAGCACCGTCTGCTTTTTGAGCAATGATTTGTAGGGCTTCGTCTTCGAAAGTAATTCCTTGTTGCTGAGCGACGTAAGCCAAATGTTGTTTGATTTCTGGTATTTCGACCCGCTTAAAATCAAAGATCTGGCATCGGGAAAGAATGGTAGGAATAAGTTTTTGTTTTTCAGTGGTTGCCAAAATAAAGATCACATGAGCAGGGGGCTCTTCTAAGGTTTTTAGAAAGGCATTGAAGGCTGCTAAACTGAGCATATGCACCTCATCGATGATGTAGATTTTATGCGAACCTACTTGTGGGGGTATTCTCACCTGTTCGTTTAGGGATCGAATATCTTCCACAGTGTTGTTGGAGGCTGCATCCAATTCGAAAATATTAAAGGCAAAATCTTCATTGCCTTGGGTTTCCTGAGTGGCATTAATCGTTTGGGCTAAAATGCGAGCACATGAGGTTTTCCCAACTCCTCGAGGCCCACAAAATAATAGTGCTTGGGGGAGTTGTTCACTCTCAATAGCTTGGAGTAGGGTTTGTGTTATGGCCTGTTGGCCGATCACTTCCGAAAACTGCTGCGGGCGATATTTTAAGGCAGAAACAACGAACTTATCCATAGGGAACTATAGTCTTTCAAATATACACATTGCCCGATATTGATCCTTCGTGTGATTCTTCTTAGGCATAAAAATTATTAACAAAAATGTACTTTTGCAACAGCAGGCCATCTTATCGCTCCTTTAACTTGGTTTAAAAGAGAGGAAAGTCCGGACACCACAGAGCGCCATAGCGGGTAACACCCGTCCTTGGATTCATCCAAGCGGACTAGTGCAACAGAAAGCAAGTACAGTTCGGCTGTAGTGAAATCGGTAAACTCTATGGGGTGCAACGCCAAGTAGTTTTGTGTTTGAGGGCGGCTCGTCCGATGCAAACGGGTAGGCGGCTAGAATGTTTTAGCAATAAAGCATCCAGATAAATGATAAGACACGACAGAATCCGGCTTATCGGCCTGCTTTTTTTTCAAAAAAACTCATTTGATTACTTCCATAAACTCGAGTATCGGTCCAGTTGGGATGTTCTTCCCAATTCCATTGAGGATCATGTTCCAAAATAAAGGTTCCCTGGTCTTTTAGGACAGATGAATTTAAAACTTCACTTAAAAGTGAATTGTATTGAGTTGTTGTAAAGTTGTAAGGGGGATCGGCAAAGATTAAATCAAAACTTTGCCGATTGCTGTTTAAAAATTGAAACACATCGCTTTGAACGATTGCCATCGGAAAATCAAATGTCTCAGCTGTTTGTTGCATAAATCGGGTACAGGCTCGGTGTTGGTCTACCGCTACCACTTGGTCAACTCCGCGAGAACAAAACTCATAGCTGATGTTGCCTGTGCCTGAGAAAAGATCCAGCACCTGCAGGCCTTCAAAATCCCATTGATGCATAAGGATGTTGAATAGTGCTTCTTTGGCTCGGTCTGTCGTTGGGCGGGTGGGTAAGTTTTTTGGAGCTACAATTCTTCTCCCTTTGTGGGTTCCTGAGATGATCCGCATCATTGGACTTTATCTGCTAAAAAGGGGGCGGGGTGGGTTTCCATCCCATAAAGCTGATGATCTACAGCTACCCAATCGACCGCCTGATGATAGTCCAAAGCTCCTTCATAATAAGCTTCAAAAGCGGTAAAACGACCTAAAAAGATAATTTCGAATTGGTCGGGTTGCAGTTCAAACTGTTCTACTACATAAAACAGATAATAGAGAAAACGCTCTGCGCTGGTTTGGGGAAATCGATTAATTAGCCAGAGTAAAGCACCGTGGCAAAGAATTAGTTCCACCCATCCGTTTCGAAGATGGACATAGAGTTGTTTCCGCACTTTGGCTAGTGATAAAGGTTCAATGATTTCCAATAGTCGCGAATTGAGATGCCGGGCCTCTAAGTTGGGGAACAATTTTTTGATTGGACTAAGTACGGCACTTTCGATATAAAAAACACTGATTTGGTTGGTTTTATGGGCATCGTCAAAGGTCGGAATACCTCCAAGAGGCTTTTCAACTGAGGTGTTTAAATACTGATCCAAGCAGTCGGGGTCAAAATGAGCTTTTGGGATTGAAACCGCAGAAGAATTGCATAAGATCAATTCCACCGAATCAGGATTAGGAGCCCCAAATTGTTGCCAGGCGTCTTCCCAACTTTCTGTCGAACTCAAAGTAAACGCTTCCGAAGAAAAAAATTGGGTTTGGTTGGGGCTACAAAAAGAAAATCCATCTTCAAAAAGATGGATAATCAAGGAATTTGTATGTTTTTCCGAATTATTGGGCATCGAAGATTGTCGGCCAATTTCCGTTGGTACTTACTTCCGAAAGGGAACCTAAAATAATGGCATCGCCATTTACCCCGTCTACAGAAATTAATTCGTTTTCCTGTTTCAGCAGGTCTTTATCCTGATCGAATAAAACCACATTTTTCGTTACACGCACTTCGAAAACAGGAACTTTATATCCGTTTTTATCGATTACTTGTGATTTTAATTCGAAATTTGTTTCAACCCCTTCGATTGGAACTTGCATCATTTTCTGGTAAGCGGTGCTTTCTCCAAAGAGAGAATCCTTAACAGAAGCGAAGCCTAAAGTATCGATCACAATTACTTCACGGAGCATATCAATTCTGTAGGTTTTATCGTATTCCATGTAGGAAGAATCTCGCTTTTCAATCAAAGTGAAAATTCCCTCATCTACAAACTTCACAAGGCTGTCGAAATTATTGGCATAAACCCCTTTAACATCTTTATGGGCAATTTGAGCTTTACGGATGTCTTTCATTCGGTTGATCACCAATGCATATCGTTCATTTTTTGTTTTGTTAAAACGAATAGGTCCACTTACAGAATTGTATATTTGATATGAGAAAAATAAGGATAGAATCCAGAGAACGGCCTGTACGACAATTTTCATTGGGCTAGTTTTTTTTACATGTGTAGCAAATCTACAATTTTTTTTAAAGGCAGCTCCTACTGTCCATAATTTCTCCTGAAAAGAAAACATCCAATGCCTACTGCAAGCAATTTCCGCGACCTCTTTCCTTTTGATCCTACCCCTTCACAAGAACAGTGGTTTCTGGCAATGGATCGTTTTCTTAAAGAATCTTCTGCTTCTGTATTTATACTAAAGGGGTATGCCGGGACAGGAAAAACAACACTTATGGGTTTTTTGGTTCGCTATTTAAGGCAGTTGCAAATGCGGTCTGTGCTGATGGCACCCACTGGGAGGGCTGCAAAGGTTTTATCGGCACACACCCAAAAAAAAGCGTATACCATTCATAAACATATTTATTTTCCTAAGAAAAATAAAGTGGGGGGGATGCAGTTTCGGTTGAAGACAAATAAGTTTAAAAAGACCTTGTTTATTGTTGACGAGGCCTCCATGATTGGAGACGACCGAAAGCAAGTCAAGTTATTTGAAAATGGATCTTTATTGCACGATTTATGGTCTTATGTTCATGCGGGAGAAAACTGCAAGCTCTTGCTGGTTGGAGACCCGGCTCAGTTACCTCCGGTTTTTTTGGAAATTAGTCCTGCTTTAGATGCCAACGAAGTGCGTTTACTCAGTGGGGAAACCCCGGCAGGAATGGAACTGGTGGAAGTTGTACGACAACAGCAAGCCTCCGGAATTTTGGTCAACGCCACTCATATACGGGAACGGATCCAATCTCAGTTTTACGATTCATTTCAATTTCATTTGGATGGATTTTTGGACATCATTCGAATTCAGGACGGAAACGAGCTCTTGGAATTATTGGATACAGCTTTACATTCCAGCTTAGACGAAGCCGTTGTGGTGGTTCGCTCCAACAAACGCGCCAATCTTTACAATGCAAATATTCGTCAACGAATTTTATTTTTAGAATCTCAACTGGCAGTAGGAGATCAGCTGATGGTAGTCCGGAACAACTATTTCTGGTTGGCACCCGAATCGGCTCCGGGATTTATTGCCAATGGAGATGTTATCCAAATTCAACAAATTCACGAGTACAAAGAAATCTATGACTTCCAGTTTGCTCGGGTCACTGTTCAAATGATTGACTATCCCGGTGAACCCGCTTTTGAAACCGTTTTATTATTGGACACTTTAAGTTCGGAATCCCCGGCATTAACCCAAGAGGAAAATCAATCCCTCTACTCTAATGTATTAGAGGATTATGCCCATTTTTCTAGTAAGTATAAGCAGTTATTGGAGGTTAAGGCTAATCCCTATTACAATGCGCTCCAAGTGAAATACAGTTACACCATTACCTGTCATAAGGCTCAGGGAGGGCAGTGGAATCAGGTGTTTATTGAGCAACCTTATTTACCTGAAGGACCTGATTTATCTTATTTCAGATGGCTTTATACGGCCCTGACGCGTGCTCAGAAAAAAGTCTACCTGATTGGGTTTGGTCCCGAGTATTTTCAGTAGCACCGAAGTAAAAACCCTTCAATCTTCCCAGTATATTCATCAATAGAATTCTCATATTTGTGATAGAAATTGTACTGAATGAAAATTATCGCAGTAATACCCGCACGTTTGGAAGCCAGTCGGTTTCCTAGAAAACTCTTGCAAGAATTAGGAGATGCCCCTGTCGTTGTGCAAACCCTCCGGGCGGCGAAACGAACAGAATTGTTTGACGAAGTTTGGGTGGCCACCGATTCAGAAGAAATCGCCAAAACAGTAGAGGCTGCGGGGGCAATGGTTTTCAGAAGTCAACAAGAACACTCTTGTGGAAGCGATCGAATAGCTGAGGTGGTCGCCGAGATGGATGTGGATTTAATTATTAATGTACAAGGCGATGAACCTTTTATTCAGCGGGAGAGTTTAGCGGCCTTAATCGATGTTTTTCAAAAAGATCAGCAGCAATCTATCGATATGGCTTCTTTGATGATTCCTCTTAAAAATGAAGATGAAATACACAACCCTAATGTGGTGAAAGTGATTGTGGATCGGGCCAGTAATGCCCTTTATTTTTCCCGCACACCCCTACCGTATGTTCGAAACCCAAAAGTTCCCACCACCCATTATCGCCACATTGGAATTTATGCCTACCGTAAACAAACCCTTTTGGATTTTGCTGAACATCCTCAAACACCTTTGGAAGCAGCCGAACAGATTGAGTGTATTCGACATCTGGAATACGGTAAAAAAATTCGGATGGTGGTGACCGATAAACCAACGGTTGGAATCGATACTCCTGAAGATTTAGTATGGGCGCAAAAACTCTGGAATCAGTCTTCCGTCTGAATTTCAAGGTTGTGATAGACCTGCTGGACGTCGTCGTCCTCTTCTATTTTTTCCACGAGGTTTAACACTTCTTGTTCTTGATCAGGATTCAGTTGTTTCAATACTTGGGGAATCCGTTCAAAGCCTGAGGATAGAATCTCGATCCCCTCACTTTCCAAGGCTTTTTGTACGGTTCCAAATTGTTCGAAAGGAGCATAAAGCAGTATGCCATCATCGTCCGAAAAAACTTCTTCAACACCGTGATCGATATATTCCAATTCGATTTCTTCCACGTCTAAGCCTTCAGGGTTAATTCGGAAGTTGCAAGTGCGGTCGAACATAAATTCCACAGACCCTGCAGTTCCTAAATTTCCATTGGCTTTGTTGAAATAGCTACGCACATTAGCAACGGTTCGATTGTTGTTGTCGGTTGCGGTTTCCACCAGTACGGCAATTCCATAGGGAGCATAGCCTTCAAAAAGTACTTCTTTGTAGTTTTCGGTATTTTTATCGGAAGCTTTTTTGATAGCTCGCTC
>JBMYNJ010000080.1:0-6763 GCA_049598145.1 Flavobacteriaceae bacterium | reverse complement strand
CCAAGGTATATCTTTGATCCTGTGTGAAATCTATGGGTTCTGTATAGGGATTTAATCCCCAAAAGAGCAAGCCGACAAGCAGTAAACTTATTTTCCAAGAAAGATGCTTTATAGAAGACATATGCTTAGCGGATTCTATCAAGTTTAAGACGAGCTGCAAATAAAAATGCAAGTCCTACAAATACAAAATAACCCAGAGATGACCACCCAAAAAGGCCTTTGGCCATTTGAGAAAAATGATATCTTAAACTAAGTTCTAAAAAGAAATCGCTCAGGCGATTAAAGACCATCAACAAGCTGAAGAGTTCACCCCCCACCCATAACAGCAGGTTGATACTCACGCTTAACAATAAAGCGACTACTTGTCTTGATGTCATAAGAGATGCCCAGATAACTACCGCACTAAATGTTGCCGTTAAAAATAAAAGCCCGATAATAGCCGATCCAATTTGTCCCCAATCGAAACCCCAAAGGCTGTCACTCAACGAAGAAATAGCAGCAGCATATAAGAGTACAGGAATCAACCCAATGACAATTGTTCCAAAAACTCCCAAAAATTTTCCCCAAATCAACTCGGATCGATTCAAAGGTTTGGTCAATAGAAGCTCCAAAGTACCCGTCTGAATTTCTTGTGCAAAACTCCCCATCCCGATGGCAGGTACTAAAAATATAAGTATGATTGGAGCACTTGTAAAATAGAGATCGAGATCGGCAAAATCCCCCTGAAGGATATTGTAATCGGTTGGAAAAATAAACAAAACACCCACCTGAATTAAGGTGAAAATCACCAATAAGAGTACGGTAGAAAGATGACTAAAAAATTGAGCAATAAAGGAAGTTGCGATAGTTTTCATAGATTATTCAAATTCTACGGTAACAGGGTCTCGATACCCCAGTCCAAATAAGCTGCTGGCTCCACCCACAGTTTGAGGATTACTTTTGTAGATGGCCAATTCTAAATGTCCGGCATCATTAAACAAAGCTAACTTTTTTCCTTCTTCTTCTCTTTTTTCTTTGGGAATTTCAAAATTGATTGCTTCGCTGTAGGATTGGTAAATTTTTCTGAATTTTACCGTACGGGCATAAATGGTAAAAGCCCTTGTTTTACCGACTTGGTGAAACATTTTTTCGGTGATATTAGTGACCACATTTCCATAGTTATCGATATAAATCACACTTCCAACCATTTGTGATTCCGAAGGGTTAACTACTGGATTAATATCGGTCAGTTGCTTGATTTTAGGAATCGTTTTTCCAACGATCTCTAAGGTGCCTTTTCGAGCCAGATGACCTGCTACTTTCACAAAAACATCCAGGACCGGGAACGAACTGTTGAGTTGTTGATGGATATTAATTTCAACTATTTTATCGGCTTGAAGTTCAGGCTGAATCATGGAGAGAATTCCATTGTTTGCCCCAATAAAATAGTGGTCGTCAAGAGCTATAGCAATATGTTCGTTTTCTGGGGTTAACTCCGAATCCACTCCAACGATATGAATACTCCCTTTGGGAAAAGATCGGTAAGCATTTTTTAGAACATAAGCTGCCTCGGTAAGGTTATAAGGGCTAATTTTATGAGAAATATCGATCACCTGAATAGCAGTCGATTCCGATAGAAGCTCCGCTCGAGCCACTGCAGCAAAGTAATCTTTATCTCCAAAATCGGTTGTCAAAGTGACAATGGGCATGTAGGAATTTTTAATGCATTAGACCAAAAAAATCCATATTTTTAAGGTGTAAAGTCATTATGTAAATCAAAAATAATCCTTTTTAATTGACTGTCATTTGAATGAATTAAAAATTGACCTGACTGAGGTCAACCCCCAAGAGTTCTTTGGGCAACAAAATGCTCATATCGAACAGATTCGATCCTATTTTCCCAAAATTAAAATTGTGGCTCGAGGCAGCACGCTAAAAGCATATGGGGAATCCTCTATTTTAGAAGAATTCGATAAGCGTATGCAAATGCTGATGGCCCATTTTGGTAAGTTCAATACCCTTACTACTGAAGTGATCGATCGGGTGATTATGGCTGATGAAAGTCGGGACTATGAACCCAATGCCGATTCGGAGTCCTTTATTCTGCACGGAGTGGGTGGAAAAATCATCAAAGCGCAGACTTTTAATCAGCAAAAATTAGTGAAAGCCACCCTAAAAAATGATATGATTTTTGCCATTGGACCGGCAGGAACTGGAAAAACCTACACAGGCGTAGCTCTTGCAGTTAAGGCCCTGAAAGAAAAACAGGTCAAGCGAATTATCCTGACACGCCCAGCAGTTGAAGCAGGAGAAAATTTAGGTTTTTTACCCGGAGATTTAAAAGAAAAGTTAGACCCCTATATGCAGCCACTCTATGATGCACTACGCGATATGATTCCCCATGAAAAACTGATGTCGCATATCGAAAAAGGTACTATACAAATTGCTCCCTTAGCGTTTATGCGCGGACGTACATTAGATAATGCTTTTGTTATTTTGGACGAAGCACAAAATACTACTCATGCCCAAATGAAAATGTTTTTAACCCGTATGGGTCGTTCGGCTAAATTTATGCTGACTGGAGACCCCGGTCAGATCGACCTACCCCGAAGGGTTATTTCCGGTCTCAAGGAAGCTTTACTGATTTTAAAAGAGACCCAAGGCATCGCTATTGTATATTTGGACGATAAAGATGTAATCCGACATCCACTGGTTAAAAAAGTGATTGATGCTTACAAAAACATCGAACATCAAAACTAAATTTGTGTATGCCTGCCTTATTAGGAACTAATTTTCAACTTCCCGGTCAACAATCGAAGTACACGGGTAAAGTAAGGGAAGTTTTCCGCTTGGAAAACGACCTTTTGGTAATGATTGCTACCGATCGGCTGTCTGCCTTCGATGTGGTCATGCCTAAGGGGATTCCTTACAAAGGCCAAATTTTAAACCAAATTGCTACCGAAATGATGGCTCAAACTCAGGATATTGTTCCCAATTGGCTCATTGATATTCCCGATCCCAATGTCGCTATAGGGTATGCTTGTGAGCCCTTTAAAGTTGAGATGGTGATACGGGGGTATATTTCTGGCCATGCCGCAAGAGAATATCGTGCTGGAAAAAGAACTATCTGTGGAGTTTCTATGCCTGAAGGGATGAGAGAAAATGACCCCTTTCCTGAACCGATCATCACTCCAGCTACCAAAGCAGACGAGGGGCATGACGAAGATATCTCTCGAGAAGAGATTATTCGTCAAGGGATTGTTTCTGAAACGGATTATTTGAAGTTAGAAAAATATACCCGCGCCCTTTTTGAACGCGGTACCGCTTTAGCCAAAACTCGAGGGTTGATTTTAGTCGATACCAAATACGAATTTGGAAAAAAAGCGGACGGCACTATTGTTTTAATTGATGAAATTCATACCCCAGATTCCTCTCGATATTTCTATGCCCAAGGGTATGAAGAACGTCAACAAAAAGGCGAATCCCAAAAGCAATTGTCGAAGGAATTCGTTCGTCAATGGTTAATTTCGAATGGATTTCAAGGATTAGACGGCCAGCAATTGCCCTATATGAGCGATTCTTATATAGAAAGTGTGTCTGAACGCTATATCGAATTGTATGAAAATATCCTAGGGAAGCCCTTCAATAAAGCCTCGACCGATCATATGGAAGAACGCATTTTCGACCATATTCAAAAGGCGCTAATTGAGCTCCAAAAGTAATTTTGTAAGTACTTGTTCTAGATAGGGCAGTACAGCACTAGAATGGTCCATTTGGTTTAGGGCAATGTAATTCACCTCAGCATTATATTGAGAAAGGGCATCATAGGCCGTTTGAGAGTTTAAGGGCAATACATAATCATCTGCTGTCCCATGAAAAAGTGTAATGGGTGCTTCGGAAGCCCAATCGAAATTGTCGTTTTGATCTAAAACCTCTAAAAAAGCTGAGTCTGTTCCGGACAAAATCCCTTGAATGAATTCTGGTCGAAATAATTCTTGAGGATTTTGTGGTATTTCTGCCAATGTGTCGAATGATGCTTGTAAGGGATTAAATCCTTCCATAAGCTCTGCATAGGAATCTTGTACAATGGTGTTCCAAGGGCGGTTCAATGTCGGATAAAGGGTGTTATAAGTATATAACACCCATAGGTAGGAAAGCATATAAGGCAGTTCCTGATCTTGCTCCAAGACTGCTCTGCTGAAAGCAGTTTTGTTATACGCGCCTGCAGCTGGGTAGCTATGGGTGACATCCCAACGGTCTTCACTTTCTATCTTGCGATGTAAAGCCATAGTCGCGTATCCTCCCTCCGAATAGCCTGCCAAAAAGAGTTTGTTGTTGAGCTGAACTTCTATTTCGTTAAATAGCTCATAACTGGCTTGAAGCATATCATAGGTACTTTGCGCCAGTGTAGATTGCTCTTCATAGGGATGTGAAATTTGGTTGGAGCTTTGATACCCCAAATAATCGGGCATAACCACGGCAAAGCCATGACCTGCTAAAACAGCTCCAATAGCGGTCTCACTATTCAGAATATTGGCGGTGGACGGTGCCTGAAAATCGTTCAGTAAAGTCCCGTGCTGCAAAGAGACGACCCCCAAACTTTGATTTCTATTAGTCGGCAAGAGTACTAATCCGGAGGCGGTAATCGGTTCTTGATTAAAAGTAGTAGTAGAATATTCGATTTTGTATAATTGAATGTCCTGAAGCCTAGCGGTCGAATTTTCTCCCCAAGTCAATGAATACAAAGTATTGATTGATTGAGTATTCAATTGTTGCGCTGCGGTGTAATTCACCAGAAAGTCGTTGGGGTTTGATGACTGGGCTGATTCCGATTCATTTGAATCAGAGCTACAACCTGCACCGAACACCAGCAAAAGGAGTATTAAACTATATAAAGCTTGTTTATGTGAAATGGGGGACATAGAGACTTACACTAGTTAATCATTCTTATTAAATGTACTCAAAAAACTGATCGATAGGAGTGTTATTCGGGAAAATAAAGCCTTCATCATAACGCTTAAACCAAGTGATTTGTCTTTTGGCATATCGTCTGGTATTTTTTTGTATTTCAGCAATACACTCATCTAAACTTAGAGTCCCATCGAAGTACTTAAAAAACTCGTTATACCCAACTGTTTTTAATGCATTTAATTCCCGATATTCTTTTAAAGACTCTACTTCTTCTTCCAATCCAGCATCAATCATTTCAAGAACCCGCGAATTAATACGTTCATATAAAACTGTTCGTGGACAGTGAAGAATAATAACTTTTGACTCGAAGGGACGTTCTGCTTTGGGTTGACCTAAAAATGAAGAATAGGGTTTTCCACTAGCCAAACAAACTTCTAAGGCACGCATCAATCGTTTAGGATTATCCCGATCTACTCGAGAGTAATGTTTGGGATCGTTTTCTCGGAGCAATTCTTGGAGAGATTCTATTCCATGACTGGTGTAAAAAAATTGAATTTGCTCCCGAATTTCATTTGGAATTGGAGGAAATTGATCCAAGCCGTGCATCACCGCATCGGCATACAATCCTGAGCCTCCGACCATAAAAACCAAATCTTTTTCCTTAAAAAGCTCTTCTAAAACCGAAAGCGCTTCATTTTCAAAATCGCCAACTGAGTAGGGTTCCGAAATTGAAAGATGTTGAACACAGTGATGCGTAACCCCGCCCATTTCTTCTAAGGTGGGAACCGCGATACCTATTTTCATTTCTTTGTAAAATTGTCTTGAATCACAAGAAATAATATCGGTTTGGTAATGTTTGGCGAGTTCTACACTCAGGCGTGTTTTTCCTACTGCTGTGGGGCCAGCAATGTAAATAAGTTTTTTATTCTTCATGGTTTAAAGGGCATCCGCAATTATAGCAATATATGGCGTTATCTTTATGATCTTCTTTTAAACAATTCGGGCAGCCTTGAGTGTTGAGCTGGATATCATCTTCTTGTGTAGCCAATTCTGAAGTCACGATCCCAGTAGGAACAGCAATGATGCCGTATCCCATAATCATAATTAATGCAGCGACAAATTGTCCCAAGGCTGTCGCTGGAGCAATATCGCCATATCCGACGGTAGTCAGGGTTACGATACACCAATAAATACTTCGGGGAATACTCGTAAATCCGCTGGCATCCGTTTCTATCAGATACATTAGGGTGCCAAAGATGATACATAGAATTAAAACCCCAAAGAGAAATACCATAATTTTGGGTAAACTGCTTCGGATGGCTCGAAATAAGAAGTTCGATTCCCCAATATAACGGGTCAGTTTTAAAATTCTAAAAACCCGCAACAAACGAAGCGCTCGAAGGGCTACCAAGGATTGTGATCCCATCACAAAAAGGGATAGATACATGGGTAGGGTAGATAGCAGGTCTATAATGCCAAAAAAGCTAAAAACATAACGCCATGGTTTTTGAATGGCAATTAAGCGTACAAAATATTCCACTGTAAATACACCGGTTATCACCCATTCGGCCTGATGGAGTAGATCGCCATAAGACTCATTAATCCAAAGAACACTTTCCAAGGCGACCAAAATTACACTCAGCAGAATAAATATTAATATGGCCACATCGAAGAACTTACCCGCTGGAGTATCGGCCTCATAAATGATTTCGTGCAGACGATGTCGAGTCGAAGTTTTAGCTTTCAAAATCTAAGTAATACGTGAATGGTTCAAATTTATGGATTCTCTGGAGATGAAAATTCCAAAGGGACTAATTTTTTGTACTTCTTGCGTCTGACAAATGATCGAATCAGGGCATGAGCATCGCTGTTT
>JBMYNJ010000079.1:273-6864 GCA_049598145.1 Flavobacteriaceae bacterium | reverse complement strand
AAAGACACAAAGAACCACTAATAGCACAACTGGTATTTATCACACAATAGAAAGCGATGACATCTTTGCCGATGGCTCAAGAAAGGTAAATGTTCGTGCCGGTATACTGGACACATTACAATTTAAAGAAGGCGAAAAGGTAGGGTACGAAATAACCAAGACGAACCAGTACGGAAGTCTAGGTAAGGTTCACAAACTAGAGGCCGTCAGCACTCAAATAAGCGGGTCTAGTTCGTTTAAAGAAAAGAACGCGTCTTTTGCCCTGAGTTACGCTAAGGACGTTTATATAGGGCTATATGGTGCAAAGGAACCCGCTGAGGTAGCCCAGGACATAACAGACCTAGCCGACATTTTCAAAACCTGGTTAGACAATAACTAAAAATCTAAATTTAAACACATACCAAAATGGCAAAACAAATAACCTTTGATATCGAAGCACGGGATGGGATCAAACGCGGTGTTGATGCTCTAGCCGATGCAGTGAAAGTAACTCTAGGTCCTAAGGGACGTAATGTCATCATCGGAAAAGCTTTTGGAGCTCCCCAAGTCACTAAAGATGGGGTTTCAGTAGCCAAAGAAATTGAACTCGAAGACACCCTCGAAAATATGGGCGCTCAGATGGTTAAAGAAGTCGCCTCCAAAACCAATGATTTGGCTGGAGACGGAACTACTACTGCGACGATCTTAGCACAATCTGTCGTAAAAGAAGGATTGAAAAATGTAGCTGCTGGAGCAAATCCTCTAGACCTCAAGCGAGGAATCGATAAATCTGTGGAGGCTATCGTTGCTGCATTGGCGGAGCAGGCGGTCGAAGTAGGGGATGCTTCTGAGAAGATTCAGCAAGTAGCGAGCATTTCTGCCAACAACGACGAAATGATCGGTGGATTGATCACCGAGGCTTTTGAAAAAGTTGGAAAAGAAGGAGTGATCACTGTAGAAGAAGCCAAAGGAACCGACACCTATGTAGATGTCGTGGAAGGGATGCAATTCGATCGGGGATATCTCTCTCCTTATTTTGTTACCAACTCCGAAAAAATGGAAGCAGACCTCGAAACGCCATACATTCTTTTGTACGACAAGAAAATCTCGGCCATGAAAGATTTACTTCCTGTATTAGAGCCTGTTGCTCAGACCGGGAAGCCCCTATTAATCATTGCTGAAGATGTTGATGGGGAAGCTTTGGCTACCCTAGTGGTGAATAAATTAAGAGGAGCTCTTAAAATTGCTGCTGTAAAAGCACCCGGATTTGGAGACCGCAGAAAAGCAATGCTTGAAGATATTGCAATCCTTACGGGAGGAACCGTTATTTCTGAAGAACGTGGATTTACCTTGGAAAACACCACGATTGAAATGTTGGGAACAGCCGAGAAAGTAGCTATCGACAAAGACAACACAACTGTAGTGAACGGTTCTGGAGCTGCCGATGCCATTGAAGCTCGCGTCAACCAAATCAAATCACAAATTGAAGCATCAACTTCCGACTATGACAAAGAAAAGCTCCAAGAACGTTTAGCCAAACTTTCGGGTGGCGTAGCTGTACTTTATGTAGGAGCACCTTCTGAGGTGGAAATGAAAGAAAAGAAAGACCGAGTAGACGATGCCTTACATGCCACCCGTGCCGCGGTGGAAGAAGGAATTGTTGCTGGAGGGGGCGTGGCTTTATTGAATGCCAAAAATGCTCTTGAAAACATCAAAGCGACTAACGCCGACGAAGCCACAGGAATCCAAATCATCAATCGGGCGATTGAAACGCCGCTACGGACGATCGTAGAAAACTCCGGTGGCGAAGGGTCTGTTGTAGTTGCCAAAGTATTGGAAGGGGATGCTAACTTCGGTTTCAATGCCAAAGAAGGTACTTATGTAGATATGCTAAAAGCAGGAATCATCGATCCCAAAAAAGTAACACGTGTTGCCCTTGAAAATGCAGCCTCTGTTGCCGGGATGATTCTTACAACTGAATGTGCTTTGGTTGATATTAAAGAAGAAAATCCAGCCCCTGCCGGACCCCCAATGGGTGGTGGCATGCCCGGAATGATGTAAGCTGTCACATCTTTTCTCCAATAAAAAAGCCGCTCGATGAGCGGCTCTTTTTTTTAGTCCCGTTTGGGTCGTTCATATAAACAACACATGGGAAGGTTTGCATAAACCTCAGCGTCTGCGGTTTTCTCCTGAGTGTCGTGCCCAACGGCAGCCACTTGCTCTTGGATACTCTCCAAGGTTGTTTTTTTAGGATTAAACCAAACGACCAAAGTGTCGTTTTCCATATTCCATACGCTTCGTTTGACCCCCTTGGCTTGCAAAGCGGCTTTTTCTATACGCATTTTACACATTTCACAGTTGCCATACACGCGAAAACTAGACTTTTCCGTTTTCTTGCTTTGGGCTTGAACTCCAATAGGTAGGAGCATTAATAGCATTAAGACTGAATAGATCGATTTCATAATTATTTAGATTTAAGATTTAAAAGGAGACCATCGCAGGCCTATATAGATGCCTCTTCCAAAAATCGGAGCATACACCTGAGCAGCATCAAAAATACTACTGTGGGGATTGTCTGCTCCAACAATGGGATTCTTTTGGCGGTGATTAAAAAGGTTTTCACTTCCGCCATACATTTCAAATTGTTTGGAGAATACTCGTGTGATCTGGGAATTTCCTAAGGCAAAAGCATCGGAATCTCTAGATCCGAGACCCAAACCGTTTGCAACAATACGCTGCTTGCCTACTCCTTGGAGGGTGAAATCCCAGCGCCACTGGCGATTCTTAGCATTGACAGGGCTTTGATAGCCTAAGTTTACAAAATAACGCCAACGCGGTTGTAAGGGAACCCAGCGTTTACCGGAGGAATAAGTCGTTTGCACATCATAGTGTTTGAGTGCTGCCCGAAAATCCCATCGGTCGTTATAATTTAAGTTAAGGGACCATTTATAACTATTGGCATAGGATTCGCCTTCGAGATTATAAAAGTCAATCCTCCCCGGGCTGTCCCAATCCACTACGACTTGCTGCTCAAAGTCGGTGCGATAGAACTCAAATCCCCAATCCCCTGTGAGGAGCGTATTTACATCAAATTTTTGAGTTGTTGTAAGACCAAAATTCCAGGCACGTTCGGGTTTGAGGCCCCGTAAAGGGTCGGCGGCATCAGGTAAATAAATGCTTCGATTGGTACTAAAAAGTTTTAACTGCTCCGTGAAAATTGTGGCAATTCTTCGTCCACTTCCCGCGGAAACTTTCAGTACCAGAGATTCTCCAAATTGTTGACTTAAGCTCATCCGGGGAGTAACAAAGGTTCCCAGCCAATTGTGTCGATCCACCCGAAGACCGGCGACCGCTCGGAATTTTTCCTGAGAATCATAGTTGTATTCGAAAAAACTTCCGATGTTATGATCCACACGACTGATTTCCGGTAGGTAACGAGTTTCTTCAAAACGGTCGTAAGTATAATTTAATCCCCATTTAAACTTGTGGTTAGTATTGCCCAAAATAGAATTAAACAACAGATTCGCATATACACTTTCGTGATTGATATGAAATTCTCGAGCAGCAAAACGTCCTTTTTGAAGATGTTGATTCCAGTTTCCCTGAATCCCAATCGACTGATAGGGTTTCTCTGGAAAAACGTGTCCCAATTTAAAATTCGCATTCCACTTATGGGTATCTACACGACTTTGCCAAGGATTTGTAAGTGCCGAGTTGAATTGACCACTCTCTTTTTTGTCCCAAAGGCCTTGAAGGGTAATGAATCCAACCCATCCCTTTTGAGTATCGGCATATTGCCAACGATTCAAAACATTGATTTGGTTGGCTAAAGGCACATCTAAAAACCCATCTTGGTTGCGATCCCATCGCTGATCGCGTTGATTCCCATGAACAAAAATACCCCCACTCCACCGACCGTTAAGTCGAGTATTGGCGTGTAGGTTTAATTCTTTTCGTCCATTGGCTGAGGTAAATAGGTTTAAGAAAACGCGGTCGTCGGTTGCTGGTTTTTTGAGTTCCGTATTGATCTGGCCGACCATACTTTCATAACCATTAACCACACTTCCAGTTCCTTTTGCAATCTGAATACTTTCGATCCAAGTCCCGGGGACAAAACCCAAGCCATAGGCTTGAGAAGCTCCTCGAATATGGGGAATGTTTTCTTGAGAGATCAAAATATAAGGGCTGCTTAATCCCAACATTTTTATCTGCTTAGTTCCCGAAAGGGCATCCGCAAAGTTGACATCAATCGAGGGATTGGTCTCAAAACTCTCTGAAAGATTACAACAAGCCGCTTTTAACAGTTCGGCTTCGTTGACCCGAATCATGTCTTGGGCTTGATAAAATGAAGATTGGACTGCTTTTTTTCGTTGGGAGACCACGACTTCGTCCAAGGCTGCATCATCTTGTACCTTGAGGAAATGAATCAATGGAGTCGAAGGGTTGACCTGCAACGTATCCGACTTAAAGCCGATATGACTGATTACCAATTGAGGAAGATTTGGTGGTAAAGGAAGACTAAATTTGCCCTCCCGATCACTGACTGTGCCTTCGGTGGTTCCCAGCCAGTAGATATTAACACCTGGGAGTGCTTCGGTTTTTCCGGATTCTCGGGTGACAATTCGACCCGAGAGGCGTTCCTGAGCTATGAGTTGTCCTAAACTCATCAGCCACAGAAGAAAAAATAAATTTCGCATAATTGTGTTTCTAGTTAAATATGAAATCCCCTCCGAAAGAGCATTTCATTTAACCGTAAAACACATATTGTTGGTAGAGTTGATATAAAGAGACTCCAGATATATCTGGGGGGCCTTCATAAGTTACAGGGTAGGTGAGCGAAGTGGTGATTTCCGGCCTTTCCGATGTAAACCCATAAACCCCCGAGGTGACTAACTCGGGCCCTGTAAATGAAGAAATATCTAGACCAGGGGTATCTGTTTGAATCTGCTTGATCTGATTATCACAGCAAGATTTCTGGTGGACGGTAGGCAGCTCAAAAGCTTCTTCTAACGAACATTGATAGGGATTGGAACCAGAACAACTGATGGGATTTCCCAGCCAAGAAATTTCAGCAAGTTCACCTTTGCAATAATGAAAATTAAACCCGAATTGCGTCCCTGAAGCAAAAATGAGCAGAGATAGAAAAATGCTTAAGATGTTTCGGGATTTAATCATAAACCTAAATTACTAATTTCCAGTGAACTAAATGGATTCAATGGAATAAAACCCTGTTAATCTTATCATAAAAAAGCTTTTCACCTAAAAAACACTTAACAATTGTATAAGAATACTGGATTTTCCCTACCCAAAAAAAGCATATTTATTACTTTTAATATTTTAAATCCCATCCCTTTTGGATATTTATAGATTAGCCAGCGAAGTAGCGGCGCTACTTCAACAATCAACTCCCTTAGTCGAAAGGCTACGAATCATTTGCGAACGCCTAAAAGCTGAGGTGGAACACTACGATTGGGTGGGATTCTATTTCGCTAATCCAGCAAGCAAAACCCTACATCTGAAAGCCTTTGCTGGAACCCCAACCGACCACACAACTATCCCCTTTGGAAAAGGGATTTGTGGACAAGTAGCTGAAAGTAATCAGAATTTTGTCGTTCCCGATGTCGCGGCCCAAGACAACTACATCGCTTGTAGTATTTCTGTAAAATCCGAAATTGTAATTCCCATTTTTTTAGGCGAACGAAACATCGGGCAAATCGATATTGATTCCAATACCTTAGACCCCTTTAGCAGAGCTGATGAACAATTATTAGAGAATATTTGTGCCCTTGTAGGAGATACCATTGCCGAAAACAACATCAATCCACTAAACATATGAAAAAACAAATCCAAAAGGCATTGATCTCAGTCTTTCACAAAGAAGGCTTAGGTCCCATTGTCGATCAACTCCATGCCTTAGGAGTAGATATCTATTCCACCGGAGGAACCCAAAGTTTTATTGAGGAGAGAAATATCCCAGTGATTCCAGTGGAAGATATTACAGACTATCCTGCGATTTTGGGAGGACGTGTTAAAACGCTTCATCCCAAAATTTTCGGAGGTATTCTCAATCGACAGGAGGTTGCTTCGGATCAGGAAACCCTTCAAGAATTTGATATTCCGCAATTGGATTTGGTAATTGTCGATCTCTACCCTTTCGAGGATACAGTAGCGCAAGGGGGAACGGAAGCTGAAATTGTAGAAAAAATAGATATCGGCGGAATTGCATTGATCCGAGCAGCCGCTAAAAACTTTAAGGAGGTCCTCTGTGTCTCCAATCGAGATCAATATCAGGATTTGCATGAGGTGCTCCAAGAGGAGGGTGGACATACTTCTTTAGAAACGCGCCAGAAATTTGCCGTACAAGGTTTTGCCACCTCTTCACACTACGACACAGCTATTTATAACCACTTTAATCGAGAAGAAAACTATTTAAAATTAAGTGATCATCGTTCTCGAAGTTTGCGTTACGGCGAAAATCCTCATCAGGAGGGTACTTTTTTTGGTCCTCTCAACGATATGCTGGAACAACTGCATGGGAAAGAGTTGTCTTACAATAACTTATTGGATATTGATGCCGCTGTAAATCTCATGGAAGAATTCGTGAACCACGAT
>JBMYNJ010000079.1:0-263 GCA_049598145.1 Flavobacteriaceae bacterium | reverse complement strand
CGATCCTACTTTCGCCATTTTAAAACACAACAATGCCTGCGGTTTAGCTACGCGAAACACGCTAGCCCAAGCCTACGCAGATGCCTTGGCAGGAGACCCGCTTTCAGCCTTTGGCGGAGTCTTGATTGCCAACAGACCCATTGATACGAGTACTGCAAAAGCAATTCACGAGTTGTTTTGTGAAGTAGTGATTGCTCCGGAGTTCGAAAAAGAGGCCTTGACGTTACTCCAAGGGAAAAAGAACCGAATATTATTAAAAATAA
>JBMYNJ010000078.1:0-6926 GCA_049598145.1 Flavobacteriaceae bacterium | reverse complement strand
ATCCAATAGCGTAAAAAAGTATAGTCTTCTAGCAGCAACCCAAAACGCTCTTGTTCTTCATAAATTTCTGGGAACAACACGCGTTTAAGCAGCGCTTCCAAACTTCGTATTGACAAGCGATTTTTCCTTTGGAAATCCATCGGCCTTTGCACCAAAATCCCATCCTCCATAAACCCTCTCCCCTTCAGTACACCATCTAACCCTTCATTGGTTTGAGTGTAATGAGACTGTTGAGATTCTTGTTTGTAGTGGACGGTCTTTCCTTCAAAAAACTCATATTCCCAGCTGTTCACATTATCGGCTCCCAATAAAAACTTATGATGTATTTGCACCTCGGTAAACCCTCTTTTCTGAAGTTCCGTATTGATATAGTCACGCCCCAAAAAGTCAAATAAATAGTTGTAAGCATCGTTATCACTGACCAAAAATATTTTTTTGATTAGATGGCTTACGGTCAGTTGCTGTTGAGGGTGGGTACTATCACGAGCCGCAACAATCGCAGCTGTTTGCGGGTCTTTAATCCGAAAGGGGGTATCAATATCAACCGCAATCCCATCGGCTTGCAATTCTCTTAGACGTTGCAAACTTAAAATGGCGATGGGAAGTTTGGCCGTACTGGCAGGGTAAAAATACCGCGACTCATCCACCCCAAATTCAAAGGACTTGAATAACGGTCTGTTTAAACTGTCTCGTTGAATCTGTGTATAGCGAACTTGGATCGCATGTTGGTCTTGGTTTTTGATAATTGCAGCTATTTCTTTTTTTCCAGATTGCATAATCTGCTCCAAAGGATTCTCAGTAGAACAAGAAGCCATGCCGATCATCAGTAATAAAAACAAAACGCGCATAAGTAACAGAATCAAAAAACTTCACTAAAATACAGCCCTATAGAAAAACCCCAAACAAGAGGAAGCCATTTTACTTAATCGGCAGGGACAATCCGCAAATTCCGAATGCAGACCGTAAATGGATAGATGGGTAATCCTTCATCGTCGATATCACCCAAATATTTGGAGAATACCAAGCTAAAAGAGTCTACTTGAGGCAATTCAACAACGACTTGACGGAACTCTGTTCGGTCGGCATCACCATCCTCCCAAAGATTTGGGATATCCTCCGAGGTTAGACCCGTAGGAATCGTTTTGCTGGGAAACATACCCAGCCCTAGCTTTCTACTTCCCTTATCTTGGTTGGGGAAAATTTGAAAGTCGTATTTGAATTCAAAAATTAATTTTTTTCGAATCCCTCCGAAACCGGTAAAAGGCTTCTTGATACGAACTACTTCGGAATTTGAGTAAAATGCTACTAAACTTTCCAAACAGATTGAAAAATCTCCATCCCCCGCTGGAGGAGACTTCCATCCAACAGTGCCTGGAGAATCCCAAGCTTCCCAATTTTGACGATCATCCTTGTAGGAAATTTGTACGTAATCGTTTTCTACTTTACTCTCTACCGCACGTCTGTTGGAAGCTCCATGGAATACATCATACTTTCCAAAAACACGATAAGGAATCGTAATACTGTAAGGGATTGTAGTTTTTATCCCTCCATAGACAGTTTGCTCCTCAATCTCATCTGAAAGATACTGCGTGGTGCTTACAGTATAGGAAGAATTGGCCGTTTCCATCAATGGTTCAGCACCTTGAAAAACCCATACCAAACTGTCAAAATTCTGTGTTTTGGTGATATACGTGATCTGCAAGGTGTCCCGTTCTTCTAGTAAATGTTGGGAAAAACTTGCTGTGTTGTCCGAAGAAATGAATTGAATATTTATACTTCCATCATACCCATCGGTATAATTGGTTCTCGATATGATGGTGGAACCAATATCATCGCTCGGCTGAATTAGAGTTGTTTTACTACAAGCCGCCATTAACAAATAGACTGTAAAAAAATATAGTTTTTTCATTTCTCATAACAAAAGTACAAAAACCCCCTTTCGGCCTTGACTTCAATTCTGATTTTCTTAATTTTAAAGACCTTGCTAATGTATGCGAACAATTTTTTATTTACTCTGTGCCATGGGGCTATTTGCTCAAGAATACGAAACGCAAAATTATAGGGTCTTAGGTCAATTGGATGATGCCGAAGTTCGCTATTATCCGGAGGTGATGAAAGCTAAAACGGAAGGACCCCTATCTAGTAATGGGAATTTTTCAAAGCTTTTTAACTATATCGCTAAAGGCAATGCTTCTAGTACTAAAATTGCCATGACTACTCCTGTGTATATGCAACAAAATTCAGAGCGATCTCAGATGGAATTTGTACTCCCTAGAAAATACCTGTCCGAAAAGGCGCCTTCCCCAATTGGATCCGATGTCGTTGTTTATAAAGCCAGAGCTGGCTTTTTCGTCGCTCTAGAATTTGGCGGCTACAATAATGCTAGCAAAACCGCAAAATACCGCCGGCAGCTTGAAAAAATCCTGGAATCAAACAATATTAATCCCCAAGGACCTCTAAAAGTACTTGGCTATAACAGCCCACTAACCGTATTTAATCGTCGAAATGAGGTTTTGTTTGAAGTTAAGGAAGAGTCCTTGCCAGAGGCCTTTCGGGATTCCAAGAAAGACTAAGCAAATAGCGATACTATAGAACCAAAAAAAACCCCTTGCGTTCAACTAAAATTTGCGCAAGGGGGTGTCTATTTGAATGGATCGAATGCCCGTTTTATTCTACGGTGATTTCAACCTTTTCATTACCAATCATCAAATCAAAAGTTCCAGCCTCTACAACTGTTTCAAGATCGGCATTAACAAATGCTAATTCCTGCACTGGAAGGGTAAAAGTCAGTTCTTTTGTTTCTCCTGCATCCAAATTCACTTTTTCAAAGCGGCGTAAGCGCTTAATATCTGGACTCAAACTTGCATAATGGTCTTTGGAAAATAACATTACTGTTTCTTTCCCAGCGACCTTTCCTGTATTTTTTACTTGAACCGATACGGTTAAGCTATCCGAAGAGCCCACTTGTGTTGCGTTTACCTTCAATTCAGAGGTTTCAAAAGTGGTATAAGACAATCCATGACCAAAATCAAAAAGATTTTTAACCACTCCTACATAGTTATAGGCTCCTTGAGCGTTGTCTTGAATTTGGGAGGGCTTGTAATTGTAGTTTGTCAATGCATTTTGGAATAAAGGATAGGAATAGGGGAGTTTCCCTGAAGGGTTCACTTCTCCAGAAAGAATATCTGCCAAAGCATCGCCACCATGATTTCCTGGAAGATAGGTTTGAATAATCCCATCAACTTGATTGGCAATGGATGTAATCAAACGTGGACGTCCTTCATTCAAAACCAAAACTACAGGAGTCCCTGATTTGATAATCCGCTGTGCAAACTCTAATTGTAGCGGGTGAAGCTGCAAGTCGTTTAAGTCTCCTGGCTTTTCGGTATAGGTGTTTTCCCCTACGCACAAAAGAACAACATCCACATTCCGTGCGGCCCGAATGGCTTGCTCAAACCGATCTTTATTCTGATCATAGTATTCGTATTTCGGTTCTTTATCATAGTCTTCATTGATCGGATAAGTAACCCCAGGGATGTAACGAACATTTTTAGACCCAAATTTGTTCCGAACCGCTTCATAGATCGTATTGTATTTGCCTGCAAAAAAATCGGCTTTTTCGCCTTGCCATGAATACGTCCAAGCACCGTTCAACGTACGCATGCTATTAGCATTAGGCCCTGTGACCAAAATTTTCTGTCCTTTTCTTAAGGGCAAAATATTTTTGTTGTTTTGAAGTAATGTAATTCCATCCGCTGCCGCATCATAGGCTAGCTGCTCGTGTTTTTCGCTACCAAAATCAGGATAGTCTGCAGGATCACTCAACGGTTTTTCAAATAGATTGAGTTCATACTTCAGACGTAGGATTTTTGTCACAGCATGATCGATTCGGGCTTCCGAAACTTGTTTTTCCTTAACTAGGGCAACCAACCCTTCGCAAAACTCTTCATAATCGTAAGGAACCATAGACATGTCTATTCCTGCGTTGATTGCCATTTTGATAGCTTCTTTGCGCGTGCTGGCCACCTTATCTCGATCGTGAAGCTTATTGATGTCTTCCCAGTCAGTCAAAATGACCCCTTTAAATCCGAGCTCCTCTTGGAGCAAAGTTGTCAATAGATACTTGTTAGCGTGAACTGGTAATGAATTAATCAATCCAGAATTGATCATAATGGTTTTGGCACCTGCATCAATGGCTCTTTGGAAAGAAGGAAGGTGAATTTCTCGCAATTGGTGTTCTGGAATATAGGCTGGAGTACGGTCTTTTCCTGTACGCGTAATTTGATAGCCCATGAAGTGTTTCATGCAGGCCGCAAGTGTATACGGTGTACTGATATCGTTTTCAGCGCCTTGATACCCTAAAATAGCTTGCTCCCCCAACTGAGAGGCCAGATAAGGATCCTCGCCAAAGGTTTCAAATTGTCGTGGAAATCGAGCATCCAACCCTAAATCTAATACGGGTGAAAAATTCCATGGTACACTACTCGCTTTAGTATCATATGCGGCGATACGCGCCATTTCAAAGGCATTTTTGGGATTCCAACTAGCCGCCACCGTAATTTGCTGAGGAAACATTGTTGCTCCCGCAACGTAAGTCGCTCCGTGTATTCCATCCAAACCATACACAATAGGAATTCCCAAACGTGTTTTGGAAGCATACTCTTGCAATTCACTGATAACCCCGTTCCACTCCTCAGGAGTGCGAGCGCGGTTATTGGTCGTGTTCAATACCGATCCTACGTGATATTGATTGATGGCTTTAGCGACTCTTTCCGAGTCTAAGGCCATCGGTTCATACGAAGCCCATTTATTAGGTCCGTTGGCAATCACCGTCAAATTGATTTGTGCCATCTGACCTACTTTTTCTTCTAAGGTCATTTGACTGAGTAATTCCGAAACTTTTTGATCAATGCTGTCTTTGGTTCCTGAAGAAGGGGTATTACAGGCAATTGTACTGAAAGCTAGGGCTCCGAAGAGAAGGGAGCGCATTTTTATACGTCTAAAATCCATAAAGTCAAAATTAAGTCTCGCAAAATAGGAAAATCTGCTAACTTAATCTGTTAGATGCTAGGTGACTTGAGGCTTTTTTGTGGAAAACATAACGTATTCCTTTTTATCTAAAATAACTTCCAAACGATCTACGGTTACCAGCAAGTCTTGAAAACGAGTATAAAGGGGAGCAATTCCAAGGCGGATAAAACGATCTGGTCGAAAATCGGGAATAATTGCAGGGGTTCCTTTTTGGAGTGCCTGAGCGATCCGCCAAGCCTCCGAATGAGAAATCGATAGATGGGACCCCCGGTGATCAGAAGATTTTGGTGATTCAATCTCAACTCCGAAAGAGGTCAATCGAGAATTCACTAACTCCCAAAGAAAGGCTGTTTGTGCTACACTTTTTTTTCGAATCGCTTTAAGGCCCGCTTCCAAGGTAATATCAAGCCCTTTTTCCAAAGCTATCAAAGAGAGCATCGAGGGTGTTCCTATTGCCATTTTTTGTATTCCTTTTGCGGGTTCGAAGGTGTTTCCAAAATCAAACGGACGCGCATGTCCAAACCACCCTGCCATTGGGTTTTCAATTTGCTCTAGCAAATCGGTAGCCCCATATAAAAAGGCTGGAGAGCCTGGGCCTCCATTCAAATATTTATAGGTACAGCCAAATGCAATTTTGGTCTGTGTTGCTTTAAAATCAATATCCAATACTCCTACGGCATGGCTCAGATCCCATAGAATAATACTGTTATGTGCTTCCGCAAATTTGTTAAGCTCCAGCATAGGGTAGGCATAACCGCTTTTATAGGTCACCAAACTAAGACAATAAATCCCAGGCTCCGACTGCATTTTGGCCTGGAGTTGGTCCAAATCGGGCTCTATTGATTTTTGGTACTCAATTTGTGTGAGCGGTGCTCCATAGGCTTGCTGACTTATGGAATCCAAAATGTAAACATCGGTAGGGAAGTTGAGCGAGTCGGTAACCACCCGCGGGGGGTATCGCTTGGCATTCACCAAGGCTTGGGTGATTTGATACAACCGCACCGAGGTTGATTCTCCAACAATTATTTCTTTTGATGAGGCATTGAGTAGTTGTGCGAATTTCTCTTTCAGTTGCTCTGTTTTGGACAACCAAGAGTTATTCCAAGATCGTATGAGATCATGTCCCCATTGATCCTGTACCGCTTCTTGAATATCTTCTGCAACGCCAAGAGGCAGTTTCCCCAGCGAATTTCCGTCCAAATAAATCTCATCCGTACGATTCAAGAAACGATCCCGAAATCCTTTAAGGGGATCTTGTTCATCGAGCTGCTGAGCTCGACGCTTCCAATCACTCATCAATTGCTTTGAAAATAATCGGGGCCATTTTATCCACCCATTGGGAATACATCAAGCCACTGGGATGCAAACCGTCCGATGCCAAAAGCGTGCTGTCTTGTGCTGCCTTACGAGAAATCTCAGTGACGTCTATGTAGCGCAAATTCAATTCCCCAGTAAGTCGGATTATCTCCGCATTAAACGCGTCAATCTCACTTGCAATTTTCGCTTTATCACGACTTCCTGCAAAAGGGGTAACTCCCCAGTCTGGAATGGAAAAAACAAATACTTTTTCTTGGTCTCCCCCTGCGTATTGAATGCTCTTTTCTAAAAGAATAGACAACTCATCTCTAAAGTTTTCTAGACTTCTTCCTCGGAATTGATTATTTACGCCAATCATTACTGTCACCAAATCGTATTCAGACAATAAAGAACTTTCCAATGCCCCTATTAATAACTCATCCGTTGTCCAGCCGGTACGGGCAATGATTTGAAGGGAATCCATCATATAACCCCTTTCTTTTAAGTCTCCCATCAACTGTACTGGCCAACGTTCGGAGGCGTTTACTCCTTCACCAATCGTATAACTATCTCCAAGGGCTAAATAATTGGTGGGATTG
>JBMYNJ010000077.1:266-6956 GCA_049598145.1 Flavobacteriaceae bacterium | reverse complement strand
CTGCCCACGGCCTGAACACTCAGTGTGGCTTATTGGTGAATTCCTCTCGCGGAATCATCTATTCCGATGCCACCGAAAATTTTGCGAAAGGCGCAGCGAATCAGGCACAAGCCTTACAGCAACAAATGGCTCGTCTCTTGGAGAAATATGATATCTTTAAATAATGCTTCATTATACCACTTTTCAGGCAGAACACAATCCCAAAGAAAAGCCGTGGATCACTTTTATCCATGGAGCAGGAGGGAGTTCTTCCATTTGGTTTAAGCAAATACGTTATTTCAGCCGTGATTATAATTTATTATTAATTGATTTGCGTGGCCATGGGAATTCCAAATCCCTAATTGTAAATCCCTTTCAAGCCAAATACACCTTTGAGATCATCACCAATGATATAGTCGAGGTGTTGGATCATTTACAACTGAAAAAGTCGCATTTTGTGGGGATTTCTTTAGGAACCATTCTCATCCGACAGTTGGCGCAGCAGCAACCTCATCGGGTGCAATCCATGATTATGGGAGGAGCTATTATTCAACTCAATTTACGCTCCCGAATTTTGATGCATTTGGGCAACTTAACCAAGTCTGTTTTGCCTTATATGTGGATCTACAAGCTGTTTGCTTTTATCATTATGCCTAAGAAAAACCACCGACAATCCCGTTTGCTTTTTGTTCGTGAAGCTCAAAAACTTTACCAAAAAGAGTTTTTACGTTGGTATAAATTAACCTCGGAAATTCTTCCTAAACTTCACCTATTTAGACAGAAGGCTTTAAATATCCCTACGCTTTACATTATGGGAGAACAAGACTATATGTTTCTGGCATCGGTCCGGGAGATTGTCACCAAGCACCAAGCGACTTCCTTATTGGTGGTTCCTCAATGTGGGCATGTTGTGAATGTAGAACAACCCGAGGCATTTAACCAGGGGATGTATCGTTTTTTAAAGTCCCTTAGGTAAATACAACAGTTTTATTATTCAAAACCAATACTTTACGTTTGGTGTGTAACTCAACAGCGCGCACAAGGACCAATCGCTCTAAATCTCTTCCCAAACGGATAAAGTCCTGTACTTCGTGTGCATGGGAAACCCGTACGACATCTTGTTCAATGATGGGACCCGCATCCAGCTCTTCGGTAACATAATGACTCGTTGCGCCTATAATCTTCACGCCCCGATCATAGGCTGTGTGGTAGGGTTTAGCTCCCGGAAATGCCGGGAGGAAGGAATGGTGTATATTGATGATTTTGGAGGGAAAAGCAGCGATTACGTCCGGGTGAATGATTTGCATATATCGGGCTAAAACTACAAAATCAACTTGCTGTTCTGCCAGCAGGCGAAGTTGTTCCTCAGCTGCTTTACTTTTGTCTTTAGGGTCTACCGGCACCAGTTTAAAAGGAATATTAAACTGGTCGGCAATAAACTTTAAATCCGGATGATTGCTTAATATAAATGGGATCTCACAATCTAATTTTCCCGATTGTTGCAAAGCCAAAAGGTCGTATAAACAATGGTCGTATTTGGAAATAAAGAGGGCCATTTTAGGAATTTTGTCCTGCTCGTAAAATTCCAACTGCATCTTGAACTGACGGCCCACCCGTGAGGAAAACTCTTCTTTAAATCCTTTCCAGAAAAAGCTGGTTGTGTCAAATGCGACTTCAATTCGCATAAAGAAGTTGTTGTGGGTTCGATCGACATATTGATCGATATATTCAATATTTCCTTTGGATTGATGAATGAATTCGGTTACCCCGGCGATGATTCCTTTCTGATCGGGGCAGTGGATTAAAATGGTATATCTGCGGATGCTCATCTATTGTTGTACCCCGGGTTGGGTCAGTTTAAAATTCTTGAGTTCTTTTTGTTCTTGTACCATAGCTCTTACTTCTCGAAGCAATTGTTTAGCATCGTAGATTACTCCATTGGAAATCGTGTATTGGACTCCCCCTACTCGAACCACTTCATTATCGGCAGTTAGCTTTATAGCCCCAGTACCGTATAAGGCCTTTAGATTAATAAGCGGATTTTCTTCAATAAAAACTAAATCGGCTTGTTTACCTACCTCTATGGTCCCAATGGAATCGTCTAGTCCAAGCGCTTCGGCCCCGTTAAGTGTCGCCGCGCGAATTACTTCTAGGGGATGGAACCCGGCTTCTCTAAGTAATTCCAGCTCTCGGATATAGGCAAAGCCATATAATTGAAAGATAAACCCAGAATCGGAACCCGTAGTGACCCGTCCACCACGATTTTTATACTCGTTGATAAAGGTCATCCACAAGCGATAATTTTTTTTCCATTGAATTTCTTGTTCGGTTCCCCAATAGTGCCAATAGGATCCGTGGGAAATTTTACTGGGTTGGAAAAAACGCCACAAAGTTGGAAGGGTGTAGTCTTCGTGCCACTCGGCTCTACGGGCCCTATGAAGGTCACGACTGGCCTCGTAGATATTGAAGGTAGGATCGATGGTAAAGTCTAATGCGAGGAGTTCGTCCATCACCCGATTCCAGTGTTCGGAATAGGGTTTTGCTGCCTGTTCCCAAAGCTGTCCCGCGGCTTCGAAGCGGTGTTGTTCATTATTATAGTTATAGTCTAGGGGATAGTCTTGGACTGTTTGATCTTCAAATAATGCTTCAGGAAGCCCGTACCAATGTTCCATGGTCGTTAGCCCCGCACGGGCCGAATGCAAAACATTCCAACGCGCCACACTTAGTTGGACATGGTGACAGGCGGAGCCCTTCCCCAACTTTTTATTTTCCTCGAGTGCGGCTTTCATGATGGCGGGAGGAGCTCCAAAAAATTTTACGCCATCGGCTCCTTTTCTGGCATTTTCACGGACCCATAGCCGAGCTTCTTCAGGAGTGTTGATTCCATTCTTGGCGCCTTCACCAAAACCTGTATAAGCAACAATTCGCGGGGCAATGATTTCGTTTTTTTCGCTTCGTTTTTTTAAATCTAAAGCATAGGAGAGCCCTCTTCCGCTGGGTTCACGGATGGTCGTGATTCCATGTGCCAACCATAAATTAAACACATAAGGCCATTCTGCTCCTTGGAAACGCCCGCCAATATGGCCGTGCATATCCACGAATCCCGGCAGCACATAGGCTCCTTTCCCCTGAATTTCTTTTCCACCGGGTTTCAGTTTGGGTCTCCGTTTTTCGGAGATAGGAACGCCGGGATATCCTACATTTACAATTTCAGCAATTTTATCCTCTTCAATTACGATATCTACAGGGCCCCTTGGTGGGGCACCATTTCCATTAATGAGGGTAACCCCCCGAATAATTAATTGAGGAAATGGACCTTCAGCAGCCGTAGATTGTTGCCCTTGAAGGGATAAATTCCAGCAGAGTAGAAAGCTTATTGATAGTTGGGAGATTAAGGATTTCATATAAAAGCAAAAAAAAACTCCGATAAAGATCGGAGTTTTTCGCAAACAAAGAATAGAAACTAAAATGCGTAGACAGCAGCTAGAACGAAAGAAGCTAAGCTTTTCGAGGATTCTGCGCCTACAAAAATTTCTTCAGAAGCACTATCCAATCGGATTTCAGGCTTCAATGTAAGGTTCCCTTGAGTATAGTTCCCGGTGAGTGTTAGAGACAAATTATCAGCATCCCCTGTGTTTACCAGAGCCCCGTAACCGTCGGTTTCGCTAAAAAATTCTCCACGAAGGCCGATGCTGAAACTCTCGGATGCAGTTAACTGTGGATAGAGAGCAACTCCAGCAAACCCTTGATCATCGGTTACAGATGCAGAGGTTGCATTGATTCCTAAATAAAAAGCATCGCTTAAATTAAACCCTCCTGTGTAGTCTATTTGGCTATATCCCATTCCGGCCAAGTAGTTTAGATATTGCCCTTTATACCCTAATTGAATCCCTGTCATATACTGATCAACAGGATTAGATTCGGTCACATCTGTCGGATTCATGAGTCCGAGCATTAAAGACCAGTCGTTCCCAAGATCCCAATCCGCTTTAATTCCTGTGTGTGAGAAAGGTCCGTATGAGAACATGTACGAAGTAGAGTAATTGAAGTTTGCGGCAGGAGAAATGACTTCATAACCCAAGAAAGTATTGAAATTTCCAAGCGTAACGGTTAAACTTTCTGAGAGATTAATGTAGGCATACAACTGATTCACAATATTGGAAGACCCCGTTGAGCCAAAAACAGCATCCGCCCCCCGTGGGCCGAAAACTAAATCGGCAACAAAACCAACCTTTTCTCCTTCATAAGAAGCGATTAGATTGGCCATTCCAATAGCAAATCCTGGATGGTCAGCAAAGGAAGTTCCGGGTTTCAATCCTTGCGATTCATTAAAATTGTAACGGAAATAAGTGTCTACCGTTCCGGAGAATGCAAAACTAGGTGCTTCTTCTTCGGCTTCATTACTAGTCTCGGATACTGGCGTTTCGGCTTCTTGTGCCCATGCCAATGAAGCTAGGGCTGTTAGGGTCCAAACAAAGGTGTTGGTGATAAATTTTTTCATAATATATAGTGTATAAGGTTTATGGTTCATTAATGTTGGTTCATTCGGAAATCGGCATAAGCATCCATTCCGTGTTCGGCTAAGTCTAATCCTTTCAGCTCTTCTTCCTCTTCAACTCTGAGTCCAATGGTTTTCTTGATAATGAATAAGAAAAGGAATGAACTGGCTACTGAGGCTGCTCCTATAATTCCCACGCCTGCTAATTGGATTAAGAACTGATCCACTCCGGCCATGGCTCCAAAAATCCCTACGGCTAGTGTTCCCCAGATTCCACAAATCAGGTGAACAGCTACCGCTCCTACAGGATCGTCGAGTTTTAAACGGTCGATTAAAGCAACGCCCAATACGATTATTAGTCCGGAGATAATTCCGATCAGTAAGGCATCTACAAAGCCCATTTGATCGGCACCAGCGGTGATCCCTACCAAGCCTCCAAGGACTCCGTTCATCAACATGGTTAAGTCGTAGTTTTTATATAGTATATTGGAGAAAACAGCAGCTGCTAAGCCTCCCGCTGCAGCAGATAAACACGTAGTAACTAAGGTTAAGGAAGTCAGCGCAGGGTCTGCTGAAAGTACCGATCCTCCGTTAAAACCAAACCATCCCAACCATAAGATCATGACTCCGGCAGCAGCCAAAGGGATATTGTGTCCCGGAAGTGCCTGAGGTTTACCGTCTTTGGAAAATTTTCCAATTCGCGCACCTAAGAATGCAATGGCTATCAGGGCAGCCCATCCACCAACGGAGTGCACCAATGTGGAACCAGCAAAATCATAAAATCCGAGCTGATCTAAAAATCCACCGCCCCATTTCCAGGAACCTACGATCGGGTATACCAATCCTACATAAAGAATAGAGAAAATCATAAAAGAGTTGAGTTTGATACGTTCTGCAACAGCTCCAGATACAATCGTGGCCGCAGTGGCAGCGAACATTCCTTGGAATAGAAAGTCTGTCCACCACGTATATCCCCCATCGGCATAGGCGGCCGTCATTCCGTTTTCCGGAGGTGCGATGCCAAAGCCTGCAAATTTTAAGATTCCGGCAGCGCCGTCTTCAAATCCAGGATACATAAGATTAAATCCACCAATGCAATAGACGACAAGCCCCATGGTGATGATAAAGAAATTTTTAAATAAGATGTTAATGGTATTCTTTTGTCGAGTGAGACCAATTTCAAGGAAAGAGAATCCTAAGTGCATAAAGAATACAAGTGCCGTACAGACCATCATCCATACGTTATTTGCAGTGAGTAGTGTTTGTTCCATTTTGTTTTATTTAATTAGTTTAAAGAATCGCTTCCTTTTTCTCCTGTTCGGATTCGGAGAGCTTCATCTACAGGAAGAATAAAAATTTTACCATCGCCTACACGGTCTGTTGAAGCTGATTTTAAAATGGCTTCAACGGTGCGGTCGACAAATGAGTCTGAAACGACGATGGATAAGTAACGTCTCTGTATTTCGCTTGTGCTGTAGCTAATACCTCTGTAGACGTGGCCTTGTTTTTCATTTCCCATTCCAGTTACATCCCAGTAACTAAAAAAGTTAACTTCTACTTCGTGAAGTGCCTCAACGACTTGGTCGAATTTGGACTTACGAATGATGGCTTCAATTTTTTTCATATTGATTATTTTGTTTCCACAAATGTAAAAACTAAAATATACCCCTCATGTATTCAGGGGTCAATATGTTTATTTTTATTAATATTAAAATTATACCCCTATTTTTTTAGGGGGTGTATAATTATAATATTAAAATTAAAGCAACTTAAACAATTGTACGGGCCAACCATCTGCCCAAGCCCAATAAAAGTCCTCCGATAAAAAAGCTTAATGCTGAATAGGTGACCAATAAGATCCATTTGTGAAGATCCGCATAGTTGATATTCTCGAGCATAAAACTTGAAAAAGTAGTTAATCCTCCACAAAAGCCAACGGCAAAGAAAAGGACTAAATCTTGAGAAATCGGAAGTGTTTTGGAAGACCAACCGCTCATAAGTCCCAAAAACAAACAGCCTATAGCATTGGCCAACAAGGTAGCCCAGGGGAAATCGGTGCTATGGGTTAAATTTTCCCGGATCACCCAACGCAAACCTGCGCCCAGTCCTCCGCCCAAAAAAACGAGAGTAAATTGATAAATCATAAATAGAAATATTGAAAAGGAAAAAATCCAGTAGATTCCGGGTTAATGGGTCAGTAACTTCATCCCTAA
>JBMYNJ010000077.1:0-256 GCA_049598145.1 Flavobacteriaceae bacterium | reverse complement strand
TAATAAAATAAGAAAGGCGATCACAAAGCCCAAGAGAACCTTATAGCTTCCTTTAAAATAATTCGGCTGATTTTTACGATCAATGCTATACATATATATAATGATTGCGCTAAAGCCGATAAAAAAAAGAAATCCAAATGCAAGCTGACCGCTACTAAACATGGGTTAAAAATAAAATTTTTAAAGGGATTCTTCTGTAGCAGTATCAGTTTCTTAGTTTTGTTCCTGGATTATACTTAATTAATGATGAAAAAAT
>JBMYNJ010000076.1:0-7001 GCA_049598145.1 Flavobacteriaceae bacterium | reverse complement strand
AGGTAAAGGCAGACAAAGTAATTCATGGTCTACTGTAGCAGGTAAGGGTCTAGCATTTACCCTAATTCTTGATAAAGAATATTCTAATTCATTTTCCAGTTTTATTTCACTTGCGGCTGGAATATCCATTGTAGAGTCTATTATGAAACGAGGTGTTGATTGCTTATTAAAGTGGCCAAATGATGTTTTTGCCTCAAATAAAAAAATTGGAGGAATTTTGATCGAAAATACATTGTCGTCTAACCAAGTGGATTATTCAATAATCGGGATGGGGATTAATGTGAATCAAACGCAATTTGAAGACTTACCCAGGGCCAGTTCCCTTCGACTCCTGATGGGTCAATCGTTTGATGTTTCCACCCTTTTTCAGTCCTGCTTAGAGGCTTTACATTCTTTTTTCTTTCATGTCAAATCCCTTCAAAAGGAAACAATATTAGAGGCTTACAATAGGCATCTATTTGGGAAAGATCGATGGTTAAATATCGAACTTAATCAGACTTCGATCACTGCAAAAATGGTGGAGGTTACTGCTGATGGGCATCCCATCGTTCTTGATCAAGAGGGAACACTAACGAATCTCAAAGGAAAAATCGTTCGATTCCATTGGGATTAAACTCTATGGCTGCCAAGATTCTGGAGCTTGCCGCCAATCCTGAAGGAGTTCTACTTGTGAAGCATCAATCCTACCCACTTCTACGGCATGATGGATTAAATGTTTGTAGTCACATAGGGTATTCAAAGGAATCTGAGCACTTTCGAAATGGGTATCAGCTAAAGGGAATCCATAGGTGAAGATGGCCAGCATTCCTAGTACTTTTGCTTGGGCTTCTTTAAGGGCTTGAACGGCATTTAAACTACTTTTTCCTGTAGAGATTAGATCTTCAATGACTACCACCTGAGCATTTTTGGGCAATTGTCCTTCAACCTGATTTTTACGCCCGTGTTTTTTAGCTTCTGGACGAACATAAACAAAAGGGAGGTTTAGAACTTCGGCGACCAACAACCCAATCCCGATTGCTCCAGTCGCTACTCCTGCGATATGAGTTGTTTGGGGATATTTATTTGAGACGCTCTGGGCCATTGATTTTCCTAAGAATTGACGAATTTCAGGGTAAGAAAGGGCCAATCGATTATCGCAATAAATGGGAGACTTCCATCCACTAGCCCATTGAAAAGGGTTTTCAAGATTTAATTTTATTGCATTTATTTGTAAAAGAAAGTCGGCAGTTTGGTCGGCAATTTTAGTATCCAAAATCATGGTCTAAATGTATAAAGTTTTTTACAACCATAAACCGATATACTTAACTACTCGTAAGGAGAATTTCAACGATGAAACTCCCTTTTTATTCATAAAATACACTTCTACTGAGAAGATTTTAAAGGCGCTTAATTCTAAAAAAACGAAAGCACTTTATCTATATCATCCCAAGAAGGTCAAATTGCAAAAGCATTTTCTGAAATACTTTCCTGAAGTAGTGGCTGCAGGGGGACTTGTCGAGCATAAAAACGGGAAGCTTTTATTCATTTATCGAAACAAACAATGGGATTTACCCAAGGGTCGGGTGGAAGGTAAGGAAACCATCCCCATTGCAGCTGTTCGTGAGGTAGAAGAGGAAACCGGAGTTGCTGATCTGATTCTCCAGAAGCCTTTGACAGAAACTTTTCACATCTACAAAGGCAACGGAAAGTACAAGCTAAAAAAAACCTATTGGTTTAAAATAACAACTACCTATAATGGTGCCTTGGTTCCGCAGCTAGAGGAGGGAATTAAAAAAGCTATTTGGGTAGCTCCTGAAGAGGTTCCATCCTTATTGAAAAATGCCTATCCTAACATTGTTTTGATCTTTGAGAAAGGTCTAGTCTAGTCGAACACTTTTTGGAACCAGTTTGGTGTAGTCGCCTCCGTGGCGAATGATTTCCCGTACCATAGAGGAACTGATAAAAGAAGTTTGAGCCGCGGTAAGAAAAAAAACGGTCTCAATACCTGAAAGTTCTCGATTTACCTGAGCGATGGCCTTTTCAAATTCAAAATCTGCAGGATTTCGCAATCCCCTTACAATAAAATTTGCAGCCTTAATTTTACAGAAGTCTACCGTTAGGGTGTTGTATTGTTCCACTCTGATTTTAGGTTCATTTACCAGTAATTTCTGAATAAATTTGAGCCTTTTTTCTATGGGGAACATATAGGATTTGTCTTGATTAATTCCTACGGCAATGATAATTTCATCGAAAAGGGGTAAGGATCGTTCGATGATGTCTAAATGTCCCAGGGTAATGGGATCAAAGGATCCTGGAAAAACGGCTCGTCTCATATTTGCGGTTTTTTTGTGAAGGGATGCTGTTTAAGGGCTTCTTGCAAAGCATTGTTAAAGAGTTCTTCAACTGAGATTCCAGCGGCTTGCGCTTGTTGGGGTAAAATACTTTCTGGGGTTAAACCTGGAATTGTATTGACTTCCAAAAGATGCGGGATGCCGTCTCTTAAAATAAATTCGCTACGACTCAATCCTTGAAGATTCAGATGCTTGTATATCTGAATAGAGGTTTTTTCAATATTTTTTTCCCAAGCCTCTGGCAGCTTTGCAGGGGTAATTTCTTCCGATAAACCCTCGTATTTGGCAGCGTAATCAAAAAAGTCGTTTTGAGAAACAATTTCAGTGATGGGAAGCATTCGCACCTCTCCTTTCCAAGAAATTACCCCAACAGAAACCTCTCGACCCTCGAGTGCTTCTTCTATAATCACTTGTGTATCTTCTTCCAAAGCTTTTTGAATGGCAGGTGTGAGGTCTTCAAGGGTATAGACTTTATACACTCCAAAACTACTCCCCGAACGATTCGCTTTAACAAAACACGGCAGACCCACTTTTTCAACGATCGCCCGAGAATCAATCGAGTCACCCAAATCCAATTCGAAATGGCGAGCCGTTGGGATACCTAAACTGCGCAATTGACGTAAGCAATCCCGCTTATTGAAACATAGCGCTGCAGTGTAGTGATCACAAGAAGTCTGGGGAATACCAAGCATTTGAAGATAACCGGCTACCGTTCCGTCTTCCCCCGGGGGGCCATGCATGGCGTTGAAAACGACATCAAAATGCTGAGAGATTCCGTTGATATCAATGGTAAAATTTCCGGGGTTTACCCTATATGTATTTCCTTCCCGGTCTTGAGCGATCCATTGTTCCGAAGTCCACTCGATCAGATAAGCCTCCCACAGCTCTACTGAAAGGGATTGTAAAACCATTTCACCGCTTTTTCGAGAAATGGAAGCTTCGGAACCGGAACTCCCACAAATAACAGCAACACGCTTTTTTTGCATGGTCTATTTTTCGTAAAGGTACATGAAAACCCAACAATCTGAAACCTTGGAATTCGTATCTTGCGAATGTTTGTAACCATGGTTTTTATCAGATTTCTTTTTTCGAAGTTTTTTTTAAAACAAATTCTTTGGGCACTTTTGGCTCTAGTCTTCATGGTGGCTGGAACCTTGTATGCTTTAAAGAAATATACCTTTCACGACGAGTTTAAGTCGGTCCCTGATCTTAAAGGGGTTCCTCTGATGGTGGTTGAAGAAGTCTTAGCACCTGAGAATCTTCGATTTGCGATTTTGGATTCTTCAAAATATAACCCGAACATGCCACCGCTATCCGTAGTGGAACAAAACCCAAAAGCTGGTGTACTGGTGAAGAATCAACGAAAAATTTATTTAACCGTCAATCCGTCCGGGTTTCGAAAAATTCAAGTGCCAAATGTTATTCAAATCACCAAACGCAATGCAGAATCTACCCTTAAAGCAGTGGGGTTTGAAATCGGGAAAATAACCTATCGCAACAACATTGGAATGGATATGGTACTTGAAATCCGACACCAAGGAAAAAAAATAAAACCGGGAGTTGAGTTGCCTCGAACAACAGCAATTGATTTAGTTCTAGGAAATGGAAAATCCTACTAATTCTTCTGAGGAAGAACAGCTTCCCTTACACGAACACTTTTCTTTCCAGGCAGACCCCGGACAGGAGCCTCTTCGGGTGGATAAGTTTTTGATGAATCGCATTGAAAATGCCAGTCGAAACAAGCTTCAATCCGCCGCTAAAGCAGGGTGTATTCACGCCAATGGAAAGCCTGTGAAATCGAATTATAAAGTTAAAGGTGGGGATGTCATTCAAGTGATGTTTTACCATCCGCCTTACGAACATTTATTGTTGGCAGAACCCATAGACTTGGATATTATTTACGAAGACGATGCCTTAGTAGTGATTAATAAACCCGCCGGATTAGTGGTCCATCCGGGTCATGGGAATTATCAAGGAACTTTGCTTAATGGATTGATTCATCATTTTGAACAACTGCCCAAAAACAGCAATGAAAGACCCGGTTTGGTCCATCGAATCGATAAAGATACCAGTGGTTTGCTGGTTGTGGCCAAATCAGAGTCGGCTATGACCCATTTGGCTCAGCAATTTTTTGATAAAACTTCTCAGCGGGAATACATGGCACTGGTTTGGGGGGATCTGGAAGCGGACGAAGGGACTGTAGAAGGTCATATTGGGCGGCACCCTAAAAATAGATTACAAATGACTGTTTTTCCGGAAGGGGATCAAGGAAAAGCGGCAATAACTCACTACAGAGTACTGGAACGCTTTGGTTATGTTACACTGATCCAATGTGTATTAGAAACCGGACGTACACACCAAATCCGAGCTCATATGAAGTATTTAGGACATCCGCTCTTTAATGACCAACGGTATGGTGGCGATGCTGTTCTTAAAGGAACAGCTTTTACCAAATACAAACAGTTTGTAGAGAATTGTTTTCAAACCCTTCCCCGTCAGGCACTTCATGCGAAGACCTTGGGCTTTGAACACCCCGAAACCCGAGAATGGATGTCTTTTGATTCCAATCTTCCAGACGACCTTACTGCAACTTTGGATCGGTGGCGCAAATATGCGCAGCATAAACAATTTCAATAGTTCTATTTTTAAATCCAGTTAGAATTTCAGTAAGTTCTTTATAATTAAATTTAAATTGCTTAAAACGTCAGAGTTATGAAATTTGTGATCTCACCAGCAAAGTCTTTAGATTTTAAAAGTCAACTTCCTGAACTTAAAGGCACTGCCTTGTTGTTTCCTAAAGAGACCGAACGCATTCAAAAGCTGATGCAAAAAAAATCAGTTAGAGGCCTCAGCAAGCTGATGGGGGTGTCGGATGCACTGGCTCAATTGAATTGGGAGCGGTATCAGCAATTCAGTTTTCCTATGGAAGCCTCAAAGGCCAAGCCCGCAGTTTTTGTGTTTAATGGGGATGTTTATCAAGGCTTAGCGGTTCAAAATTTAACTCCGAACGATTGGGAAATTCTTCAAGAAAAAGGGCGCATTTTATCCGGTTTGTATGGCCTGCTACGCCCATTGGATTTAATTCAGCCCTATCGGTTAGAAATGGGGACTAAAATGGCCGTAGGTGTGGCTCCTAATCTACCGGCATTTTGGAAGAAAAAAATCACTCAACAGCTGAATCAAGAACTGGATTCAGATGACTTTTTGGTCAATCTGGCCAGTGCTGAATACTTTCAGGCAATTGATAAAAAAGGACTCAATGCGCAAATCATCACACCTGAATTCCGGGAATTACGGGAGGGTCAATTGAAAATGATCTCCTTTTTTGCGAAAAAAGCCCGTGGAATGATGGCTCGCTATCTGGTGCAACACCAAGTGGATACTCCTGAAAAAATTCTTGATTTTCAAGAAGAAAACTACTGCTACAGTGAAGAGCATACCACTCATCCACTGAAACCTGTCTTTATTCGCTAAACTCGAATTTTACGTTTTCTTTTATTGCGGTTGGAAAGTCTTCGAACACCATTCGTGCCTCTCCAAATTTTTCCGCGCCTGGTTTTTCGGTCGCCTTTGCCCATAGGTTTGTAGATTTGGTCGTTTTAAGTTACGTAATTTATGTGGGAGCACAAGCATCCGTATGCACCTTTTATTCCTCCGGGAACCACCCGCCTAATTGTAGGAACTCTCCCGCCCCCACGTTTTAGTATGGGAAAGCTAAAACCTGGTGATGTCCATTTTTCTTATGGGAGTTCTGATGGGTATTTATGGCCATTGCTGGATCAGATTTATCAGTTGAATTTGGTGTATGAAAACACCCCATTTGCCGTCACTCAACGGCAGGATTTTCTCAAAAAGCACCGCTTGGGGGTTTGCGATATTGTAGCGAGTTGTAAACGGCAAAAAATCGATGCATCTGATTTGGGAATGGAGGATGTTGTCTTAAGGGATTTCTTTGATTACTTAACCGCCTACCCCACGGTGGTGCAATTGATCTTTACGGGTGGGAATAGCAAAAAAGGGCCGGAATATTTTTTTCGTAAACTAGCCAAGCAAAAGCAAACCACATTAGAACCGCTCCAAACGGAAGTCCCCAGGCAGTATCGTTTTTTTTGGAAAGATCGTTGGATTGAAACTTTTAGCCTCACGGCTCCCTCAGGGGCAGCCAATCGGGCGGTGGGGAGTTTAGCCAAATATAAAGCCCTGAAGGAACAAGACCCAGAGATGAATACCTTTAAGTTTCGTTTGTATCAATACCGTGATGTTTTTCAGACCAAATCTCCTGAAATCCCCAATACATAATCTTTAAAATACTGTTTGAGGTATTCCGGGGTTAAAAACTTCTGTCCCGAAAGCTGAGAGTTCTCTAGAAAATACTGCAAGGGAATTTTGAGAAAAGCTTTTAAAAAGGGAATCGATTCGGGAGCGTAGCTGTAGTGCCATGGTTCATAGGCAAATCCGGTTCGACTCGGTTGATCGGTGTAAGGCTTGAGAAAACCATAGGTTGCTGCATGCTCTTCCAGCCATAAGCGTAAACCTTCGTAGGGCCCTCGATCGTGAAATTTCTCGCTTAATAAGACATCCCCCTCTTTGGGAGGTTGTGCATCAATCAAGTCTACTTCGGTTCCCCAGTGGTGTCTGCTCGTTCCTGGGAGGGTAGAGTATTGAGTGATG
>JBMYNJ010000075.1:0-7086 GCA_049598145.1 Flavobacteriaceae bacterium | reverse complement strand
CCAACTTAAATGCGTATGAATATTCGAATGCATTTCAGATCGTTTATGACGCTTTCAATCAGTTGAGTTTCCATTCCAGTCTACAATACTCTTTTGGGAAAGACAACAGTGTACAGTTGGAAGGCGTTTATCGAGATGCAGACCCGGATCGTTTGGCTAACGCCTGGAATATTCCTGAAATAGAAGCATCGGCCAAAGCTTTTATCCGTTTATTTAGAAAAGCACAAGTTCAGGTAAAATATAGCTTTGTGGGCCAACGACCTGCTGCTTCTTTCCCGTATTTTAACAATCTAAACCCTGCAAGCACCCCAGTAAATTCAGTGAACCTTGCTGCCTATTCTCAGTTGCAAACCCAGTTATTGTACCAGTTGCACCAACGCTGGGAAATTTTTGCTCGACTCCAAATCAACAGTGGCGACCCCAATGCCCGCTGGTTGGGTTTTCCTCAATTTGAGCAGTTGTTTTTAGCGGGTGTTCAATATAGATTTAATCTGAACTTATAAAAACCTAAGGCTATATTCCAAAAGTCTGCTATTTTTGTTCCTGCTTTATGAAATACCTTAAGCTTCTTTTTCTGTGTTTTATCGTATCGATAACTGTGGGCTGTAAACCTAAGATTGATCTTTTGGTCCACAATGCACAGGTCTACACGGTCAATGAAGAATTTAAGATTGTTTCTGCTTTTGCCGTCCACGAGGGAAAATTTATCGCAGTAGGAGGAGACGAACTATTGAATGAATACAGCGCCAGCAATGTGGTCAATGCCCAACAACTTCCGATATACCCTGGATTTATTGATGCCCACGCACACTTACTTAACTTAGGCCTTTCCAAGCAACGTGCAGATTTAGTTGGGACCAAAAGTTTTGAGGAAGTGATTGCCCGAGTGCAACAATTTGCCAAAGATAAAGACCTAACAGTGATTCGAGGACGGGGTTGGGATCAAAACGATTGGGATAATCCCGTGTTCCCAACAAATAAAGTATTGGATTCTTTGTTCCCAAATACCCCAGTGGTTTTAGAGCGGATCGATGGACATGCCTATCTGGTAAATCAGAAAGCTTTGGATTTATCGGGTTTAGATGAGACCTCTGAGGTTTCCGGTGGGAGTTTAATTCAAGAGGATGGGTTGCTCACTGGCGTATTGATTGATGCACCGATGAATATTGTGGATGAATCCCTCCCTGAACCTTCTCGAGCTGAAAAAATTAAGGCTTTTGAATTGGCACAAGAAATGTGTTTACAGCACGGCTTAACCACTGTAGATGACGCTGGATTAAGCAAAGAGGATATTTTCTTATTAGACAGTCTTCAAAAAGCTAATCGAGTTCAATTGCGCTTATATGCCATGATCAGTAACGATTCGCTTTCTGTGGACTATTTTTTGAGAAATGGAGGGATTGAAAATGATCATTTACATGTGAAAAGTGTAAAAGTATATGCCGATGGTGCCTTAGGTTCTCGTGGCGCGGCCCTGAAAGAACCTTATGCCGACCATAAATACCATGTGGGAAAATTTGTTACTCCAGTAGCCGATATTCGTGCGTTGGCAGAACGATTGTCGAAAAGCCCTTTTCAATTAAACACGCATGCTATTGGAGATGCAGCCAATGCGGAAGTACTTAAAATCTACAACGAAGTCTTGAAGGATATCGAAGACCCTCGATGGCGAATAGAACACGCACAGATTGTAGACCCACAGGATTGGAAGATGTTTGGACGGAAGGTGATTCCCTCCGTTCAACCGACTCATGCCACTAGCGATATGTACTGGGCAGAAGATCGCCTGGGGAAACAACGCATGAAAGGTGCCTATGCATTTAAACAGCTTTTGGATTGGTCTGGGACTATCGCTCTAGGAACCGACTTTCCTGTGGAAGATGTTTCTCCCATGAAAACTTTTTATGCAGCCGTTTCTCGCAAAGATTCGAAAGGCTTCCCCAATCAAGGATTTCAAAAGAACGGAGCGTTGAGCCGTCTAGAGGCTCTTAAGGGAATGACACGATGGGCTGCGTATGCCAATTTTGAAGAATCTATCAAAGGAAGTATTGAAGAAGGAAAGCTGGCAGACTTTGTGATCCTTGACCGTGATCTGATGACTGTCCCGGAAGATAAAATCCTTGAGACCCGTGTCGTTGCCACTATCCTTGGGGGGAATATTGTGTTTAGCAATCGTTTTCGCTAAAGACAACTTTCATATTTAAAGCGAAGCCCCTTTATTTTTCTTATTTAGTTTATTATTTTAATTAATTGATTAAAAAAACTTTAAATTTTTAAGCAATATTTATTTTTCAATTGTATTTGTTAATTAAATACATAGATTTGCTCAAAATTTAAAAATATGTGTGGGATTGTTTGTGCTTTTGAATTGAAAGAATCCTCTGAAAAACTACGACCCCAGGTTTTGGAAATGTCTAAACGAATCCGTCACAGAGGTCCGGATTGGAGTGGGGTGTGGACGCATGAGAAGGCTATTATGGCACATGAACGTTTGGCGATTGTAGATCCTATTTCTGGGGGGCAGCCCTTAGTTTCTCCAAATGAACAGCTCATCTTAGCGGCCAATGGTGAAATTTACAATCATCGTGAATTAAGAGGTCAGCTTCATTCTGAATACGAATTCAAAACTCAATCGGATTGTGAGGTATTATTGGCACTCTATCAAGAAAAAGGACCCAATTTTATCGATGATCTAAATGGGATTTTTGGTTTTGCACTTTATGATGTAGCTAACGACCGATACCTCATAGCCCGAGACCACATGGGAATTATCCCCCTTTATATGGGTTGGGACAGCAACGGTACGTTTTACGTCGCCTCCGAATTAAAAGCTCTTGAAGGGGTATGTACCCGAATAGAATTATTTCCTCCGGGACACTTTCTTACAAGCGATATGAAATCGGCCGAGAAATGGTATCAACGCGATTGGTCTACCTACGATACCGTTGCAGCGGCCGAAACTTCCATTAATGCGCTTCACGATGCTTTGTCGGATGCAGTTCACCGACAACTGATGAGTGATGTGCCTTATGGTGTTTTGCTATCCGGGGGATTGGATTCCTCTATTACTTCAGCTCTTGCCAAAAAATTTGCGGCAAAACGCGTAGAGTCAGACGACCAGCAATCGGCCTGGTGGCCTCAGTTGCACTCCTTTTCGGTAGGGCTAAAAGGCTCTCCAGATTTGGCTGCTGCTCGTAAAGTAGCAGATCATATTGGAACTGTTCACCACGAAATTGAATTTACAATACAGGAAGGTCTCGATGCGATACGGGATGTAATATATCATCTGGAAACCTATGATATAACCACCGTTCGAGCCTCTACCCCCATGTTTTTAATGGCACGTATGATTAAATCCTTAGGAATTAAGATGGTGCTTTCAGGGGAAGGAGCCGATGAGCTTTTTGGCGGTTACCTCTATTTTCACAAAGCCCCCAATGCTCAAGAATTTCATGAAGAAACTGTCCGTAAATTGGATTATCTTCATCAATATGACTGTTTACGAGCCAACAAATCTTTAGCGGCTTGGGGAATAGAAGGGCGAGTTCCTTTTTTGGATAAGGAATTTATAGATGTGGCTATGCGGATTAATCCAAAGGATAAAATGATTAATGGGGAACGAATGGAAAAATGGGTTTTGCGAAAAGCTTTTGAAAAATACTTACCCGAAAGTGTGGCTTGGCGACAAAAAGAACAATTTTCGGACGGAGTAGGTTATAGCTGGATCGATACTCTTAAAGAAGTGGTAGATTCTGAGGTTAGTGATGAACAAATGGCAAACGCCCATTATCGTTTTCCTGTTCAAACCCCGCAAAATAAAGAAGAGTTTTATTACCGAAGTATTTTTGAGAGTCACTTCCCCAGTGATACGGCTGCTTTGAGTGTCCCCTCTGTACCTTCGGTGGCCTGTAGTACCCCTGTGGCGTTGGCTTGGGACGAAGCTTTTCAGAATCAAAATGACCCCAGTGGGAGAGCGGTAACTTTTGTTCATGAAGACGCCTATAATAAATAGTATTCTTTAGCGATAACTCCAGCGATTATTTATCAAATATCTGTTGATAACTTCACCCCTTAACAGTAGTGTTTACGCTGCTTTTCAGGGGTTTAATCCGTATATTTGTAAGAATAGCTTTTAAATATAAAACTGGATTGATTTATGAGTGATTCTCCTAATCAAAATCAATATTCTGCAGACAGTATTCAGGCCCTTGAGGGAATGGAACACGTGCGGATGAGACCCTCTATGTACATCGGTGATGTAGGAACACGTGGACTCCACCATTTGGTGTATGAAGTTGTTGATAATTCAATAGATGAAGCTTTAGCCGGCTATTGCGATCAGATTAAAGTAACCATCAATGCCGATAATTCCATCACCACAGAAGACAATGGTCGTGGTATTCCTGTAGGGATGCATAAAAAAGAAGGGGTGTCCGCCTTAGAAGTGGTCATGACTAAAATTGGTGCTGGAGGAAAATTTGACAAAGATTCCTACAAGGTATCCGGCGGACTACACGGCGTCGGGGTTTCCTGTGTGAATGCCCTTTCCAGCAGTCTTCAGGCCACGGTCTTCCGCGAAGGTCAAATCTGGGAACAGCACTATGAACGTGGAAAAGCATTGGCCCCTGTAGCAGCTACAGGGACTTCCGATCGTACAGGAACCACAGTAACCTTTAAACCCGATTCGGAAATATTCCAACAAACTCTGGAATACAGCTACGACACCTTGGCGCAACGAATGCGTGAATTGGCGTATTTGAATAAGGGAATCACTATTGTTCTAACCGATAAAAGATCACACGACGAACAAGGTCAAGAGCTTCAAGAAACTTTTCATTCTAAGGAGGGTTTAAGTGAGTTTATTCGCTTTCTGGATCAAACTCGGGAACCGATTATTGGTCATGTTGTTGCTCTAGAAAGCAACAAAAACGGAATTCCCGTAGAAGTGGCCATGATTTACAATACTTCCTTTTCAGAAAACCTGCACTCTTATGTAAACAACATCAACACACATGAGGGAGGAACACATCTTTCTGGATTTAGACGGGGATTAACGACGACATTAAAAAAGTACGCAGATAATTCGGGTTTATTGGATAAACTCAAGTTTGATATTTCCGGGGATGATTTCCGGGAAGGACTCACGGCTATTGTCTCGGTTAAAGTATCGGAACCCCAATTTGAGGGACAAACTAAAACCAAACTGGGGAACCGAGAGGTAACTTCTGCTGTCTCACAAGCGGTTTCAGAAATGTTGGAGAACTATTTGGAGGAAAACCCGAATGATGCCAAGACCATAGTTCAGAAAGTGATTTTAGCGGCTCAGGCCCGCCATGCTGCTCGTAAGGCCAGAGAAATGGTTCAGCGGAAAACGGTGATGAGTGGTGGCGGTTTGCCGGGAAAACTTTCCGATTGTTCCGAGCAAGATCCGGCCCGTTGTGAAGTCTTCTTAGTGGAGGGAGATTCTGCTGGAGGAACCGCCAAGCAAGGAAGAGATCGGAATTTTCAAGCCATCTTGCCTTTGCGCGGAAAGATTCTAAATGTGGAAAAGGCCATGCAACACAAGGTCTTCGAAAATGAAGAGATTAGAAATATATACACTGCCCTTGGGGTAACCATTGGTACAGAAGAGGATAGCAAAGCGCTGAATTTAGAAAAGTTGCGCTATCACAAGATTGTTATCATGTGTGATGCCGATGTGGATGGAAGTCACATTGCTACCTTGATTCTCACCTTTTTGTTTCGCTACATGCGTGAGTTGATCGAATCCGGTTATGTTTATATTGCTACACCCCCTTTGTATTTGGTTAAAAAAGGAGCTAAAAAATCATATGCTTGGAACGACGATCAGCGGGATCGACTGCTCCAAGAATACGGTCAGGGATCCAATGTTCAGCGTTACAAAGGACTTGGAGAAATGAACGCCGAACAACTGTGGGAAACAACTATGAATCCGGAAATGAGAACCCTTCGTCAAGTAACGATCGAAAATGGGGGAGAAGCGGATCGTATTTTTTCAATGTTGATGGGTGATGAAGTCCCACCTCGAAGAGAGTTTATAGAGAAGAATGCAGTTTATGCCAATATTGATGCTTAATCATAAATGATTGCCAAAACCTAAATTAATTTAAACATGAAAGTTACTATTGTTGGTGCAGGAAATGTAGGTGCTTCCTGTGCTGAATACATTGCTCAGAAAAGAATCGCCAGTAAAGTTGTTTTATTAGATATTAAGGAGGGCCTTGCCGAGGGGAAAGCCTTAGACTTGTATCAGACGGCAACAACCTTAGGATTTAATACCCAAATTACCGGAGTAACAGGGGACTATGCCCAAACCGCAGACAGCGATGTGGTGGTAATTACCTCTGGGATCCCAAGAAAGCCCGGGATGACTCGTGAAGAATTAATTGTGATCAATGCGGGAATCGTCCAACAAGTATCTGAAAATTTATTAAAACATTCCCCTAGGGCAATCGTGGTTGTGGTATCCAATCCTATGGATACCATGACTTATTTGGCATTAAAAGCGACGGGTCTTCCCAAAAATAAAATTATTGGAATGGGGGGGGCTTTGGACAGCTCTCGTTTTAAGACTTATTTATCATTTGCTTTAGAGAAGCCTGCAAACGATATCCAAGGAATGGTTATTGGAGGGCATGGCGATACCACTATGATTCCTTTAACCCGTTTGGCAAGCTATAACGGAAGCCCAGTATCTCAATTTTTAACTTCCGAGGCACTGGCGCAAGTAGCTGCAGACACCATGGTGGGTGGAGCTACACTGACCAAACTTTTAGGAACTTCCGCTTGGTATGCTCCAGGAGCTTCAGTGGCTTATTTAGTCGACAGTATCCTCAATGATCAAAAGCGTATGATACCGTGTTCTGTTTATCTTGAAGGCGAATATGGGCAAAACGATATTTGTATTGGGGTTCCTTGCATAATCGGAAAGGATGGAGTGGAAAGCATTGTAGATGTGCAGTTAAACGCTGAAGAGCAAGCAAAATTTGCTAAAAGCGCAGCAGCTGTTCGTACGATGAATGCAGCTCTTTCCGATCACTTGTAAAGATTTCAATGCTCATTAAA
>JBMYNJ010000074.1:0-7290 GCA_049598145.1 Flavobacteriaceae bacterium | reverse complement strand
AAAGATTAGAGCCCAACATAGAAGAAAAAATGAAACTCCTCTACGATGATGTTTTAGATGATCTGCTTTTAAACTCAAAAGACCTTTCTTACTCAGATAAAATTAAACTACTTACTCATCTATCATCCTTTATTCTTCCAAAAATGAAACCTACCCGAGATCAGTTTACAAGGGAAAGAATTCAAGAGTGGAAAGATGAGGGGCCTTTTAAAAATACTCCACATCCTACTCAATAAATCGAGCTTTTTCCATAAAAGCATCTGCGAATGAATCACGATTTTGATTCCTTCCAATATATTTTAAAAAAGTCGTCTCTTTGGTATGTCCAGTGATATGCATTAAAAGCGGTGTCTCTATTTTACCAAAATAATTGGTAGCGAATGAGCGTCTAAGATCGTGGGCAGCAATAATTTCCCATTTATAATATTCTCCAAAAACTTTTCTCTTAGGAGACTTAGATAGCTTATATCCCTTAACCACATCATTCAACCCTGCTTTTTCACATACCTGTTTCATTAAATAATTAAATTTTTGTGCATAGATAGGAGTAGGAAATTTTTCCCTCAAAAGGTTAACAACATATGGGTCGATGACTCCAATGGTTACTGAACGTCCCGTCTTTTTCTGAAGGACATCGACATAGACCCCTCCATTTTTAGAAGCTCTAACATTCCCAGGAGAAATAGAAAGAAGATCAGAAACCCTTTGTCCTAGATAAAGTCCAATTAATATCCAAGCCTGAGCATTCTTTTCCCTGTAGGTTAAATTTTGGGCATTCTTGATTTTTTGTATTTCTTCAAAAGAAATGATTTGTAGATATCGATCCGACCGGGCCTGGTTAAATGAACTTATAAACTTGGCATAATAATGAACTTTGATTCCATTTTTTTCTGCTTCGCTACAAATAGCCTTAAGCAATCGAATAATGTTGGCAGTATAATTTACACTATACCCTTTGTGATCTAGCATCCATTTGGTGAAGGACTCTACAAATGATTTGTTCACTTCTTCTAGAATAATACTTGAGGATGAATAATTTTCATAAGCAATAACTAATCTTTTCAGTGACTTATAATTCCGGATCGTATTGATTCTAAGTCCAATTTCTTTTTCCATGCCTTTATTTCGAAAGGGGGCTTTTTCAATAAACAGATCGATTTGATAGAAAAGCAGATTGGCATTGGACTTGGGTTTTCTGTTAAATACCACTGACAACTGGTTCTCCAACCAGTTGCTTGTAGGAGAAAATCCTTGGGAGTAAAGTAAGTTAAGCCCATCAACAAGTTTAGCTTCAAGCGTGTCCAAAAGTTTATTGATTCACTGGGCTCCCAGGATGTCTTTTGACCGCTGTTGAATTCGATCCCAATGATTAGAATTGGTAATTAATCCTGTAGATTTTTCAATCCTTTGATTATTTTCACCGTAGACATACACATAAATTGAAACAAGTTTCTCTTGGGAACGAATTCTAAATCCTACTTTAGACATTATTTGATTTTTAAATTAACGCAGTTCACCTGTAATTGCCCTTAAATTTTACGAGAATCAAGGGAAATTGAGGATTAAAAGATACGTTAATTCTATCGTTATATAACGGTAAATTGCAGTAAATACAGGGTTTAAGAGAAGAAAAGTTTTGACTAGGAACCGAAGTCACCAAATAGGTTAAACAAAGTGAAGTGGTTTCAGTTTTTTCATTCTTTGATTCATTAAATTTACCTCATGAAACCCAAAGCCATCATCGTTTCCGGATATTTTAACCCCATTCACAAGGGGCATTTAGATTATTTTAATCAGGCCAAAGCTTTGGCGGATGAGCTAATTGTGATCGTCAACAACGATCATCAAAGGGAACTCAAGGGCAGTCAGGAATTTCAGTTGGAAGAGGAACGGGTTATCATTGTTTCCAATATTAAAGCAGTAGATCGGGTATATTTATCGGTGGATAAGGACCGTACGGTTTGCCAGACCATTACCAAAATCGCTCAAGAATTAGCCAATCAATACGATTTGGCCTTTGCCAACGGGGGGGACCAAAACAATCAAAGCATTCCGGAAGTTCCGGTTTGTCAGGAATTGGGGGTGCAACTGATCGACGGCTTGGGCGACAAAATTCAATCCTCCAGTTGGTTGCTTAAAAAGCTTTAATTTTACGGGATTAAACCCATCTAAGCTTTGAAAGCCATACTCCTTTCGGGCGGGACTGGCTCCCGACTTTTTCCCATTACCCATGCGACCTCCAAGCAATTGCTGCCGGTTTATGACAAACCGATGATCTATTACCCTTTGTCGGTATTGATGTTGGCGGGGATTCGAGAGGTTTTACTGATCAGCACCCCGGAAGATCTACCCCAATATCAAAAGCTTTTGGGCGATGGCTCGGCTTGGGGGATTCAGCTACACTATGCAGCCCAAGCGCGACCGGAAGGTTTGGCACAAGCTTTTATCATCGGAAAAGAATTTGTTGGCACCGATCCGGTAGCCCTTATTTTGGGAGATAATATTTTTTATGGCCCGGGCTTTTCTCAAAAATTACAACAAGCCGTTCGGTCCGCTGAGAATGGAAAAAGCACCGTTTTTGGCTATTATGTGCAAGACCCGGAGCGCTATGGGGTGGTCAGTTTTGATAAAGATCAACAAGCCCAAAAAATCGAGGAAAAACCCCAAAATCCCGAAAGTAACTTCGCCGTTACGGGCCTCTATTTTTATACCAACGAAGTTGTTTCCATAGCGGAAACGATTAAGCCTTCTTCTCGGGGCGAGTTGGAAATATCGGATGTCAACCAACGTTTTTTAGAAAAAGGGCAATTGCAAGTAGAACTGCTGGGCCGAGGCTTTGCCTGGTTGGATACGGGCACCCACGATTCGCTTTTAGATGCCTCCAACTATGTGCAAACCATTGAAAAACGACAAGGTTTAAAAATTGCTTGTTTGGAAGAAGTGGCTTACCGGATGGGGTATATCAGCCGAGAAGAATTGTTAAAAGCCGCCGATCGCTTAGCCAAAACCTCTTATGGACACTATCTTAAAACACAAGTATTGTGAAGTTTAGTCGATTAGCGATTCCCGAGATTGTTTATATCCAACCCGCCATCCACCGGGACGATCGAGGCTATTTTACAGAAATCTTTCGACAAGACAAACTGGATACATTTTTGGGAGCACCGCTGTATTTTGTTCAGGACAACGAATCGGAATCCACCCAAGGGGTGTTCCGCGGCCTGCACTACCAACTCCCCCCCTATCCGCAAGCCAAACTGATCCGAGTGGTACAAGGACGCATTCTAGACATCGCCCTGGATATTCGAAAAAACTCCCCCACTTTTGGGCAACACATCCAAGTGGAACTTTCCGCCGAACAACAAAATCAACTCTGGGTACCTCACGGTTTTGCTCACGGTTTTTGGGTATTGTCTAAAACCGCAAAAATTTGCTACAAAGTGGACAACTATTACGATCGTGCCTCCGACCGAGCCATCAATATAAATGATCCTGCCTTGAAGATCGATTTAGACTTGAGCCAGATGATTCGATCGGAAAAGGATCTACAAGCACCCTACCTCAACCAAGCCGAAACCTTTTAGATGAAACCCATAATCTGGATTACCGGAGCTCAAGGACAGTTGGGACAATCGCTTCAAAAAGTCTTAAAGCCCGAAACTTATGAGATTATTACCACCGACTTCCCCGAAGGAGATATCACCGACTTTGAAAAGATCGAACAACTTTTCCAGACCCATCGTTTTACTGCAGTGATCAACTGTGCGGCCTACACGGCTGTCGATAAAGCCGAAACCGAAAGCACCCAAGCGGAACAAATCAATGTACATGGAGCCGGAAATCTGGCTAAGGCTTGTGAAAAATACGGAGCTGGTCTCCTGCATATTTCCACCGACTTTGTCTTTGACGGGACAGCAAAAAAACCCATTGGGGAGGAAGAAGTCCCCCGCCCGCAAAGTGTTTATGGGCAGACCAAACACCTGGGAGAGCAGGAAATTTTAAAGCGTAAAATTCCCGCAGCCGTGATTCGGACCTCTTGGTTGTTTTCCGAGTTTGGGCACAATTTTGTAAAAACCATGCTCCGCTTGGGACGGGAAAAAGAGACTTTAAATGTGGTCCACGATCAAAGAGGCACCCCCACCTATGCCGGGGACTTGGCAAAAGTCTGTGCACTTTTACTTCCGAAATTAAGCAGACTTACTGAGCCGGAAGTCTTCCACTTCAGCAATCAAAACCCTTGTAGTTGGTTTGAATTTGCCCAGGAAATTATGCGGCAAGGGAAGCGAGGCTGTCGGGTAAACCCTATCCCCACGGCCGACTACCCCACCCCTGCTCAGCGGCCGGTCTATAGCGTTTTAGACCCCAAAAAAATTGAACTATTTTTAAACTACAGCAACCGTCCCTGGCAAGAAGCTTTGGCGGAATGTTTAAGTCATTTAAATTCATGAAATATCCATGATTAAGCTTAAATCACACACCGTTATAAACATTCGGATGTTCCATCTGACCATTAAAAAATATTAATCATTAACAGATGAAAAGTATTCTTATTACAGGTGGTGCAGGCTTTATCGGTTCGGCCGTAGTACGGGATTTTGTCCAACGATACCCGGAGGCCAAAATCGTTACCTTAGACGCCTTGACCTATGCCGGTTCTACTACCAACTTGGCAGCAGCGCTCCAAGCCGAAAATCACCAATTCATCCAGGGAGATATTTGCGATTTTGAGCATAATGTGCAGTTGTTTCAAACCTATGCATTCGATACGGTGGTGCATCTGGCCGCTGAGTCGCACGTGGATCGATCAATCGAAAATCCCTTTGCTTTTGCCCAAACCAATGTCATGGGAACCCTGAACCTTTTGGAAGCGGCCAAACGCTCCTGGAAAGGGCATTGGGAAGGAAAACGCTTTTACCATATCTCCACCGATGAAGTATACGGTACTTTGGGAGAAGAAGGCTTGTTTACGGAAAAAACGCCTTACGATCCGCATTCCCCCTACTCGGCTTCCAAAGCCAGCTCCGATCATTTTGTACGCGCCTATCACGATACCTATGGGGTGCCCGTCCTAATTTCGAATTGTTCCAACAACTACGGGCCCTACCAGTATCCGGAAAAATTAATCCCGGTATGTATTCAAAAAATTATCGCCCAACAACCCATTCCGGTCTATGGACAAGGAATTAATGTTCGAGATTGGCTTTATGTGGAAGACCATGTGGAGGCCATTGCCACCATTCTGGAAAAAGGAACAGTGGGGGAAACCTACAATATTGGCGGTCATAACGAATGGCGGAACATCGATCTGATCCACGAAATCATCCGAGAATGTGATGCCCAATTGGGTAGAAGAGAAGGCCATTCCATGGAATTAATTCAATTTGTAACTGACCGTTTGGGACATGATTTACGCTATGCTATAGATGCCTCTAAAATAGATACAGAACTCGGATGGAAACCCCAACACGATTTTAAATCCGGAATCAAAAAAACGATTGATTGGTATCTCAATCACCAAAATTGGGTGGAACAAATTGTTCAGAGCTGATTTTTTTAAAAAAACTGTTTAAAACTCACACCTTTTGTTTGTTTCGGGCCTTGTTAATACTGGATACTTTGTTATATTAGCACAAATTTTAAACATATCATGAGAAATAAACTTTTCCAATTCACAATAGCAACTTTTATGTTTTCTGCTATTGCTGTTGCCCAAACAAGTAGTTACCCTTGGGCAATATCTGCTGGAGCAAACTTAATTAGCGTAGCAGAAGATGATGCAGACTCGGGTATCAATTTTGGTGTACCTACTGTAAGCATTTCGCGTCACATCGCCGCTGGAGTATCTTTAGGTCTTCAAATTTCCAACAACAATGTTGAACTCAATGGTCAAGACAAAGCCTACACCGCTTGGGATGCCCTTTTAAAGTACAACATCGTTGAAGGAAAAGCCGTACCATATCTTTTTGGAGGATACGGACTTTCTTCCTTTTCAGATGGTGACCAAGAAACTGGAACTTTCGAATTGCCTTCTACTGAAGCTGCACGTACCATTTTTGGTGGAGTTGGGGTAAGTTATTTCGTTTCCGATAAATTTGCAATCAACGCCAGTGCTTCCTACCGCTCATCGGACGAGAAAGGTTCTGTGAATCACTTACAGCATGTGATAGGCGTAAGCTACCACCTTGGAAAAGACACTGATAAAGACGGTGTAGTTGATAAAAAGGATACCTGTCCGGATGTACCCGGTTTAAAAGAATTTGACGGATGTCCTGATACTGATGGAGATGGTATTCCGGATAACAAAGACGGATGCCCAGAAGAAGCAGGACCTGCTGAATTAAACGGATGTCCTGATAACGATGGAGACGGAATCCCTAACAAAGACGATGCTTGTCCAGATGCTGCTGGTTCTGCTGAAATGAACGGTTGTCCAGACTCGGATGGCGACGGTGTAGCAGACAATGTTGACAAGTGCCCTGAGGAAGCTGGTCCAGTTGAAAACGACGGATGCCCTTGGCCAGATAGCGACGGTGACGGAGTAGTTGATAAAGACGATGCTTGTCCGGATGTAGCTGGTGTCCCAGAAAAAGATGGATGTCCTGCAGTTGAAGAGCCCGTTAAGTTAATCGAGTTCTTAAATAGTGATGCTTCTAAAATCCGATTCTCTTTCAATAGTGCTAAGATTAAAGAAAGCGGTGCGGGAGTCATTGGAACTTTAAGTGAACTTCTTGCAGAATACCCAGATGCACAAATATTAGTAGCGGGTCATGCCTCTGCTGAAGGTTCTGAAGCTTATAATCAAAAACTCTCTGCTCGCCGTGCAGATGCCGTAAAAACAGCCTTAGTTGAAAAAGGAGTAGATGCAGCCCGTATCGAAACGGCAGCCTTCGGAGAAACCAAGCCAACTGCAGATAATGCAACTGAAGCTGGTCGTTCGAAAAACCGAAGAGTTGAAGTAGATCGCAGAGTAGAAATTTCTGTGAAGTAATCGACTTCGCGAACAATCACTACCACACTAAGCCTCCCTTTAGGGGGGCTTTTTTTACGCTTAAAATTTAACGGCGTTTTTTGTATTTCTTGCGAAATCCCTGAATATCTCCTTTCGGTTTTTTCCCTTTCTTAGATGTGCTTAAACTCACTTGGATGGCTCGATTGTCAATACTTAAATCCTGAAATGCATCAAAAACTTGGTCTTGGTGTTCTGGTGCAGCGGTGAATAAAGAATAATTCCGATAGGTGTCTACATGATAGATATCATCTCCCCCAAGATTGGTAAGACCTATGATTAAA
>JBMYNJ010000073.1:0-7424 GCA_049598145.1 Flavobacteriaceae bacterium | reverse complement strand
GTGCTGACCCGATCGCAAATTCCTGCATATCGAGACAAGGCACAGATCGTTCGACTGTCCATTCCGTTGGGTTGACCGTTGGTATAATTCCCGGCAGCAATTGCTGATAATACCTTCATATCAATTCCTACTAAATCAGCATTGCGTATGTATGGCTCTGCCTCTCGAACATCGTCTAAAACAACTCCCAAACGAAGCGCATCAAAACTTAACTTATCCATTAAATCCAATTCCTCCTGTGCTATATAGTATGCCTGATAGCCTATGTTGGTAAAATGCTTTAAAAGATTGGGTTGTTCCATAATGATTTGACTCATATAAGAACGTCCGGAGATCAATTCTTCATCTTGAGAAAAATCAAACTGATTATCCACCGATACCATGTTGATGAACTGATTATTTTTTTGATACGATCGATACAAAGGGTAAACCAAATCATTACTCCCCCCTATAAATACTGGAAGTACATTGATTTGCCTTAATTGAAAACATACTTCATGGATCGCAAAGTAGGTGTCCTCAGCCGTTTTTCCGTTGGGTAAATCCCCCAAGTCTGCGATTGTTATATCCCAATTTCCGGGATACAAAGCATAAAAAGATTTTCGGAAGCCTGTTATATCATAACTAAGTGTCGGGAAATAGGCATTCCTGTTTTCTTGTATCCCGATTAGAGCGATCTGGACATTTCCTAAATCCGGTAATCCCTCGGCCTTGGTATGTCGTTTAATAGCATTCCCCAACACATGCCGGGGCATCAGATGGGTGTGTGTAATTGCTTCTTCAGATATAGGTTTAAGGAGCTCTAAACTCATTTAGACGCAGATTTTTTCTTCTTTTTTGTCTTAGGTTTTTTCGCGGCCAAATACTCTTTGGCTTGGTCTAAACTTATTTTTGTTGGGTCGATATCTTTCGACAACTCTACTTTAATTTTTCCTTGAATAATATTTGAACGGCCCCATCGGGCTTTTTCGATTCGGATGCCTTCTTGTGCCCAATCCTGAATCACTTTTTCTTTTTCTTTTTGAATTTTTTCAGCGATTAATGTTTCAATGTCTTCAATGCTAAGGTTGTCAAAGTCATATTTCTTATTGACATTGATAAACAAATTACTCCATTTTAGGAAAGGCCCGAATCTTCCCACGCCTTTGGTCACTGGAAGATTTTGATACGTGTGAATCGGTGCATCCGCTTTTCGTTTGGCCTGAATCAATTCAATCGCCTGATCTAAACTTACCTCCATCGGATTTTGATCCCTCCCAAGCGAAATAAATTTTCCTTCAAATTTCACATAGGGACCATACCTCCCAACAGCTACTTGCACTTCCTGCCCTTCGAAATCTCCTAAATTTTTAGGCAGTTGAAATAGCTCCAACGCTTCTTCAAAAGTAATGGTATCCAGTTGCTGTCCAGGACTTAAACTGGCAAATAAGGGTTTTTCTTCCTCTTCTGTTTCCCCCAATTGTGCTAAAGGACCATATTTTCCAAGTCGTACTTTAACGACTTTGCCTGTTTTGGGATCCGTTCCTAAAATACGTTCACCCGATTCTCTTTGGGCATGCTCCTGCACGTGGTCTACGGTTCCGTGAAAATCTTGATAAAAGCCACGAATAATATCGGTCCACTCTTTATTTCCTCGGGCAATTTCATCGAAATTCTCTTCTACCCCAGCGGTGAAATTAAAATCCAGGACATTTTTAAAGTTCCCGACCAAGAAATCATTTACGATCATCCCGATGTCTGTAGGAATCAGCTTTCCTTTATCCGATCCTACCTTTTCTTCTTTAATTTCTTTGGAAACAGTTCCATTTAAAGTCAATTGGATATAGGCTCTTGGCACCCCTTCGTTTTCGCCTTTTTGGATATAACCCCGATTCAGTACTGTACTGATGGTAGGTGCGTAGGTAGAGGGTCTGCCAATCCCCAATTCCTCGAGTTTTTTTACTAAAGCTGCCTCTGAAAAACGAGCAGGAGGTCTTGAAAATCTTTGAGTAGAAATAAGTTGATCGAGCCCCAAAGCTTCTCCTTCCACAACTTTAGGTATAATTCCCGTATTGGTTTCATCCTCTTCATCTCTTCCCTCTAAATAAAGCTTTAAAAACCCATCGAAAGTAACTACTTCTCCTCGGGCGATAAACTTGTGGGAATGATTGTCGGCAGCGATTTGGAGTTTGGTTCGTTCCAAGCGTGCTTCGCTCATTTGAGACGCTACGGCTCTTTTCCAAATCAATTCGTACAGGCGGGCCTGATCGTAATCTATGTTCACTTGAACCCGACTGGGATCGGTCGGACGAATGGCTTCATGCGCTTCCTGCGCCCCTTTGTTTTTGGTCTTAAAATTTCGAGGCTGCACATAAGCTTCCCCAAAACGATTTTCGATCTGTTGCAGTATGGTGTGTTGTGCCTCTTTAGAGAGATTAACACTATCTGTTCGCATATATGTGATCAACCCTGCTTCATAGAGTCTTTGAGCCAAATTCATGGTTTTACTAACCGAAAAATATAATTTCCGGGCAGCTTCTTGTTGTAAAGTTGAAGTCGTAAATGGAGGTGTTGGACTCTTTTTTGCAGGTTTTTTCTCTATAGCTTCTAAGTGGAATTTACTTTTCGAACTCAGTCCTAAAAATGTTTCTGCCTCATCGACATTCGCAAATTCGTGATTGAGACTCCCTGTGATCGGTTTTTGATTGGCATTTAAAAAAACCGCTTGGGTTTTAAATACTTCCTGTGGACGAAACTCTTTAATATCACGTTCGCGTTCTACGATTAAACGAACGGCTACCGATTGCACACGCCCTGCGGAAAGTCCAGGCTTCACTTTGCGCCACAACACTGGAGATAATTCATATCCGACCAATCGATCCAGGACTCTTCTGGCCTGCTGAGCGTTCACCAGATTGTAGTCTATTTCCCTCGGATTATCGATGGCTCGCAGGATTGCATTTTTAGTAATTTCGTGAAAAACAATGCGTTTGGTCTTCGCCGGCTCAAGTTTAAGATTTTGAGCCAAATGCCAAGCGATGGCTTCCCCTTCCCGGTCTTCATCACTCGCCAACCATACCGTTTCTGCTTTTTGAGCTAACTTTTTTAGTTCTGAAACTACTTTTTTCTTATCGGAACTAACTTCGTATTTGGGTTGAAAATCTTTTTCAATATCGACTCCCAATTCCCGCGCGGGTAAATCTGCAATATGTCCAAAACTCGATGCAACTTTATATGCACTTCCCAAAAACTTCTCTATGGTTTTCGCCTTTGCAGGAGATTCCACGATCACCAAATTTTTTGCCATCTATCGAAAGATTTCTGTTGTAAAAGTATAGAAGTTTTTAGAGTCCTTTCTTAAATCACCTTTATCTTTGCCGCCAATTCTTCTTTTTCTAGGGAAGAATTCAAACATAAAATAATGATTATTAATCAGTTAAATAGTTATACTAATTTTTATGGAATTTATTTTAAATCCTTGGCCCTGGTATGTTGGCGGACCCTTAATTGCTGGAATCTTATTTCTCCTTCTATGGGTCGGACGCCGTTTTGGGATGTCCTCTAATTTAAGAACCGTATGTGCCGCTGCAGGTGCTGGAAAAGCCAGCTCTTTTTTTGATTATAATTGGAAGGACGAGCGCTGGAATCTAATGGTAGCGCTTGGTGCTGTAATCGGAGGAGCGATTGCTATGCACTTTTTAAGCAACAGTCCTGTAGTTGACTTACATCCTGAGACTGTTGAGCAACTTCAAGGTATAGGAATCCAAGATGCTGGAAAAGCCTTTATGCCTGAGTCTCTTTTCAGCGATAAAGCCTGGAGTCAACCGAGAAGTTTATTCCTGTTACTGAGCGGTGGTTTTTTGGTAGGCATTGGAGCTCGTTATGCGGGTGGGTGCACCTCAGGACATGCCATCTCAGGTTTAAGCAATTTACAACTGGGATCTCTCATTGCTGTGATTGGCTTTTTTATCGGAGGCCTCTTAATGAATCATTTTTTACTTCCTTATTTAATTTAATTTACTCTAATCCTATGCGATCAATTATTTACTTATTAATTGGAATTCTTTTTGGCATCACCATGTTTAAGTCCGAGGCAGCGTCTTGGTTCCGGATTTATGAGATGTTTCAGTTTAAGTCCTTCCATATGTATGGGATCATTGGCTCGGCTCTCGCTCTGGGAGTCGTCCTGACTCAATACATTAAAAGAAGTGCCATGAAAGATGCCTTTGGAAACCCCATAGAAATTGCTCCAAAAGAAAAAACTATTGCCCGTTATTTAATTGGAGGCACCTTTTTTGGATTGGGATGGGCGTTATCTGGAGCGTGTCCAGGCCCTATGTATACCCTAGTAGGGGCAGGGTTTTCTCCTATTCTGGTCGTTATCTTTGGTGCCATTGCAGGGACTTTTGTTTACGGTCTCTTAAAAAAATATTTACCTCATTAATTTCCTGACAGTTTGTCGGGTTTCGAGGAAAGGTCTTATTTTTGTGTCAGGCAAATAGATGATGAACAACACAAAGTCACACACGCTTAATCGAGAACAAATGACTCCAGACCCCACCGTGGACGGAGTAGTAATCGAGACCAAATCTGAGGAAACTCTAGGGGGCCACAAAAAGGTTTATATAGAAAGCTATGGCTGTCAAATGAATTTTGCGGACAGCGAAGTAGTGGCTTCCATCTTGGCCAAAGAAGGGTATCACACTACTTCTGAAGTTCAACAAGCCGATTTAGTTTTACTGAATACCTGCTCCATTCGGGAAAAAGCCGAGCAAACGGTTCGCAACCGATTGGATCATTTCAACGGGATCAAAAAAGCCAATAAGGCACTCAAAGTAGGTGTTTTGGGGTGTATGGCGGAACGCCTAAAACACAAATTCTTAGAAGAAGAAAAAATCGTGGACCTCGTCGTAGGCCCCGATGCCTATAAAGACCTCCCCAATTTATTGAAAGAGGTCGCTGCCGATCGCGAAGCTGTAAACGTCATCTTATCCAAAGAAGAAACCTATGGAGACATCAGTCCTGTCCGATTGAGTTCCAATGGAGTTACTGCCTTTGTTTCCATCACTCGGGGTTGTGACAATATGTGTACGTTCTGCGTGGTTCCTTTTACGCGGGGGAGAGAACGCAGCAGAGACCCAAAAAGCATTCTTGAAGAAATTTCAGATTTGGCTCAAAAAGGGTATAAAGAAATCACTTTATTAGGGCAAAATGTAGACAGCTATTTATGGTATGGCGGAGGATTAAAAAAAGATTTTGATAAAGCCTCACCCCTTCAACAAAAAACAGCAGTGGATTTCGCTCAACTTCTTCGACTGGTAGCCGAAGCTCAACCCCGTATGCGAATTCGCTTTTCGACCTCCAACCCGCAAGATATGTCATTAGATGTATTGCACACGATGGCGCAATTCGATAATATCTGTAAATACATTCATTTACCTATTCAGTCCGGTAGCGATCGTATCTTAAAGCAAATGAATCGACTCCATACTCGAGCAGAATATTTCGAACTGATTGCTAACATTCGGGAAATTATCCCCAATTGCGGACTTTCACATGATATGATTGCTGGTTTCCCGAACGAAACTGAAGAAGACCATCAACAAACCTTGAGTCTGATGGAATATGTCAAATATGACTTTGGATTTATGTTTGCGTATTCTGAACGACCCGGGACTCTTGCCGCCCGAAAAATGGAAGACGACATCCCCGAAGAGGTTAAAAAAAGAAGACTGCGAGAAATTATTGAACTTCAACAACAACACGGAAAATATAGGACCGAGTCCTATATCGGACAAACCGTTTGTGTGTTAATCGAAAAAGAATCCAAAAAATCGAATACCGACTGGAGCGGACGAACCACCCAAAACACTGTTGTGGTCTTTCCCAAAGAGAATTATCAGGTCGGAGATTTTGTGGAGGTCAATATAGAAAGTGCCACTTCAGCTACCCTGATTGGTCGGGCTGTGGGCCACTCCAACAGTATCTAATTCTTATGGAACAAAGTACCCTGCAAAATATTAAACAACGATTTGGAATCATTGGGAACCATCCAGGCCTCAACCGGGCGATCGCCAAAGCACATCGCGTCGCTGGAACCGACATATCTGTATTGGTCACCGGAGAAAGTGGTGTGGGGAAAGAAAGTATCCCAAAAATTATACATCAATTTTCACCCCGCAAACACGCCAAATATATCGCTGTCAATTGCGGAGCTATCCCTGAAGGGACCATAGACAGCGAACTTTTTGGCCACGAAAAAGGAGCATTTACCGGAGCAACACAAACCCGTTCGGGATACTTTGAAGTAGCCGATGGAGGAACCATTTTTTTGGACGAAGTGGGTGAGCTCCCTTTACCTACTCAGGTTCGCCTCCTGCGAGTATTGGAAAATGGTGAATTCCTAAAGGTGGGCTCCTCAAAAGTGCAAAAAACCAATGTCCGAATTGTGGCTGCAACCAACGTAAAAATGCAAGAAGCCATTCAAAAAGGGAAATTTCGGGAAGACCTCTACTACAGACTCAGCACCATAGAAATCACCTTGCCCCCCCTTCGGGAACGGCAGGAGGATATCCCGTTGTTGTTTCGAAAATTTGCTCAAGATTTCGGACAAAAATATCATATGCCTACTCTTCGTTTAGACGAGGGGGCGCAAACGATGCTTCAAAATTATCCCTGGAAAGGAAATATTCGACAGCTCAGAAATGTGGCCGAGCAGCTTTCTGTTCTAGAACAAGACCGGATGTTAACCACGCAACAATTGCAACACTACCTCCCTACCATGGGAACGCAACTCCCTGCTCTGATCGAATCCAAATCCAACCCAGAGGGAAGCGACTTTGCTAATGAAAGGGAAATCCTATACAAGGTTCTTTTTGATATGAAAAAGGATTTAAACGATCTTAAAAAACTCACTTTAGACCTCTACGAAAAAGGGGAAGGAAACCTCCCTTCTGAAGAACATCAAAGCATCTTGCAAAAACTCTATGATGAGGTTCCCTCGAAAGAACCCCCCCAAGCGGAAACTTTATCCATAGACCCTCCTAACATTCCACAACCCGAACTAAAAACCCCCGGAGAGGTAGATAAATATGCCTATGCAGAAGCAATAGTAGCAGAAGAACCCCTTTCTTTGCAAGAGAAAGAAATCGAAATGATACGGGAAGCACTTTCCAGAAGTGGGGGAAAACGAAAGTTAGCGGCCGAGGAACTTGGCATCTCTGAACGCACCCTTTATCGTAAAATCAGGCAATATGACTTATAGCCCCCTCTTTCGAAACCTTCAACAGTTGGGACTACTCATCCTAGTCCTCCTAGGATTCCAATCCTGTAGAATATACTCCTTTACAGGGGCATCAATTCCCGTAGGTACGGAAACTTTTCAAGTCAACTATTTTGAGAATTTAGCTGGAAACCGCCCCGGATCGATCTTTGAACCCGGCTTA
>JBMYNJ010000072.1:0-7796 GCA_049598145.1 Flavobacteriaceae bacterium | reverse complement strand
TGAAGTTGAGCGTAGAGCTAATTCAACCAGTGGCTATGGAAGAAGGATTGCGTTTTGCGATTCGTGAAGGTGGCCGTACAGTTGGTGCCGGCGTTGTAACTAAAATTTTGGACTAATTGTCCGACACATAGTATAACCAGGGAGCACTCGTGCTCTTTGGTATAAACGGGTGTAGCTCAGTTGGTAGAGCACTGGTCTCCAAAACCAGGTGTCGGGAGTTCGAGTCTCTCAACCCGTGCAGTAAATCAAAGAGACATATGATTGATTATATCAGAGAATCGTTTGAAGAATTAAGAACCCATGTCACCTGGACTTCGCGTGCCGAATTACAGCGTTTGCTTGGAGTAGTCTTGGTGTTTTCTATTCTCTTTTCCTTAGCTATTTGGGGCGCCGATACGGTTTTATCTCGGGTAGTTCAGTTTTACTTCAATTTGATTAATGGATAAATAATGACGACTACAACAGAAAAAAAATGGTATGTCGTCCGTGCGGTAAGCGGTCAAGAGGCAAAAATTAAAGATCACATTATGAGCGAAATCACGCGTTTTGGTTTCGAAGCTCAGGTGGAAGATATCTTAGTGCCCACCGAAAAGGTTGTTCAAATCCGAAACGGTAAAAAAATTAATAAAGAACGCACCTATTTTCCCGGCTATATCATGATCAAAGCGGATTTGGGTGGAGAAGTGCCGCACATCATTAAATCGGTCACTAATGTGATTGGTTTTTTAGGGGAGACCAAAGGGGGAGACCCCGTGCCTTTACGTCCGCAGGAGGTGAATCGGATGCTTGGAAAAGTGGACGAATTATCGCTGGCAACCGATCATGTCGCGATCCCCTACACTGTAGGAGAGAACGTCAAAGTGATCGATGGTCCTTTTAATGGCTTTACCGGCACCATAGAAAAGGTCAATGAAGAAAAACGAAAATTAGAAGTTATGGTGAAGATCTTTGGGCGTAAAACGCCTTTAGAACTGAGCTATATGCAAGTAGAAAAATTATAATTGTTACATACAACCGAATTCTTTTTCGCTTCCAAAAAAAGAGTTCACATTTATTAATTTATTCACAATGGCAAAAGAAATCGACAAAGTTCTTAAACTTCAAGTTCGGGGAGGTGCTGCGAATCCATCGCCACCGGTTGGACCCGCGCTGGGTGCTGCAGGAGTGAATATCATGGAGTTTTGTAAGCAGTTCAATGCGCGTACACAGGACAAGCAAGGCAAAGTCTTGCCCGTGGTTATTTCTGTATACAAAGACAAATCATTTGAATTTGTAATTAAGACACCGCCAGCGGCCGTTCAATTGATGGAAGCAGCCAAAGCTAAAAAAGGGTCTGGGGAGCCCAACCGAAACAAAGTCGCCTCTGTTAGTTGGGACCAAGTCCGAACGATTGCAGAAGACAAAATGCCCGATTTAAATGCATTTACTATCGAGTCTGCAATGAAGATGGTCGCTGGAACAGCACGTTCTATGGGATTCACCGTTAAGGGCGATTCACCTTTTCAAAATTAATTAGGCTATGGCACGTTTAACAAAAAAACAAAAAGAAGCGCGCGCGAAAGTCGATCCTAAGCAAGTGTATTCCCTACAAGACGCATCGGCCTTGGTTAAAGAAATATCTTATACCAAATTTGATGCCTCTGTGGATTTAGCGATTCGTTTAGGGGTAGACCCGCGTAAAGCAAACCAGATGGTCCGGGGCGTAGTGACGCTCCCCCACGGAACTGGAAAACAAGTTCGAGTATTGGCCTTGGTAACCCCCGATAAAGAGGAGGAAGCCAAACAAGCCGGTGCCGATTTTGTTGGATTGGACGAGTATCTACAAAAAATCAAAGACGGTTGGACCGACGTAGATGTCATCGTAACCATGCCTAGTGTTATGGGAAAATTGGGACCTTTAGGTCGTGTATTAGGCCCTCGAGGACTCATGCCCAATCCCAAAACGGGAACGGTTACTATGGATATCGGGAAAGCAGTCGCAGATGTGAAAGGCGGAAAAATCGACTTTAAAGTGGATAAAACCGGAATCGTTCATGCGGCTATTGGAAAAATCTCTTTTGATGCGGAAAAGATTTTTGACAACGCAGACGAATTGCTTAAGACAATCGTTAAGCTCAAGCCTGCGACGACCAAAGGATCCTACATCAAAAGTATTTCACTTTCCAGTACCATGAGTCCTGGAATAGCTGTAGATACCAAAATTGTTTAGTCTTAAATTATTGAATAATGACTAGAGAAGAAAAAGCACAAGTAATTGAGGATTTGACCGCACAGTTAGCGGAATCAAACACCCTTTACTTAACCGATATTGAAGGTTTAGATGCTACGCAAACCACGGCACTTCGCCGGGCTTGTTACAAAGCAGGGATCAAACTATCGGTCGTTAAAAACACGCTTTTATCGAAGGCTATGGAAGCCTCCGATAAAGACTTTGGAGAATTGCAATCGGTGCTGAAAGGAAACACTTCATTGATGTTTGCTGAAGCCGGAAATGTACCTGCAAAGCTGATTAAGGATTTTCGTAAAAAATCGGAAAAACCCTTATTGAAAGGAGCTTTTATTGAAGAAGCAATTTTTATCGGTGACGATCAAATCGAAACTCTTGTAGCGATCAAATCGCGTGAGGAGTTGATTGGAGACATCATCACTTTATTGCAATCGCCTGCGAAGAATGTCGTTTCTGGATTAAAATCCGGAGGGGGCAAATTGGCGGGAATCTTGCAAACACTTGCTGAAAAAGAAGCTTAATTTATTTATTGTACGCACTCGACACTTAACATAATTTTCAACACAAAAACATTTTTAAAATGGCAGATTTAAAAGAATTCGCAGAACAGTTGGTGAATTTGACTGTAAAAGAAGTCAATGAACTTGCTGATATACTTAAAGAGGAATACGGCATCGAGCCTGCAGCTGCAGCTGTAGCAGTTGCTGGTGCTCCCGGAGCTGCTGGCGGTGGAGACGCTGCTGAGGAAAAAACGGAATTCGACGTAATCCTCAAAGCTGCAGGAGGTTCTAAACTCGCTGTAGTAAAACTCGTAAAAGAATTGACAGGTCTTGGGCTGAAAGAAGCTAAAGAACTTGTTGACAATGCACCAAGCCCGCTTAAAGAGGGTGTTTCTAAAGACGAAGCTGAAGGACTTCAGAAATCTCTTGAAGAAGCTGGTGCAGAGGTTGAGCTTAAGTAAGCTTTCCTCCACACAATTTAGGGTAGGCTTTTGAAGTAAAATTCAAAGGCCTTTCCCCTTTTGATTTGAACCCCCAATCGATTAACAGGATTGAAAAATTAACACTGATGCCGAACACCGCTACTAACCGTATCAATTTTGCCAACGCAAAACACTCCCCAGATTATCCTGATTTCTTAGACATTCAGATCAAATCCTTCCAGGACTTCTTCCAGTTGGAAACCAAATCCGACGAACGAAACGAAGAAGGATTATTCAACACCTTTAAGGAAAACTTTCCCATCACCGATACTCGAAACCAATTCGTACTCGAGTTTTTGGATTATTTCGTTGACCCGCCTCGCTACTCTATTCAAGAGTGTATTGAGCGTGGATTGACCTATTCCGTGCCGCTTAAAGCTCGTCTAAAACTCTATTGTACAGACGCTGAGCACGAAGATTTTGAGACAATCGTCCAAGATGTATTCTTAGGGACGATCCCCTATATGACTCCTTCCGGAACTTTTGTAATCAATGGAGCCGAACGTATTGTAGTCTCTCAGTTGCACCGTTCTCCCGGAGTATTTTTCGGACAATCTTTCCACGCCAACGGAACCAAGCTCTACTCGGCTCGAGTGATTCCTTTCAAAGGTTCGTGGATCGAATTCGCCACAGACATCAACAGTGTGATGTATGCCTATATCGACCGAAAAAAGAAATTACCCGTAACCACACTTTTCCGTGCCATCGGATACGAACGCGATAAAGACATTCTAGAAATCTTCGATCTTGCTGAAGAAATCAAAGTGTCTAAAACCGGGCTTAAAAAAGCAGTGGGTCGCAAATTGGCCGCTCGTGTACTCAAAACTTGGCACGAAGACTTTGTAGATGAAGATACAGGCGAAGTAATCTCTATCGAGCGAAACGAAGTGTTAATCGACCGAGATACCATTATTGAAAAAGAACATATCGACGAGATTTTAGAAGCCGATGTGAAAACGGTCTTATTACACAAACAAGACTCTCAATTGTCGGAATACGCCATTATCAATAACACCCTTCAAAAAGACCCGACCAACTCGGAAAAAGAAGCGGTTGAGCACATCTATCGTCAATTGCGAAATGCCGAACCGCCAGATGAAGATACCGCCCGGGGAATCATCGATAAATTGTTCTTCTCCGACCAACGGTACAATCTAGGAGAGGTTGGGCGTTATCGAATGAATAAGAAATTGGGACTTGACGTTGAGATGGACAAGCAAGTATTGACCAAACTCGACATCATTACCATTGTTAAATATTTAATCAACTTAATTAATTCCAAAGCGGAAATCGATGATATCGATCACTTGTCGAATCGTCGGGTACGTACGGTAGGGGAGCAGTTATCCTCCCAATTCGGGGTAGGTTTGGCGCGTATGGCGCGTACCATTCGCGAACGTATGAATGTTCGGGATAACGAGGTTTTTACCCCAATCGATTTGATCAATGCCAAGACCTTGTCTTCAGTGATCAATTCCTTCTTTGGAACCAATCAATTGTCACAGTTTATGGATCAAACCAATCCATTGGCTGAAATTACACATAAACGTCGTTTATCGGCTTTAGGGCCTGGAGGTCTTTCCCGTGAAAGAGCCGGCTTTGAGGTTCGTGACGTACACTACACTCACTACGGTCGTTTGTGCCCGATTGAAACCCCCGAAGGGCCTAACATTGGACTGATTTCTTCTTTGGGAGTTTTCGCAAAAGTAAACAACCTCGGATTTATTGAGACCCCTTACCGCAAGGTAGAAAATGGAACAATCAACTTAGAAGAAACCATTTACCTCAGTGCCGAAGAGGAAGAAAATAAACTGATCGCACAAGCCAATGTGGCTTTTGATGATCAAGGAAAGATCACCAACGAACGAGTCATTGCTCGAGATCAGGCAGACTTCCCTGTTGTGACCCCCGATCAAGTCAACTACACCGATGTAGCGCCGAACCAGATTGCATCGATTTCGGCTTCCTTGATTCCTTTCTTGGAGCACGATGATGCCAACCGGGCTTTAATGGGCTCGAATATGATGCGCCAGGCAGTTCCTCTTTTACGTCCCGATTCTCCTATAGTTGGAACTGGATTGGAACGCCAAGTGGCCTCCGACTCTCGTGTATTGATTAATGCCGATCGCGATGGAGTAGTGGAATATGTAGATGCCGATCACATCACTATCCGATTCGATTTAACGGATCGCGAGAAATTGATCCGCTTCGAAGGGGAGACCAAAACCTATGATTTAATTAAATTCCGGAAAACCAACCAGGGGACATGTATCAACCTCAAGCCCATCGTGAAAAAAGGCGATCGGGTGAAAAAAGGACAGGTACTTTCCCAAGGTTATGCAACCGAAAAAGGGGAATTGGCCCTCGGACGAAACATGAAGGTGGCCTTTATGCCTTGGAAAGGATATAACTTTGAGGACGCGATTGTAATTTCTGAAAAAGTCGTTCGGGAAGACATCTTTACTTCCATCCATATTGATGAATACTCTTTGGATGTTCGCGACACTAAATTAGGGTCGGAAGAATTGACCAACGATATTCCCAACGTCAGCGAAGAAGCCACCAAGGATCTGGACGAAAGCGGAATGATTCGCGTGGGGGCAGAAGTCAATCCAGGAGACATCCTGATTGGAAAAATCACCCCCAAAGGAGAATCCGATCCGACTCCTGAAGAAAAGCTCTTACGCGCCATCTTTGGAGATAAGGCCGGAGACGTCAAAGACGCTTCCCTTAAAGCACCCCCATCGCTTCGCGGGGTGGTCATCGATAAAAAACTCTTTACTCGTTCCATCAAAGACAAACGCAAACGCAACCAAGACAAGGTGGAACTCGAGGCTTTAGAAGAGCAATATGAAGGTAAGTTTGAAGAACTCAAGCAAATCCTAGTAGAAAAGTTATTTGCAATTCTGAACGGAAAAACTTGTCAAGGGGTTCAAAACGACCTAGGAGAAGAAGTATTACCTAAGGGTAAAAAATACACCCTTAAATTGCTTTCGGCTGTGGAAGATTATACCCACCTCACCCGAGGAACTTGGACGACTACAGACGAAACCAACGCTCTAGTAGCCGACTTGTTACACAACTACAAGATCAAAGAAAACGACTTGCAAGGAAACTTGCGTCGGGAGAAGTTTACCATCTCTGTGGGAGACGAACTGCCTGCAGGAATCAAAAAACTCGCCAAAGTTTACATCGCTAAAAAGCGCAAGCTGAAAGTGGGGGATAAAATGGCTGGACGTCACGGAAACAAAGGGATTGTTGCACGTATCGTACGGGAGGAAGAAATGCCTTTCCTTGAAGACGGAACGCCTGTAGATATCGTCTTGAATCCACTCGGGGTGCCTTCTCGTATGAATATTGGTCAGATTTATGAAACCGTATTGGGTTGGGCCGGACAGAAATTGGGACAGAAATTTGCCACCCCTATTTTTGATGGTGCAACGCTCGATCAGATCAACGAACTGACCGAAAAAGCAGGAGTTCCACAATTTGGACACACCTATCTCTACGATGGAGGTACCGGAGAACGCTTCGACCAACCGGCGACCGTAGGTGTCATCTATATGCTCAAACTCGGTCATATGGTAGACGACAAAATGCACTCGCGTTCCATAGGCCCTTATTCGCTTATCACGCAACAACCCCTGGGAGGAAAAGCTCAGTTTGGAGGACAGCGTTTTGGTGAGATGGAGGTTTGGGCACTTGAGGCTTATGGAGCTTCCAGTACCCTTCAGGAAATCCTGACAGTGAAGTCAGACGACGTCATCGGACGCGCGAAAACATACGAATCTATAGTGAAAGGGGATTCCCTGCCAGAGGCCGGATTGCCCGAATCATTTAACGTATTGATGCACGAGTTGAAAGGACTCGGTTTGGATATCCGTTTGGAGGAATAATTTGATAAAATTGTATCGAACAATATTATGGCTAGAACTAACGAAACGCTAACACAAAAAAAATTCAATAAAATATCCATAGGATTATCTTCTCCGGAAGTGATCTTAGGGAACTCTCGGGGAGAAGTGCTTAAACCGGAAACCATTAACTACCGGACGCACAAACCTGAACGCGACGGACTCTTCTGCGAGCGCATTTTCGGGCCTGTAAAGGACTTCGAATGTGCCTGTGGGAAATACAAGCGTATCCGCTATAAAGGGATCGTTTGTGACCGTTGTGGGGTAGAAGTTACCGAAAAGAAAGTCCGGAGAGACCGCGTAGGGCACATCAATTTGGTGGTCCCGGTAGCACATATTTGGTACTTCCGTTCCCTGCCCAATAAAATTGGATACCTATTAGGATTACCGTCTAAGAAATTAGACATGATTATCTACTACGAACGCTATGTAGTGATCCAGCCTGGAGATGCTAAAAATGCCGAGGGTGAGCCATTGCAAAAAATGGATTTCCTTACCGAGGAAGAATACCTCAATGTAATGGAAGAACTTCCCCCGGAAAATCAATACTTGGAAGATTCTGATCCCACAAAATTCATCGCAAAGATGGGTGCCGAGTGTTTAATCGAGCTCCTTTCCAGAATCGATTTGGAAGCCCTTTCTTATGAATTGCGCCACAAAGCCAACAACGAAA
>JBMYNJ010000071.1:0-7827 GCA_049598145.1 Flavobacteriaceae bacterium | reverse complement strand
ACCTCTCAATTGACATTTGATCAAGGGTATAGAGTCCTGATGGATGCTATTACACGCGATACGGCAGTTGTGACATCCAATTCGATGCTTAACGATTTGTTTAGTTCCGGAGGAATGCAAGGGATGTTGGGAACCGTTTGGCTCATCATTTGTGCGATGGTCTTTGGAGGAATTATGGATGCTATTGGTGCGCTTCAACGCATCAGCCAAGCACTTTTAAAAGGGGCTCAAAACACCTTTCAGCTTTTTGCCAGTACCGTGGCCTCTTGTTTGGCGATCAATATTACTGCTTCGGATCAGTATTTATCTATTGTTATACCGGGAAAAATGTTTGAAAAAGCCTATGCCGATCGCAATTTAGCTCCTGAAAATTTAAGTCGGACCCTTGAAGACTCCGGTACGGTAACCTCGGTATTAATCCCTTGGAATACCTGCGGTGCCTACCAGTCCAGCGTATTGGGGGTAGGTGTAGGTGAATATTTTGTCTATGCCGTATTTAACTGGCTAAGCCCTTTTACAACCCTTTTGTTTGCAGCTCTAAAAATTAAGATTAAAACCTTACAAAACCGCTGATTCAGCAAACAATAAGTTGTCCCTATAGATTTATAAATTTTAAGAATTTACATAGGTTTATATTCTATTGCTTTCACTTATTTTTGTCAAAAATTGTTTAATCAAAAAGAACTTACATGACACTCGTTGGAAAAAAATTCCCAAACATCGCTGTGAACGCCATGAATGAAATGGGCGACACCGTTCAAATTAATGTATTGGAAGAAGCCACCAAAAACAAGAAAAAAGTGTTGCTCTTCTGGTATCCAAAAGACTTTACTTATGTATGCCCAACAGAGCTACATGCTTTTCAGGAGGCTTTGCCTGAATTTGAAAAAAGAAATACGATCGTAATCGGAGCCTCCTGCGACACTCCTGAAGTCCATTTTGCTTGGTTAAATACTTCTAAAGACAATGGAGGAATTGAAGGTGTAACCTATAATTTATTAGCCGATAGCAATCGAAATTTAGCCAATCTCTTAGGAATCTTGGACGTAACCAACGAACGTTACGATGAAGAAAGCGGGGTGGTTTTAGTCGATGGTGACAGCGTTACCTACCGAGCCACTTATATCATTGATGAAGAAGGCACTGTAGTCCACGAAGGGGTAAACTTTATGCCCATTGGTAGAAATGTTAGTGAATTCATTCGCATAGTAGATGCCTACACCCATGTACAGGAAAAGGGTGAAGTGTGCCCTGCCAATTGGGAAGAAGGAAAAGAAGCCATGAACGAAAACCGCGGCAGTGTAGCCGAATATCTGAGCAAAAACTAATTTGCCCATGTTTACGGAATTAAATGAAGATAATCTGCAAGACCTGGTTGCTTCAAACAACCGGGTCTTCGTTCAGTACTCTGCCGGATGGTGCGGGAATTGTCGCATCATGAAACCCAAGTTTAAAAAATTCGCAAGCGAACATGAGGCTATTCCCTTTATTATGGTAGATGCCGAAAAATATCCCAATGCACGCCAACTGGCCGACGTAAGTAACCTTCCCACTTTTGCCGCCTTTAAAGATGGAAGCTTACAAAACCAGGTTCAAACCAATAAGATGGACGTCTTAAAATCATTTATTGATGAAGCTGCCGCTGATTAAACACGTGGTTCAATTCATCGAAGAAAACGATGAGGATTTTGTTGTCGAAACCCTTGAAACCTTAGAATATATAACTGAATACAGCGGCCTTAAGGACAATGAAATTGATGTCTTGGGTGAAGTGATTTCTAACCTCTACGGGGCATTGGAAGTCCAAAAAATGATTCAGGAAGGACAAAGCATCAAAGAGGCCTTAAACGTATTTATGAAACGCGTACAACGCTCAATAGACACTTGAGGGAAACATACTGTTTACCGAATAAAAACCCTCCATCCGAGGGTTTTTCTTATTTTTGCTTGAACCGAAGTTTATGGCTCTAAAGCAATCCTCTTCTTCTACAAAACCCCCTACCGGAGCATCTCCTAGAACCCGCCAACGTCAAATTTTATTGGGGAGTTTTTTAATTATTACCAGTATGGGGATGTTGGTGAGTATCAGTGCCTTTGTCTGGCAATGGAAGGTTGACTTTAGTACCATCGACACTTGGAGTTTAAAAGAAGTGTCTGCCCAAAATCCACTTCAAAAATTGGGGGTATGGATGGGCTATTGGCTAGTCTATCAGCTATTTGGCTTAGGAGCTTTTATTTTTAATGGGCTTCTGTTGTGGAGTGGTCTGAATTATTTCTTTAATGCCGGAATTAGCAAAATGTATTCCCGATGGGTTTGGGGCGGAGTCTATATGTTTCTTTGGATTTTGGCTGGCGGGTTTTTTGCAGAGAAGTTTCCTTTGCTTGGGGGAGTTTCCGGATTTGAAATTCACGAAGCTTTACAAGTATACATAGGTACACTTGGCATCTTTTTCTTGTGGTTATTTTTATTTTTCGTCACCCTGACCCTTCGCTTAAACCTTCGACCGGAATTCGTTTTAGCTTGGATTAAATCCTTCCGATTTAAAAAAGAATCCTCCGAAACAAGCCTTTCTGAAAAGAAAAAGGAATCACCTCTAACTCCTGAAACCGAAGAAATTATTCCCAAACCTACTGTTGATTTTCAACTTTCATTGGAAAAACAAGAGGAAGCATCTCCCCCCATTCCTCCGCCGAAAACGAAAACAACTGCTGAGGAAAAAGACCCGGAATTGGCGATAGAAATTAAAACTCAAAAAGAGGAACTCACAGAAGAGCAAAACAAAGCCCACAAACTGGTCAAAGCATTTGGAACTTTTGATCCCCGACTGGAATTAAGCACCTTTAAACTCCCCGATCTGGATTTATTAAAAGATTACGGAAACAGTTCCATCACAATCGACCAAGAAGAATTGGAACAAAACAAAAATAAAATTGTCGATACCTTGCGCAACTACAAAATTGGCATTGCACAAATCAAAGCGACCATTGGGCCAACGGTAACGCTTTATGAAATTGTCCCAGATGCAGGTATCCGAATTTCTAAAATAAAAAATCTGGAAGATGATATTGCCCTCTCCCTGTCGGCTTTGGGTATCCGGATCATTGCGCCTATTCCCGGGAAAGGAACCATCGGAATTGAAGTTCCCAATCAAAATCCATCGGTGGTATCAATCCGATCGGTCATTAGTTCCCAAAAATTCCAACAAGCCGAAATGGAACTCCCTGTAGCTCTGGGTAAAAATATAAGTAATGAAACTTTTGTGGTCGACTTAGTCAAAATGCCCCATTTGCTGATGGCGGGTGCCACCGGGCAAGGAAAGTCTGTTGGACTGAATACTGTATTGACTTCCTTACTCTACAAAAAACATCCGGCAGAAGTCAAATTTGTTTTGGTGGACCCCAAAAAAGTAGAACTTACCATTTACAACAAAATTGAAAGACACTACCTCGCCAAACTCCCCGACAGCGAAGAAGCTATCATCACCGATAACAGTAAAGTAATCAATACCCTGAACTCGCTTTGTATCGAAATGGACAATCGATATGAATTGTTGAAAAATGGCCTATGTAGAAATATTAAAGAGTACAACAAGAAGTTCAAATCTCGCCTATTAAATCCTGAAGAAGGGCACCAATTTTTACCCTACATTGTCTTGGTGGTAGATGAATTTGCCGACTTAATCATGACCGCCGGAAAAGAAGTAGAAACCCCCATAGCCCGATTGGCCCAACTGGCACGAGCCGTAGGAATACATTTAATCATCGCAACTCAACGCCCCTCGGTCAATGTAATCACAGGGATCATCAAGGCAAACTTTCCGGCACGAATCGCATTTCGAGTCACTTCGAAAATCGACTCTCGAACCATTTTAGATAGTGGTGGTGCCGATCAACTCATCGGCCGGGGAGACATGCTCTACACCCAAGGCAACGAATTAACCCGTATCCAGTGTGCTTTTGTAGATACGCCTGAAGTGGATAAAATCGCCAACTATATAGGGGCCCAAAAAGCTTATCCCGATGCCCATCTCCTCCCCGAATATGTAGGAGAAGAAGGCAACTCTAATTTAGACATAGATGCAAGTGAACGGGATGCTCTTTTCCGTGAAGCTGCTGAAGTAATTGTGATTGCTCAACAGGGGTCGGCATCATTATTGCAAAGAAAACTCAAACTGGGGTACAACCGGGCGGGACGCATCATCGACCAAATGGAAGCTGCCGGAATTGTCGGTCCTTTTGAAGGAAGTAAAGCCCGGCAGGTCTTGGTCTCAGATTTAGCCGCCTTGGATCAACTTTTAAATTCAAATTCAGAATGAAAAAAATCAGCTGGATCATCGCTTGTATTTATATGGGAATCGGCTTTGGACAAAACGATCCCGAGGCAGCAGCTCTGCTCGAAAAAGTCGCTCAACAGATTGAAAACTACCAAACTGTGAGTTTTGATTTTTCATACAGCCTGGAAAATCTTGAGGAACAAATTCGACAGGAGAGCAGCGGAAAAGTGTGGTTAGAAGGCAATAAATACAGACTCGAATTTTTGGGTTTAATTCAAATCTTTGATGAAGAAAAATTGTATACCATAGTCCCCGAAAACGAAGAAATTACGATTTCCACTCCTGAGGAGGAGGATGCTGGATTCAATCCCTCCAAACTCTTGTATTTTTTTCAAGAGGGCTATGCCTATCAGATGGATATAGTCCAAAATGTCATGGGGCGTAAAATTCAATTCATAAAACTAATTCCCACCGAAGAAAATACAGAAATCGACTATTTGCTGTTGGGGATTGATATCAATAGTTTGAATATTTATCGATTAATTGAAATTGGTTCGAACGGTACCCGAACCACCCTGACCCTTCTGTCACAGACCGATAATGCTAAACTTCCGGAAGGAACTTTTGTGTTTCAAGAGGAAGATTATCCCGGATATTTTATAGACTAACCCCAACCGAGCTCGTGAAAATTATCGATCGATATATTTTAAAAAGTTATCTCACCCGCTTAATTAGTGTATTTGCGATCTGCTTTTTGATTTTTACAGTACAGACCTTTTGGTTATTTATTGATGAACTGGCTGGGAAGGGATTGGACTTTTTAATTATCCTGAAGTTTTTAGTATACTATTCTCCCAAACTCGTTCCACTGGTACTGCCCCTATCCGTGTTATTGGCCTCCCTAATGACCTTCGGCACCTTGGCTGAAAACTATGAATTTGCAGCGATGAAATCCACCGGGATTTCCCTCCAACGGGCCATGCGTTCATTGATCCTATTCCATATATTCGTGGGGATTGGCACCTATTTTTTCTCCAATCATGTGATCCCCTACGGCGAGTTGAAATCCTATAATTTGCGGAAAAATTTAGCCAAGCTGAAGCCCGCATTAGCCATTCGGGAAGGAATTTTTAATGAAATTGGACAAATTAATATCAAAGTAGCTGAAAAATCTGGCCCCGACGGGCGATACTTGAAAGATGTCATAATCCATGAAAAAATACCCAATGGCAAAAATACTGTGGTTATTAAAGCCGCTACAGGGGAACTGAAAAGCGAAACGACAGATGCCTTACTTCAATTGGTTTTATATGATGGAAACCGCTACGAAGAAATTCAGCCTAAAAAACTCAAAGAACGGCAACGTTTTCCCCATGCAAAGGTGTCTTTCGAACAATATACCATGAATATTGACCTCTCGCAGTTTAACAATGTGGATTTATCGGAGGAACGTTATACCACCACTTACCGAATGCAAAAAGCAGATGAGTTACGCGCGAGTATAGATTCTTTAGAAAAGCAGTTTAGTAATCAGAAAAGTGTCTTTAAAGACAACTTCTTACGCACCTACAACTACAATAAAATTCCTGAATCACAAGACAGTTGTACTCGGGTTACAAACGATATGCTGAAGGGGCCCCTGCATTATATGGCTGATACCAATCTTAATACCCGAATCCGGATCATCCAAGATGCCAAAAGCCGAATACGGAATGCAAAAACAAATCTAAACAGTAAAAAAAGGACTTTCTTCCTCCTCCAAAAGCGACTGAATGCCCACAAGACTACCCTTTTTGAAAAATACACCCTAATCTTTGGGTCCATCTTTTTGTTCCTCATCGGAGCCTCTTTAGGGGCGATCATTCGAAAAGGAGGGATTGGGTTGCCTCTAGTGCTTTCAGTCTTAATTTTCCTAACTTATCACTACATTGGACTATTCGGAAAAAACGCCTCAGAAGACAACAGTATAACTCCCTTTATGGCCAGTTGGATTTCGACCTTTATCATTGGACCCGTGAGTTTGTTTTTTGCTTACAGAGCCTCACGAGATCGCGGCCTTTTCAATACCGATTTTATTACGGTACCCCTTATTAATTTGATCCAATTATTTAAATCCTATACCCCATTAAAATTTAAATTCAGATGAGTACATCAATTCAATTAAATTCCATCGCAGAGGCTATTGAAGACATCCGTGCAGGAAAAGTTATTATTGTTGTGGATGATGCCAATCGGGAAAATGAGGGGGATTTTGTAGCGGCTGCATCTGCCATTACTCCAGAGATGATCAATTTTATGGCCACACACGGTCGGGGACTCATCTGTAGCCCACTAACCGAGGAACGCTGTAAAGAAATTCAACTGGATCGAATGGTTATGAATAATACCGATCCCATGGAAACTGCTTTTACGGTTTCTGTCGATTTTAAAGGCAATGGGGTGACCACCGGCATCTCTGCCAGCGATCGAGCCAAAACCATAAAAGCCTTGGTCGATCCAAAAACTCAAGCCCATCAGCTTTCAAAACCCGGACATATTTTTCCCTTAATCGCCAAAGAAGGAGGGGTTTTACGCAGAACCGGACATACCGAAGCTGCCATAGACTTTGCCCGTTTGGCGGGTTATCCTCCGGCAGGAGTAATCGTCGAAATTATGAATGAAGATGGTACGATGGCTCGACTTCCCGAACTGGTAGAAGTCGCACAGAAATTTGATTTAAAATTAGTTTCCATCGAAGACTTGGTCGCCTATCGTCTCCAACACGACAGCCTGATCGTTCGAAAAATTGATACCGAAATTCAAACCCGCTTTGGAAAATATCGCTTAAAAGCCTACCAACAAACTACTAATCAAGAAGTTCACTTGGCTTTGAGTATCGGATCCTGGGCCCCTGGAGAGGGAGTCTTGACCCGAATCCAGTCTACCCGATACGACAACGATCTTCTTTCGGCCTTGGCTGGCGATCAAGAAACAGACCTGGAACCGGTTTTCAAACGAATCAACAAAGAAGGAAAAGGGGTCATAATCTTTATCAACCGTAAACAAACGCCTGAAAATCTATTGGCACGAATAGAGGCCCTGGATGCTTTACAAAAGGAGGGTGAGTTTGACCGGGTTCCGCCCATGGCCATGGACAACCGAGATTTTGGAATTGGTGCTCAAATACTACACGACCTCAATGTGAAAAACTTACGGGTTTTAACGAATTCTGTGATTAAAAACCGAGTTGGCCTACAGGGCTATGGCCTTAATATTATTGGGAGCGAAAGTTATTAAGCATCCATCCAAAGACGTGTAGCCATCACTCCAATCATCAGTAAAAGCACATAACGGATCAGCCGATCGCCTTTACGAACCGACCACCGACTGGCCCACCAACCCCCAAACCAAGTTCCAAAGGCCAAGCCTCCACCTTTCACCCAATCTACTTGTCCGTGGTAAGCAAAAACCGCTAGTGCAAAGAGCGAATAAATCAGGACAATCATCACCTTAGTCGCATTGGTTTTGACCAAACTTAGCTGATTCCATCGATGCAAGAGTAGGATGATTAGAA
>JBMYNJ010000070.1:0-8039 GCA_049598145.1 Flavobacteriaceae bacterium | reverse complement strand
TTCCCGTTCAACTTTCTCAGCAAATGGTTTCGGCTCTTCGGCAACAAAAAGCCCAGGTGGAATCCCATTTTTATCGCGAAGTAGACCACCACAGCTGGGAAAAAGTCTTTAACGACCCCAATTTTCTTCCCTGGTTATTTGCTCAACGGAGGCATTAAATGAGATCTGTAGCTCCGGATCAACTAAACCAGGCATGGGTCCCGAAATATTTCTTGGGTACGGGTTTTTGGTGTCGAAGATAGTAGTCGATACCCCCCAAAACTGAATGTAAATATTTTTTTAGTTGAAATTTTATGTAAAAGTTTACCCCTAAGAAATAAAGGACTTTGGAAATTTTTTGGGAACGATAGGGGTATACGGTAATACTTAATTCGGTCTTTTCTCCCTTAGGCGTTAATTCCCAAATAACTTTAGATTTCTTTCCTTGGGGTTTACCGATGGTCAGACAAAATCTTTTTTCGGGAACCCATTCCACAAACTCGCGCCGATAACTTAATTGATTGAGATATACGAGTTCATCGGATTTGGGGAGTGTTTCGTTCCATTCTAGAGGAGTATTGCTCAAGCAAAAGGGATGTACCCGTTCCAAATGCCCGGCTTGGCTGAGAATTTCCCAAAGGGCATGTGGACTTGCCTCTAATTTTCGTTTTGAGCGTATGGCAACGGGCATCGATAGGTTATTTCTTTAAATTTACGATTAAATCTAAAGGAGATGAAAAAATTACCGGTAGAAGTCTTTAGCACTTGGGCCACCAATGGAAGAGACGAAGGAATGGAGAAAAACCACAGTCTTGCAGTAGGTGAAATGTTGACCTTTGCCACCGCTCAACTTGAGAACTATCGATGTATAGATGCCGGCTGTGGCAATGGCTGGGTAGTTCGGCAGTTAGACCAGCAAGAGTCTTGTCAGCAAGCTATTGGGGTCGATGGCTCCGAAACGATGATCCAAAAAGCCCAGCGCTTGCATCCCACAGGAACCTATTATTGTTCGGATTTAATGGAGTGGCAACCCCAATCTCCGGTTGATTTGGTCCACTCGATGGAAGTTTTCTACTATATGCCTGATCCCCAAGCATTAATTTCTCATATCTATCACCACTGGCTTAATGAAGGGGGGCGTTTAATTATTGGACTGGATTTTTATCAGGAAAATCCTACGTCCCATTCGTGGCCCGAAGACTGCGGCATTTCCATTATGCAGTTGTTTTCAGAAGAACAATGGAAATCTTTTTTCCAAACTGCTGGTTTTCATAAGTTACAGACTTGGCGTGTTGGAGCTGCGGGTGATTGGGCCGGTACTTTGGTGGTTACTGGGGTTAAATCTTAGTTTTCCCCACGGCGTTGTTCCGATAACTCCTGAAAAATTTTTAAAGCCTTAGGATTTTTCATAGCTCCTGCGGTTGCTGCTGCTTCCAGGGCGAAGCCCATACAGATTTTTTTAACTGGGATTTCCATCTTTTTCCCGCTGATGGTGTAAGGAATTTCTGGAACTCTAATGATTTCGTCTGGAACATGTCTGGGGGAACAATGTGTTCGGATATGAGTTTTTAATTTTTGGATAATATTGGTATCCAATTCCTGTGAACTCACCACAAATAAAATCAAACCACTCCAATTTTCGCCTGAGGGGAGGTCTACCATAAGCTGATCGTCAACCCCTTGTATTTGGTCCAATGCACTGTAAATTTCAGAAGTTCCTATTCGAATCCCTCCTCGGTTAAGCGTGGCATCCGATCGGCCAAAAATCTGCACTCCTTTGGTGGGATCCATCAGGATATAGTCCCCATGAGTCCAAACGCCTTTAAACCCATCAAAATAGGAAGCGTGGTATTTTTGGTCCTCAGGGTCGTTCCAAAAACAGACCGGCATGCAAGGCATGGGCTGTCCAATCACAAGCTCTCCCATAGTTCCGTGTAGAGGCTTGCCCTCGGGACTCCAAGATTCTATGGCAGCGCCCAACATAGGAGCTTGTAACCACCCTGCATAAACGGGTTTTTGCAAACAACCCCCTATAAATGCCGTGCACACATCTGTACCTCCACTAAGTGAAATGATCTGAGTTTCAGGGAACTTTTGTTGGAGCCAAACAAAAGCATCTACCGATAATGGGGCTCCGGTGGACCCTAAACTCCTTAAACCTTTTAATGCAGGGAGATTTGAAAGATTCTCTTTCATGCATTGAATGTAAAAGGGTGCCCCATGACCAAAATGATGGATTTGTTGTTGTGCCGCAAAGCGCCATTGCGCTCCCCAATCGGGATAGTTGGGGGCACCATCATAGAGACATAACACCCCGCCGCAAAGGAGACTCCCAAGGGCGTAGTTCCACATCATCCAGCCGGTTGTGGTATTCCAGAAAAATCGCTCTCCGGATTTTAAATCCTGATGAATAGCCAAGGCTTTGAGTTGTTCCAAAAGCATGCCTCCTGTCCGATGAGCGATGGCCTTGGGCTTACCCGTAGTACCCGAGGAAAAAAGGACCCAGATCGGATGATCAAATGGAACACTCACGGGGTCTAACCGATAGGTTTTGCTACAATTGAAATCCCATGCTTCAAGATCATCCGAAAGAACGATGGTTTTTTGAAGACTGGGTAATTGATTTTTTAATTGATTAATTTTTTTTTCTTGTAAGTATCTCTTTCCATTATAATTGTAAGATTTATGTGCAATTAATACTTTAGGTTTCAACTGGGCCAATCGATCCACCACACTTTCGATTCCGAAGTCTGGTGAACAACAGCTCCAAATAGCTCCCAAAGCATTCGTCGCTAAAAAAGCAGCCACCGTATCGGGATGATTAAGTAAATAACCCCCCACACAATCCCCTTGCTGAACACCAACAGATAAGAGTTCCCTTTTAAAGCGATCAGCGCGTTCCAACAAACTATTCCAGCGAATATTGAGATGGGCACCGCTTTCGTTTTGGAAGATTATCGCTGTTTCTCCGTCCCTATAATTTCGTAGGATATGCGCACTATAGCTTAGCGTTCCCCCAATACACCATTGGGTTTTATAAAAAGGGCGGGCGGGACGTATCCAGGTTTTGGGATGCTCCTCCCATTGAATTTGAAAATAATTGGCGGTAGCTTCCCAAAAATCACCTAATGCAGTAACGGACCACTCATGCAGGGCCTCGTAGCTATCGAATTGTAGCTGGTAAGTCTCTTCAACATAGGCTTGAAAGGCGGACAAATGACTATTTTTTTGGGCCTCTATCGAAGGTGTCCAAATGGGGGAATCGTTTCCAAGCATAGTTAAATGTAAAAGAAAAGCATCTTCTTTACAATTGATCGGCAAACAATAATATGCGTAAAGCTTCTTGGTATTTGCCGTTTTTCATCACTTTTTGAGCCATTTGGTGCAGTTTTTTGATTTGATTTTCGGGGCTTCCTTTGAAACTGATTTTTTGAATCGCCGGAGAGTGATGTAAGGCTTTAATTTCATTGGCTTTCGGGAAATGGGTTTGCTGGCCCAAACGGCCCAATTCGTTTCCAGTTAATACGGAGCTCCTGCGGATGCTTTCCGGTAATTGATCTACTCCGATACCTTCTTTTTGGGGTTTCTCTAAGGGAAAAAGAGCTTCCCCTGAAGCTCGGACATACCATTGGTGACCCATACGACCCACGAGGTCTAGTCGATGCGGATCCAACTGGCCCTTTTCATCCAGAAATTCGTTTTGGAGATGTATGAGTATGACTCGGCAAATGATTAGATTCCCGGCACCGGGACCTTCTCCTAAGGGGAGAATTTGTTCCACCAAACATTCCAGAGAGATTGGCGCTTCCCCTACCCGTGGAGGTTTAACAATTTGACTTTCTACAGGGGTTAAGCCTGACTTTACAAACTCATTTACACCTTTATCAAAGGCTATACTGCTGAGTGAGGTTTGCTCCACCATTGCATGATTGACCACATTTACCACAATTTCAGGAATTTCCTTTGCATTTTCAAGGGTGTGTTTGGTCTGATTATCGGTTCCTCTACGGGCGGGAGAAAAGATAAGTATAGGTGGGTTGGAACTAAATACATTGAAATAACTGAAAGGACTTAAATTAATCTCTCCCTGAGTATTAATACTGCTGGCTAAACAAATCGGTCGAGGGGCTATAGCGGCCAGCAGGCATCGATGTAACTCGGGTTGCTCTAATGTTTCCGGATCAAGGGTGGTATAGATGTTCATAAGCTTGGAAGTATCGTATTGGAAAGGCTTCCAAAACCGACTCGAATTTCTTTATTTTCAGCATAAGCGCTTAGATGGAGACTATCTCCATCTTCTAAAAAGGTTCTGGATGCTCCTCCATTTAGGGGTAATGGATTTTTTCCTCCCCAGCTGAGCTCTAACAGGGAGCCATAAGAATCTGGGGTCTTTCCGGATAAGGTCCCTGAGGCCATAAGGTCTCCCACGCGGATCTGGCAACCGTTACTGGTATGATGGGTGAGTTGTTGCACCATATTCCAGTACATATATTTAAAATTGGATTGGCAAATAAGGCTGGGGGGATGTCCTTGAGGCTCTAGATGAACCTCCAGATGTATGTCGTAGTTTTTTAATCCGGAATATTGGAGATAAGGTAAGGGAGTAGGGTCTTGTATAGGTCCGTCTACACGAAACGGGTCCAAGGCCTCCAAAGGGATCACCCATGGAGAGATGGAAGTCGCAAAACTTTTCCCTAAAAAAGGCCCTAAAGGGACATATTCCCATTTTTGAATGTCTCGGGCCGACCAGTCGTTACAAAGGACTAAACCAAAGATATATTCTTCTGCTTCTGCTGTTGAAATCGATTCCCCTAAGCGGTTTTCTTTTCCAACGATAAATCCCATTTCCAATTCAAAATCCAGCCGTTGGGTGGGGCCAAATCCGGGGAGGTCTTCTGAAACGGCTAGAATTTGTCCTTTAGGTCTTCGAATAGGCTGTCCGCTGGGAATAATAGTGGATGCTCGCCCGTGATAGCCCACGGGTAAATGTTTCCAATTGGGTAATAAGGGCTGTTCCGGATCGCGGAACATTTTTCCGACGTTGGTGGCGTGCTCCAGACTAGAATAAAAGTCGGTATAGTCGCCTACCTGAACGGGTAAATGTAGATCAACTTCTGCAAGGGACACAGATATATTATTAAAATCTTCAAAAGGAGCATTTTTGAGGTCTAAAAACCATTCTCTTATGGATTTTCGAACCCCATTGGTTTTAGATTTCCCTAAAGCAATAAATGAATTTAGGGAGTCTTGTTTTAAGACATCAATATCGAAATCCCAAACGCCTAATTTTCCGAGAGCATAGAGGTCTATTACCCGATCCCCTAAGGCCACTCCAATTCGCTTGGGGGATCCAACAGTCGAAAAAATTCCAAAAGGCAAGTTGTGAATAGAAAAATCGGATTGTATAGGCAACATAAACATATAAAATAAGGATTATTCCTTCCAAGAGGTGTAGTAGGATTCCTCTTGAATTTCAAGGGCTGTTGTCGTGATTTGAAGGGGTTTGAAAGTATCAATCATCACAGCCATTTCTTGTGTTTCTTTTTGTCCGATACTGGCCTCATAAGTACCGGGATGCGGCCCGTGCGGAATCCCTGCAGGGTGGAGCGTCAACTGTCCCGGAGCGATGCCTTTACGACTCATAAAGTTTCCAGCGACATAATAGAGGACTTCATCGGAGTCTATATTGGAATGGTGATAGGGTGCTGGGATGGCTTGTGGATGATAATCGTAAAGCCTTGGGCAAAAAGAGCATACTACAAAGGTTGAGGTTTCGAAGGTTTGATGAACCGGGGGAGGCAAATGCACTCGCCCTGTGATGGGTTCAAAATTGTGAATTGAAAAGCCATAGGGATAATTGTAGCCATCCCAACCAACAACATCAAAAGGGTGCGATTGGTAGATGACTTCATGTAAAACACCCTCTTTTTTAATTTTAATTCGAAATTCTCCTGTCTCATTTTTGGGGTCTAAATATTCAGGTAATTTCAGGTCTCGTTCACAAAAAGGGGAATGTTCCAAAAGTTGGCCAAAATGATTTCGATAGCGTTTAGGTGTGTATATGGGTTGAAAGGATTCGGCATATAATAACCTATTTTGATCCGAATCAAAGTGTATTTGATAAATAATACCCCTGGGAATAATAAGATAATCTCCAGGCTCAAATGGAATTTTACCCAAAAGAGTATGCAATACTCCAGTTCCTTCATGTATGAAGAGCATTTCGTCGGCATCGGCATTTTTGTAAAAATAATCTCCCACAGAATTTTCGGGGGCTGCTACTCCAATGTGTATGTCACTATTGACGAGTAGAGTCTTTCGAGAATTGAGAAAATCCAATTCTGAAGGGATGTTAAATCCCAAAAATTTCCGAGAGTGCAAATTGTGTTGAACCGCAATCTTTGGGCGTACATCTATTGCTGGACGAATCGATTTTACCCGAGTGGGACGATGGTGATGGTACAAAAGCGAAGACATCCCATCAAATCCTATGGTACCAAATAGCTCTTCATAATATAAGCTTCCATCGGGTTTACGGAATTGGGTATGTCGTTTTTCGGGAATCTTTCCTAGCTGATGATATAGTGGCATGTGATTATCTAATTTAAAGGGTTCCTCGTAGTTTTTGTTCGCGTTCTATGGCTTCAAATAGAGCTTTAAAATTTCCCTTTCCGAAAGACTGCGCCCCTTTCCGTTGGATAATTTCAAAAAATAAAGTGGGTCGCGGTTGAAGGGGTTTGGTAAATATCTGTAATAAATAGCCCTCTTCGTCTCGATCTACCAAGATGCCTAATGCGCGCAGGGCATCCAGAGGTTCACTGATTTCTCCTACCCGTTCCAATAGCTTTTCGTAGTAGGTATCAGGAACACTTAAAAATTCTACCCCCCGCTTTCGGAGTTCGCTGACTGTATGAATAATGTTATCGGTGACTAAAGCCAAATGCTGAACACCCTCACCTTCATAAAAGTCTAGATATTCGTCCACCTGGGAGCGTTTTAGTCCAGCAGCGGGTTCGTTTATCGGAAATTTAATACGCCCGCTACCATCGCTTACCACTTTACTCATCAAGGCAGTATATTCTGTAGAGATATCCTTATCATCAAAGGTTAGGATGTTTGTAAAACCAAGGACATCCTCGTAAAACTTTACCCAGTGATTCATTTGGCCCAGGGACACATTTCCCACCATATGGTCGATATATTTTAAGCCGACTTCCGGGGTAGATAGGGAGGTGCCTTTCCAAGGAATATATCCGGGCAGAAACACTCCTCTGTAGTCATGTCTTTCGATAAACAAATGAATCGTTTCACCATAGGTTCTTATTCCAGAGCAGACCACTTTTCCACTGGGGTCTTGTGTGGTTTGAGGCTCTTGAAAAGAATCGGCTCCACGAGAGCGGGCTTCTTTATAGGCTTCAGTTGCGTTTTCAACAGTGAGCGCAATAAATTTTACCCCATCTCCATGGCTATCGACATGCTTCCCTAAAGGAGTTTGGCTTCGCAAAGGAGAAGTAAGTACTAAACGAATTTTTCCTTGAGCGACAACATAGCTTTCCCGGTCTTTTAGCCCTGTTTTTAAACCGGCATAAGCCAAGGGTTGAAAGCCCATAGCTGTTTGATAGAAATGAGCTGCCTGAAGGGAATTGCCGACATACAACTCTACATAATCGGTTCCCAACAGGGGAAGAAAATCTTTTGCTTTAGCATAGCGCTTTGAAGGATAACTGACTTTACTATTCAAAATCAATGGAAATTTAAAGTTACGGATTGTATCAAGTTAGGGAATACTTTTTTCTATAGTCACATGGCTGACAATTTTAACACAACCATATTCTTGAATTAACATTTTTTTTCAAAATATAAACGATTTCAATACACTAATCTTTTCACAGGCTAATCTATTGGAATTAAGGGGGCTATCTTTCAAGGAAGGCTCAATAGAATTTTTAGGCTCTTGAACAAGTATTGATCCCCAGTCTCTTCTATAAAAAAACCCCCTCACTGGAGTGAGGGGGTTTAAAAGTTTTATTGGGGTTGAATAATTACTGCGTCCGGAAGGT
>JBMYNJ010000069.1:0-8055 GCA_049598145.1 Flavobacteriaceae bacterium | reverse complement strand
TTAAATCAAAGATAATAGCATATCTACTCTGCTACTTTTCATATACAAACCGTTGTAGGATCATAAATACTTCTTCTTACCCCTGCTTTCGATTAACGACAAACGCACTGGCTTGGTCGGTCGGGAGGATGGTGATATCGGCCAAATTGATATGGGCAGGAGCCTCAATCATAAAGGCAAGGGTTTCGGCAATATCTTCGGCTTGGAGGGCGGCCAAAGGGGCATAAACGGCCTCCGAACGTTGGGCATCGCCCTTAAAACGGACCTTAGAAAAATTGGTTTCTACCAATCCGGGATGGATGGCTCCCACCCGAAGGCCATAGGGGTTGGTATCGATCCGGAGCCCTTGGGTAAACGAATCCACGGCGGCTTTGCTGGCACAATAGACATTGCCTTTGGGATAGGCCTCTTTTCCGGCAATCGACCCCACATTGATAATTTGCCCTGCGCAACGTGCAATCATCTGCGGGAGTAGGGCCTTTGTGACATAGAGCAGCCCTTTAACGTTGCCATCGATCATGGCGTCCCAGTCGTCGAGTTCAGCCTCATGGGCGGTGTCTAGGCCGTGAGCATTGCCCGCATTGTTAATCAGCACATCGACGGTTTGGAAAGCGGGCGGCAGCGAGGCTATGGCTTTAAAAACGGCGGCTCGGTCGCTTACGTCAAAACAAAGGAGGTGGCTGGGCTGTTGGAGGCTTTGTTGCAAGCGTTCCAATTGAGCCATTCGGCGGCCGCAAAGGATCAGTTGGTGACCCAGGGCATCTAATTTTTGGGCGGTGGCCCATCCGATTCCGCTACTGGCCCCCGTGATTAAAACCGTTTTCATAGACATATTTTAGATACCCGAAAGTAGTAAAATCGGAGCTGCCGTCCATTTCTTAAAACGCTTTCCCTAAAAAAAGGGGCCGAAGCCCCTTGTGTATAAAATTTAAAACAAAACTTTAAAAAGCTTGTTTCAGATCGGCTTTTAAGTCTTCCAGGTCTTCTAATCCCACGGAAAGTCGTACCAAGTCTTGCGTCACTCCGGTTTCTTTTTGAGAAGCTTCGCTCAATTGTTGGTGGGTGGTACTGGCCGGGTGGATCACCAAAGATTTGGAGTCACCAATATTGGCCAGTAGTGAGAAGAGCTTTGTTTGGTCGGCTACCTTTTTGGCGGCTTCAAACCCGCCTTTAAGTCCAAAAGTAAGAATCCCACTTTGGCCTTTGGGCAGATAGCTTTGGGCCAGTCCGTTGTATGGGCTGGACGCCAAACCGGGATAATTTACCCAGGCGACTTCGGGCTGTTGTTCTAACCACTGGGCCAGCGCCAGCGCATTTTCGGAATGTTGTTTCATCCGGACACTTAGGGTTTCCAAACCTTGCAAAATCTGAAAGCTGTTAAAGGGGCTTGGGGCCGCTCCAAAATCTCGGAGGCCTTCGATCCGCACCTTGGCGATAAATGCTGCCGGGCCTAAAGCTTCGTGATACACCAAGCCGTGGTAGCCCGGGCTGGGTTCTGTAAATTCCGGGAAAAGTCCGTTGCCGTAGTCAAAGGTTCCGGCATCGATAATGATGCCTCCCATCGCCGTTCCATTCCCGTTGATAAACTTGGTTAGCGAATGAATCACGATATTGGCCCCGTGAGCTATCGGGTTTAAAAGGGCCGGGGTAGCCACCGTATTGTCCACGATAAATGGTACCTGGGCTTTTTGTGCATAGGCCGAAATTCCTTTGAGGTCGAGTACATCGAGTTTGGGATTCCCTAAGGATTCTGCAAAAAATGCTCGGGTGTTTTCCTGAACGGCCGCTTCGAAATTGGCCGGATCGTCCGGGTCTACAAAAGTAGTGGTGATCCCCAAGCGGGGGAGGGTCACGCTTAATAAGTTATAGGTGCCTCCATACAGGCTGTTGGAAGCCACAATATGATCGCCGGCTTTGAGCAACACCATAAGAGCGGTGGCAATGGCCGAGGTTCCCGAAGCAGTGGCTACCGCTGCTATACCGCCCTCCAGCGCAGCCAAGCGCTGTTCCAGCACATCGTTGGTGGGGTTGTTTAGGCGCGTATAGATATATCCGGGTTCGGCTAAGGAAAATAAATTTGCGGCATGTTCTGCACTGTCAAATACATAGGCCGTGGATTGATAAATGGGTACGGCTCGGGTGCCCTGAGTAGCTCCGGTTTCGTGTCCGGCGTGTAAAGTCTTCGTCGTAAATTGTAAATCGCTCATTTTTCATGATTATTAAGCCGCAAAGATAAACGTATTTTTGACTTAGACAAAATCCTATAGACTTTATAGGAATTAAAAAAAGGGTTTTATCTAATTTCTGTGAATTTCTCTTAAATGTGAAGTATAGAAAACAGATATATCCTTGATATTTAGGGTTTTATAGGTAAATTCGTTCCAAAAGGTGGAGGATTTTTTCTAAAATTTCGGTTTGTTTTTGGAGCAAACGAACCACTTCTCGGTCGGTTACTTTTTGTTCAATGGTACGCGTTTTATTATAATATTTCATCAGTAAAAAGATTTGGTACCTTTAATTAACAAAATATTCAAATGATAAAAAATCCTACAGTATGATCGTTGGAATTCCCAAAGAAATCAAACCTCAAGAAGCCCGGGTGGGGATGACCCCCGCCGGAGTGGCTGCCCTAGTCCATAAAGGACATGAAGTTTTAGTAGAACAACAGGCCGGACAGCTCAGTGGTTTCCCGGATGAAGCCTATCGCGCGGTGGGTGCCCGATTGGTGCCTCAAGCAGCCGACGTATTTGCTTCGGCCGAAATGATTGTCAAAGTCAAAGAACCTTTAGCGCCCGAGTTTTCACTGATTCGCCCGGAGCAAATTGTTTTCACCTATTTTCATTTGGCTTCAGACGAAGGCTTAACGCAAGCGATGCAGGATACCGGAGCCACCTGTATCGCCTATGAAACCGTGAGCCGAGGGGGGCGTTTACCGTTGCTGACCCCCATGTCGGAAGTCGCCGGACGGATGGCCACCCAGCAGGGGGCCAAATTTTTGGAAAAACCCCAGGGCGGAAAAGGGAAACTCTTGGGCGGAGTCCCAGGTGTGCCTCCAGCGGTTGTCCTTGTTTTAGGCGGGGGCGTGGCCGGAACCGAAGCCTCAAAAATGGCCGCCGGGATGGGCGCCAGCGTTTATATCTTCGACACCCAATTGGACCGATTGAGAGAATTAGACAACTTTATGCCGGCCAATGTGCAAACGGTTTTTTCGACCCAATCGGCTATAGAGGCCCTCTTGCCTCAAGCCGATGTGATCATCGGTTCGGTTTTAATCCCGGGGGCTCAAGCCCCTAAATTAATTACGAAATCCATGCTTTCCCAAATGCAGCCGGGGACTGTTTTGGTGGATATTGCTATCGATCAGGGGGGCTGTTTTGAAACCTCTGTCCCGACCACCCATGAAAATCCCATTCGAGTAATTGATGGAATTGTCCATTATGCGGTGACCAATATGCCGGGGGCGGTTCCCCAAACCTCTACCCAGGCGCTCACCAATGCCACTCTCCGTGATACTTTGCAAATTGCTGACTTGGGTTGGCAAAAGGCCTGCCGAACCGATGCTACTTTAGCCAAAGGCGTCAATATAGTTGCAGGATCCATAGTTTATCCCGAAATTGCTGACTGCTTTAATCGAAACCTAACACCTATCGATCATTTTTTATAGCCTATGGCCCTTCGTCCAGCGACGATCAATCGTTTTCTATTTTTTAAACTTCCCGCCGCATGGTGGTGTGGGGTCCGGGTACACAAATTTTTTCCGGATCGTGCTCAGGTTCGGGTACGTTTTAAGTGGATCAATCAAAACCCCTTTCGTTCCATGTTTTGGGCGGTTCAGGGCATGGCAGCCGAACTGGCTACCGGCGTGTATTTGATTGATATTTTAAGCGATAAAACTAAGTCTATTTCTACCCTGCTCGTTGGAACCAAAGCTGAATTCACCAAAAAAGCCGTGGGGCAAATTACTTTCGAATGTGTGCAAGGGCAAGAGATCCATGCGCTGGTCGATCGAGCTTTGGCTTCCGGCAAAGGCGAACAGTTGTGGGTCGATGCTATCGGCACAGACGAAACCGGCGATGTAGTCGCCAAGTTTTCCTTCCAATGGTCGGTTAAGAAAAAATCTAAAAAATAATGGCGATGTCTGATATACACGAAAATTTAAGTTTGCCTGTAGTGGCGGCCCCGATGTTTTTAATCTCTGGCCCACAGTTGGTGATCGAATGTTGTAAGAACGGGATTGTAGGAACCTTTCCTGCCCTCAACCAAAAAACCACGGAAGGCTTCGAAGCCTGGGTGATCGAAATCAAAGAAGCCCTCGAAACTTTTGAGGCCGAAACGGGAAAAAAAGCAGCTCCTTTTGGAGTGAATTTAATCGTTCATATGACCAATACCCGCTTACAGCCGGATTTGGAAGTCTGTATTAAACACCAGGTGCCTTTGATTATTACTTCCCTAGGTGCGGTTCCGCAACTGGTAGAAGCCGTGCAGGGCTATGGCGGGAAGGTCTATCACGACATTATTAAAAAACGCCACGCCGAAAAGGCGGCCGAAGCCGGAGTCGATGGCCTGATATTGGTGGCTGCCGGGGCGGGAGGACATGCCGGAACGCTCCATCCGATGGCCCTGATTCAGGAAGTGCGTAAATTCTTCGATAAAACCATCTTGCTTTCGGGTTGTATCTCAACGGGGCAGGATGTCGCTGCAGCCTTACAAATGGGTGCCGATTTGGCCTACATGGGGACCCGTTTCATCAATGTTAAAGAGAGTGAGGCCGATGAAGGCTATCAAAAAATGATTATCGAAAGTGGTGCCGAAGACATCGTCTATACGGCAGCAGTTTCAGGCGTTCACGGAAGTTTTTTACGTCCCAGCCTTGAGGCTATGGGAATCACTGAAGAGATGTGGAAAAAGTCGGCTAAAATCGATTTTGGATCGGAACTGGACGCTGCCAAAGCAGAAGCCAAAGCGTGGAAAACCATTTGGTCCGCCGGTCAGGGAGTCACCAGTATCAGCGATGTGGTGCCCGTGGCAGCCTTGGTGGAACAGCTTAAGTCCGAGTTTAAATCGTCCATCGAACGCCAGGCGACCCTCTTGGAAACCTTTGATCTCTAAGGCATTTAGAGGTCTTTCGTGAGGGCCTTCACAATTCTATTCTCAGCCAAAAAGGTTTTGAGGATCACTTTTATAGCAGTATAGGCCGGGATAGCGACGATCAGTCCTGTTGCTCCAAACAGCGTTCCAGCCATCAGAATCACTATAAAGATTTCCAAGGGATGTGATTTTACACTGTTGGAAAAAATAAAGGGTTGGCTAAAGACATTATCCACCAACTGACCCAAACTAAAGCCGAGTAATACATAAAGGGTTTTTGGGATCAGCTCTCCAACGAAATTGGCTTCCATATCACTGGTCAGGGTGAGGATAGCCATCAGGATCGCACCGATCACAGGCCCTAAATAGGGCACCAGATTTAAGAGGGCACAAAGTAACGCAATTACAAAAGCATTGGGCACCCCAAACACCACCAAAACGATAGTGTATATCACCAACAGGATGGTGATCTGAAGAATTAAACCAATAAAATAGCGCGACAATAAATTTTTAAGCTCAAGCAGGGAATTCTTTAATTGGGCATGCCATTTTTTTGGCACAAAAATAAAGACGGTATCTTCCAGCAAACTGCTGTCTTTTAACAAGAAAAAAGCGACAAAAAACACCGCAAATACTGCGATGGCAAAGTTTCCTAAGAATTGAATCATGCCATTGATCAGTTGTGGGATAAAGTTTAAATCCAAGCCCTTTAAAGCATTTGAAATCCATTGTTCTTTGGCCTCCAGTAGTTGATCTTCCTTATAGCCCATGGCGGTTTCCAATTGATGGCTCAGTTGGTTCACTTTGAGTTCTAAAGCTTCGATATCCAAAAGGGAGAGGTTGTTGCTTTGTTGCAACACCAAGGGGCTGATGAGCGACACCACTCCAAACAAAATAAGTATATACAGGGTTAAAGTGGTAATACTCGCCCAAAAGGAACTGAATTTTAGCCGTTTTTTAAGGAAAACAACAACGGGACGGCCAATTAGTGAAAGGATCGCGCCCACGATCAAATAAACGATCAGCGTTTGGAGTTGAATGAGAATCCATAAGGCCAGGAGACTTCCGGCCACAATCAAGAGGGTTCTCAGTAAGGCATTGGAGAGTTGATTGGCGTTCATGCACTAAAGATAGGAATTCCTACTGTTTATGGTTTTGTTGCTCCAATCGATGGAAAGCGCTCACCGCCAGCAGGGCAGCCGTTTCGGTTCGCAGGCGACTTTCGCCCATATGAATCATTGGAAGCCGGTGTTGTTCGGCCCATTCGATTTCTGCCGTGCTAAAATCGCCTTCCGGCCCAATTAGAAAGCACATGCTTCCCTTACCCGGGGGGAGGTCCCAAATTCCTGATTTATCTCCGTCGGCACAATGCGCCATAAAGGCAGGCCCCTCGAGTTGAGTCACAAAATCTTTGAAACGCTGCATGGGGTGGAGATGCGGGAGAAAATAGCGCTGGGATTGTTTCAGGGCTCGAATTAAAACCTTTTGCAAACGCTCTGGCTTCACCACCTTGCGTTCGGAACGATCGCAGAGGAGCGGAGTGATCTGGTGGATTCCCAATTCAGTTGCCTTTTCTAAAAACCACTCCAAACGATCGATGTTTTTAGTGGGTGCTATCCCGATATGCAAGCGATTTGAGGGAAGGGAGTGCTGTTGGTGTTTCTGCGATGCTACTTCAATCCCCGAAGAAGCGATTTGGCAGATGGTGGCTTGATGGACCAATCCTCGACCGTTGGTGAAGGCAATCGTGTCTCCTACAGTTTTGCGCAACACTTTTTCGATATGCCGGCTTTCTTCCCGGGAGATTTTCCAGTGTTGGTCTTCGGCGGTTAAGGAAGCTTGATAAAAGAGGTCCATCTTAAAAAGGGAGGCGTGCCTGCGCCGATTGTTGAAGGCTCGAAAATTGTTGCTGCTGATATTTGAGATAGCCGACGATCCCAATCATAGCGGCATTGTCCGTTGTAAGTTTTAAAGGCGGGAGGAAAACCTGCCAGCCCTTTTCTTGTTGTCGTTCCTGAAGTGCATCCCGAACAGCTGAATTGGCGGCTACCCCACCGCCTACGAGTAAAGCTTCGTTAGGGTATGCTTCCATGACTCGGTCGAGTTGGAGCAGGAGCGGTCTCACCAATGCGTGTTGCAAACTGGCACACAAATCGGCCTGATGTTCTTCAACAAAATGAGGATTTTTTTGTTGGTTTTTATGGATCAGGTTTAAAAAAGCCGTCTTGAGTCCGCTATAGCTTAAATGATAGCCCGGCATTTGGGGAAGTGGCAAAGCAAAGGCATTGGGGTTGCCTTCTTGTGCCAATCGATCGATCTGGGGGCCGGCCGGGTATCCCAGCCCCATGACTTTCCCGCATTTATCAAAGGCTTCTCCGATGGCGTCGTCTTGGGTTTCTCCCAGAATTTGGATCTCAAAAGCCGATTGCATCCGTACAATTTGAGTATGCCCACCGGAAATCGTCACCCCTAAGCAGGGAAATTGGGGTGTCTCCAGGTGCGTGTCTGCGATAAAATGAGCCATGAGGTGCGCATGCAGGTGATGTACTTCGATCAAAGGGATGTCTAAAGCTAAGGCAAGCGATTTAGCAAAACTGGCCCCAACTAAGAGCGAGCCTAAAAGTCCAGGACCTCGGGTATAGGCGATTGCACTAAGCTGTTTTTTGTCGATATTTGCTTGCGATAGCGCTTGGTCGACTACAGGAACAATATTGGCTTGATGTGCTCGGGAGGCCAATTCGGGAACCACCCCACCATAGGCCCGATGAATTTCCTGAGAGGCAATACAATTCGAAAGCAAATGAGCTTCCTGAAGTACGGCAGCTGCGGTATCATCACAAGAGGATTCAATTCCTAAAATATAAATTGATTTTCCCGGCATGGGCACAAAAATAAGGGTTTCGCATTAAAAGAATTTACAAAATATTCGCTTACCTCCTCGGGACACTGCTTTTGCTTTGTTTGACG
>JBMYNJ010000068.1:0-8150 GCA_049598145.1 Flavobacteriaceae bacterium | reverse complement strand
ATTAAAAAACCACTTGAAATTGATTATGACGATGAACCAATCGATTCAATTGTCGAAAAGATAGAATTTGCCATTGAACAACACGAATCTTTTTTAAAGGTGGTTTCGCAAGAGGAACTGGACTTGGCAGACCAGTTAAACAAAGAGCGAGAGTGGTAAACCTTACTCAATAATGCCGGCACAACTGATCCGTGCCCCGGCAGCTCCGGAGGGTTGGGAGACAAAATCGTCGGCTCCTTGATGCACAATGATTGCTTTGCCAACGATATTTTTGGTATCGTCTTCACATCCAATGCACCATAAATCTGTTTTAAATACGACATGCCCAAGTCCGGTACTGTCGGCTTCAAAATTTCCGATATCGCCTCTGTGAAAACCTTCGGGAGAACCCCATTTTCCGTGAGGCTCAAAGGTGGGGTTCCAATGTCCTCCGGTCGATTTTCCATCGGGAGAACTACAATCTGCTTTTTCATGAAGATGAATGGCATGGGTTCCTGGGCTAAGCCCTTGTATGTAGGCATCCATTTGCACCCAGTTTCCCTCCTGCACAAAGGTGGCGTCACCATAAACTTTAGAGTCGCTTTTGGGATTGAGTTGAGTTTTAAGCTCGATGACTTCTACTTTTTGTATCGGAGGAGTATTGGCTGTTTGTTTCTGAACTTTTTGTTTACAACTTATCAGAAGGATACAGCATAGCAGCCATTTGATTTTTAAAAATTTCATGTTTTTGTTTTAAAGATACAAAATTGAGAGGGAGTCAAATGATTTGAAATTATCTCTAAACCCCTATATTTGAAAAAAAAATTGAAGCAAAAAGAATTCCTTTTATATGCTATGAGTCTGCTGTTTCTGTCTTGCAAGACCCACTATAAGACTGCCCAATTCTCCACCTTACAAACGCCTAAAGCCCCGGATTACAGTCAAACGGATGCTTGGGCTGTATTGCCAGGAAACTACCCTTCTGTATTCGATTTTCGTTCGCCCGAAGACTCGACCAAACGAGCAGATGTCTTTTATATTTACCCCACACTTTTCTCCGATCCTAAAAATACGGGTTGGAATGCAGATGTTTTCAATGCTGAAATCCGTAAGGAAGTCTGGCAACAAGCGGTTAAATATCAAGCTTCTGCTTGGATGGATGCCGGCCGTTTATTTGTCCCTTTCTATCGGCAAGCCCACTATCGAATTTTCGTGGACCCCTACAAAAAAGGGGGCGAGCCGGCCTGGGAGCTGGCTTATCAGGACGTTCGTCGGGCATTTCAATATTATTTAGACCACCACCATCAGGACAGGCCGATCATCATTGCTTCCCACAGTCAGGGGAGTATGCATGCCAAACGTTTATTGGCCGAATTTTTTGACGACCAACCCCTGCAAGAGAAATTAGTGGCGGCTTATTTGGTAGGGACCAAGATTGAAGAAAATCAATACAACTCTTTACCTGCACTTTGGAAACCGGAAGCTGTCGGAGGGATCCTTTCTTGGAATACCTATAAAATAGGGAAACTTCCTAAACGTTTTGACACTTGGTTTAAAGGAGGACTGACGTCTAATCCCATCACCTGGGATCGAACCCAAAAAACAAGTTCGAATACCCACAAAGGGGTTCTCTATCGGGATTTGGAGATTTATCCCCAAAGTTTGAGAGTTGAACGATTAGATGGAATGCTTTGGTCTACGGTGCCCTATGTACCCAAGCGATTTTTGTTGAAGCTTATTAAAAATTACCACTTTGCAGATATCAATTTGTTTTGGGAAGATATCCGTCAAAATGCTATCCTTCGGGTGAATAGTTGGTACAAGCAACACCAAAAATCCTGATGTTAGCCGAGATTTTTCAGAAGTGTAAAGACCAATGGGTTCGTTCCAAATACCAAAAGGGTCATCCTTTTCGCTATGCTACTTTGGCTACCATAGACTCCCAAGCAAGAGCAACTATGCGAACGGTAGTTTTGCGTGATTTTGACCCTCAAACGCTTGAATTCATAATTTATACCGATGACCGTTCCGCTAAAGCTAAGGACCTGCAAAGGGATTCAAAAGCCCAATTATTGTTTTATGATCCCAAAAAATTATGGCAAATTCAAGTAGACCTTATTTGTGTGAATCGTTCTTCAGACCTCAAATTATTTAAGGAAATTCCTCTTCGTTCGCAAAAAGACTACACCACTGTATTAGCACCAGGAACCCCTATCCCACAGCCCGATGCAGTCGCCTACAATGAGGACAAACCCCATTTTCTAAAACTCACTTTCCAGGCCGAACGTATCGAAAGCCTTAAACTGAAGAGGCCGATACACATCCGTTCAGAGTTTAAACGTCAAGAAGACAGTTGGACGGCTCAATTTTTAAATCCCTAAGGGATATATTTTTCATAGTTCGGCTTTTTTAGTACATTTCTAAAAACCAATAATATGAAGTCTAATCAGCAAACTTCTCGTCGTAAATTTCTCAAGCAAGCGGCAGTGGCCTCCTCGGTTTTTATTGTTCCCAGACAGGTATTAGGAGGGGTAGGATTCACCGCACCCAGCGATCAACTCAATTTAGCTGCAGTAGGAATTGGAGGGAAAGGAAGAAGCGATATCATCCACGCCACTGTGAAGGGGCGCGAACGCGTAGTGGCCCTCTGTGATGTAGACCCCAAAGGTAAGCACGGGGTGGCACGTACCCGAAAGGATTTTCCAAAAGCGAATTTTTATACCGATTTCCGCCAAATGTTGGATCAGGAAAAAGACATAGATGCCGTAACGATCTCAGGCCCTGATCATATGCATGCTCATGCAACTGTGGCGGCCATGGAGCGAGGGATGCATGTGTATGTCCAAAAACCTTTAACCCATAATATAAAAGAAGCTCGTTTGTTAACAAAAATGGCCAACCAAAAGAAAGTGGTCACTCAAATGGGGAATCAAGGGGCTTCCGATCCCAGTCAAAAAACTATCCAAAAATGGATTGCTGAAGGTTCAATTGGCCCTATTTCCAGAGTTTATGTTTGGACCGATCGCCCCATTTGGCCCCAGGGGATTCCTCCACTTAAGCCACAACCTAGCTTAAAACCTGAGGGCTTGGAATGGGATCTTTGGCTGGGGCCGGCTCCAGAAACGCCATTTGTGCCAAAGATGCATCCGTTCAATTGGCGCGGTTGGTGGGCTTATGGTACCGGCGCTTTGGGCGATATGGGATGTCATTTGATTGATATACCGTTTCGCGCTTTGGGCTTAAAATACCCGACTCAAGTGGAATGTAGTGTGGGCAGTGTTTACACGCGTATGTGGGAAGCTGAACATATTCCCGAAGGGTGTCCGCCTTCATCTTATGTGACTATAAATTTTGAACCCACTGAGCGAAATTCCTCCCCGGTAGAAATGATTTGGATGGATGGAGGGATTCGTCCTGCACGACCGGCCCTAGTGCCAGCCAATGACGATTTTGGAGGAACTTTGTATTCTTCCTTACAAGGCGGCTCCAATGGAGTGGTTATGGAAGGCAAAAATGGAGTGATTGTGACAGATTGTTACGGTCAAAATCCTAGACTCTACCACCAAAACGGATCAATGAAAACTTATGCCAGACCCTTTGACCAACCGTCTTTTCCAGAGAATGGTCATCAATATCAGTGGATTGATGCCTGTAAAGCTGGGTTCGGAAGTACCGAACACCGCAACCTAACCTCTTCTTTTGATTATGCCGGCCCCTTAACCGAAACCGTCTTGATGGGTAATCTAGCGATTCGAAGCTACAACTTACGACGTAAAAAATTAGGAGGAAGTTATGAATATTATGGACGGAAAAAATTAACTTGGGACGGCCAAAATATGCAAATCACCAATTTGAAAGAAGCCAACCGTTTTGTAGGGAGAGACTACCGCAAGGGTTGGGAAATTTAAACAAACCTATTTATGAAAAAACCCGTGGTGTGGATCACTGGAGCTTCCTCAGGAATTGGAGCTGCAGTTGCCAAACAGTATGCCCAAAAAGGTGTTCGATTGATTTTATCAGCTCGTCGAAAAGACGTCCTAAAAGAAGTAGCAGAGCAGTGTTCGCCTGCCGAAGTAGCACTCCTCCCTTTCGATTTAGCCGAGACTCAAAAAGCCTCCGATCACGTAGCAGCAGCTTTGGAAATATTTGGAGAAGTGGATATTTTAATTAATAATGGCGGAATCAGTCAACGATCCCTGATCGAAAACACCCAATATGAAGTCTATTCCCATCTGATAGAAGTCGACTATTTGGGGACCGTAGCTCTTAGCGTAGCACTATTGCCTCATTTTATCGAACGCAAAAGTGGGCATTATGCTACGGTAAGCAGCATTATGGGTAAGTTTAGTTCACCTTATCGAGCGGGATATTGTGGAGCTAAACACGCCCTTCACGGATTTTTTGATGCCATGCGGATGGAGCAAGAAAAAAATGGAATTTCAGTCACTATGGTGTGTCCTGGGTTTATCAATACTCAAGTGTCTGCCAATGCCATCACTGGCGACGGTACTCCCTTGGGCAAGAGCGATCGAGGCACAAAATTAGGAGTAGATGTCGACCGATGCGCCCGAAAGATCGTCCGAGCCATCGATCAAAAAAAATGGGAAGTTTATATTGGAAGAAAAGAATTATTAGGTATTTATCTGAAACGTTTATCCAATAAATGGAACCATAGAGTAGTCCTTAAATCACAAGTGCGTTAATATATTAGTTTATGAATCGAAGAAAAGCCATTAAATCTGTCGGAATGGCCCTAGGAGCCAGTACTGTGCCCTGGGGAACATTTCCCTCAGCGGGTCATTCATTTCAACCCAAAGGGAACATTCGCCATTCGGTGAGTCGTTGGTGTTTTGAATCGATCCCGATGAACCTCTTTGCCCCAGCTGTCAAGCAATTGGGTTGTACAGGTATCGACCTTCTAGGCCCCAAGGATTGGCCTTTGGTACGGCAATTGGGTTTGGATTCCACCATGTGCTATTGGGCAGATGAAATGAGCCAAACCAATAGTTGGAATCGTCTGGAAAATCATCCAAAGCTGATTGCAGACTATACTCGATACATCAATTGGGTAGCCGATGCGGGTTACACTAATCTCATTTGTTTTAGTGGTAATCGAAACGGATTGGATGACCAAGAAGGTCTTCAAAATTGTGTTACTGGATTCCAACAAATTTTGCCTCTAGCCGAAAAAAGGGGAGTAGTCCTACAAATCGAAGTCTTTAATTCTAAAATCGATCATCCCGATTATATGTGCGATTCTTCAGCTTGGAGTGTGGCCTTATGTAAAGCGTTGAGTTCCGAAAATTTTAAGGTACTCTACGACATTTATCATATGCAAATTAATGAAGGGGATATCATTCGAACCATACAGGAAAACCATCCATATTTTGGACATTACCATACAGCCGGGGTTCCGGGAAGACACGAAATTGATGCAACCCAAGAGTTGAATTATCCAGCTATTATGAAAGCTATTGTAGCTTCAGGTTTTCAGGGCTATGTAGCTCAGGAGTTTATCCCTACTTGGGAGCGGCCCTTGGATGCTCTGGCACAGGCCATCCAAATTTGTGATGTTTAGTGGCTTATTGGGTTTGTTGAATTTTAGTTAACTTCAGTATATTATTTACTAATTATGAAAAATATATTTCTTCTTATTGCTGTTTTATGTACGATTCATTTGGGGTGTAATAGCAATGCCGGGGTTGACCCACACCTGACTCAAGAAGAAATTTTGGAACAACAACTCCAACAAATCAACACGGTGGTTGGCAAATGGAAAATTCGAAGAAATACGAAAGATTTCCTCCAGACCAATGCTTGTGAATTGGTTTCTGTAGAATTTACCGAAGAAGGAAAATTCATTCTTAAGCTAGGATTCGACGAAGAAGGAACATTTGAACAGGTGTACTTTAGTGGACGTTATGACTTTGTTTTTGATCAAGAAGCCACGACTGAAGTCCGTATTGATCGCATACTTTTGATGAATGACGACTATCAAGAGACCAATAATCCGCCCGAAACAGGTCAAGTGGCTACTTTGACAGACTTAGTCATTGAGAATGAAACAGGGATTCGCTTCAGTTTACAATTGGGACCTTCTACCGCTGCAGATTGTGCAACGGGACAACCTTTGTCTGTTGCCGCAAATAAAGAAGCTGAAATTGCTCCTGATGCCCCCGAAGGATCGAACGGTCAGCTCTTATTACAGGAATGGAGGTTAATCGATGTACAGGCATTTATCCGAGATACCGAAGAGGTGAACGTGTACTGTCAATTTTTAGCGGATCAATACGAGTTTTATTGTCGTAATGAAGAATCGGGACCAATAGCAGACGACTGTTCTCAGCCCCATACCATTACCTTTACTTTTACGGGCTATGGAACCTATCTAATCACTGTTTTCGATCAGAACTTTGACGTCCTCGAATATATAGAAGCCCAATGGCGCTGGCATCCTGATCCCATTTGGCCCGCTTATGAACGTTTTCAAGTAATCGATTCGCAATCCGATTGGAATTCTGTGGCTGAAGAAGACATGCAGGATTTGGTAATCATCGTTTTAACGGAAGGAGAGCTACAAATTGATGAAAGTTTTGAAGATGTAAATATTCGTTATTTTTTCCAGCGTTCAGGCATGACTATCCCTGCCAACACTTGTGGGGACTTAAATACCTATTTGGATTAAAGCAAAAAGCTTTAACGATTTATGGATAAAGGGGGATCGAAAGCTGTATCTTTGCCGCTTATGACCACATTTGCTGATCTCGGGCTCATACCTGAACTACAAAGAGCCCTTGAAGACCTTGGGTTCGAGAATCCCACTCCCGTTCAAGAAAAATCTTTACAAGTATTGTTAAATCAAAAGACTGACTTGGTCTCTTTGGCGCAAACCGGAACGGGGAAAACAGCAGCTTTTGGGTTGCCTTTGCTGCAAAATTTAGACCCGAAGACACGTCATATTCAGGGCTTAATTCTGTCGCCCACCCGGGAATTGTGTTTACAGATCGGCCGAGAGATGGAAAAATATGCCTTGCAGTTGCCACAACTTAAAATTACGGCAGTTTTTGGCGGGGCTAATATTGATACGCAAGCCAAAGTACTCAAAAAAGGAGTGCATATACTTGTAGCTACTCCGGGACGTTTACAGGACTTGATACGTCGCCGTTTGGTGCGCCTCAATCAACTGGAGGTATGTGTTTTAGACGAAGCCGACGAAATGCTCAATATGGGCTTTTTTGAAGACGTAAAGAATATTTTAAAGCATACTCCAGAGGAGAAATCGACTTGGTTGTTTTCGGCGACCATGCCCAAAGAAATACGAAGTTTGGCTAATGAGTTGATGCACGATCCAGTTGAAATTGCTGTGGGCCAAAAAAATATAGCGGCCAAAGGGATAGCTCATGAATTATATGAAACCACTTCCCGAAATCGTTATGCGACTTTGAGACGTTTGGTGGATCTAGAACCTCAAATTTTTGGCTGTGTCTTTTGCCGAACGAAACGCGAAACGCAAAAGATAGCCGAGCGCTTAATTGAAGACGGCTATCAGGCAGCAGCTTTGCATGGCGATTTAAGTCAAAACCAACGAGAATTGGTTATGGCTGCCTTCCGCAATCGGAACTTACAATTGTTGGTCGCTACCGATGTAGCCGCCCGAGGAATTGATGTGGACAGTATTACTCACGTGATCCATTACCAACTTCCGGATGAACCCGAGGTATATACCCATCGGAGTGGACGAACCGGCCGAGCTGGAAAAAAAGGAAAATCTCTGGTAATCGCAACGTCTAATGACCGAATGAAATGCACGCGAATTGAAAAACAAAACCAAATTCGTCTGGAGAAAAAATCCATTCCTGGACAAGCTGCTGTGGGGAAGGCACGCCTAAACGAATGGTTGGAGAGCTTTCAAGAAATTGGATCTGAGCCCTCTCTGGAAGCCTATTATCAGCAGGCTTTTGAGGGATTAAAAGAAGTTTCCAAGGAAGATATCATTCGGCGATTAGTCAATCAGCAACTGGCGCGGTTTGCTCAGCAAGCACAGCACTTCGATCTTAATGAGAAAGGAACAGTGGAAAAATTGCCAAAAAAGAAAAATAAAGATGGACTGCGATTTCAGATCAATCTTGGAGAGCGCGATAATTACACCTGGGGGGCCGTAAAGGATTTAA
>JBMYNJ010000067.1:0-8194 GCA_049598145.1 Flavobacteriaceae bacterium | reverse complement strand
TGTTTGAATTCGATTAGCCATTCGTGAGCTCCCTTGGTTTTTCCGTCCATAAACACAGGTGCAGCCGTATAATCCACAATTTGTACATCAAATTCTTGACACAAGCGTTCCAGAGCTTTTTCGGCATTGTCGATCATCAGCTCTTCTCCAAAAACATTGATGTGATGTTTGGTTCTCCCCGTAATCTGAATGCGATAGGGGTGGATCGAAGTAAACCGTATGGTATCACCAATCTGGTAGCGCCACAAGCCCGCATTGGTCGTAATGACGACTGCATAATTTTTTCCTACTTCCACTTGGGAAAGATCAAAGACTTGATCCGAAAGAATTCCATTTTCGATAGGAATAAATTCATAAAATATTCCATAATCCAACATTAGCAAGAGTTCATCGCTGTGGTTTTGGTCCTGTATGGCAAAAAATCCTTCGGATGCATTGTAGATTTCATAGTATTTCAGAGTTTCGGAAGGGAAGAGTTGGTCGAATTGACTTCGGTAGGGACGAAAGCTCACTCCACCATGAAAGTAGACTTCAATATGAGGCCAAATTTCTGCGAGTTTTTTAATGGGGTTTTGTTCTAAAGCATTTTGCAGTAAAACCAACATCCAAGAGGGCACTCCGGCCAGGCTGGTCACTTTTTGACTACTCGCTTCAGCGATAATGGCGTTCATCTTAGTTTCCCATTCACTCATTAGGGAAACTTTATGGCTGGGCGTACTCGAAATTTCGGCCCAAAAGGGGAGGTTTTCGATGATGATGGCGGAAAGGTCTCCAAAGTAGCTGTTGCTTTCCTGATACAATTCGCGTGTTCCCCCTAAGCGAAGGCACTTTCCAGTGAGAAGTTGTGACTGAGGGTTATTATTGAAATACAAAGACAGCATATCTTTTCCGGCTTTGTAGTGACAGCCTTCCAATGACTCTACACTTACCGGGATAAACTTGCTCTTGGCATTAGTTGTGCCACTAGACTTGGCAAACCATTTGATGGGGGTGGGCCAAAAAATGTTTTGTGCGCCTAGACGACATCGTTCAATCTGTTGTTCGATGTCTTCATATTGAACTAGAGGGACCCGATTTTTATAGTCTTCATAATTTCGGATGGATTCAAAACCGTATCGATTCCCCATTTCGGTTTGAGCCGCGGTATTGAGTAATTGATGCAATAATTCTTGCTGGACCTCATGCGGATATTTGAGGAATAACTCCATCTGATGGATCCGCTTTTTCAAAAACCATGAGGCGATGGAATGAAATAAGGGAATTGGCATAAGATGTGTATCTTTTGCCTCCAAAATAAATCTTTTTTGACAATGTTTGAGGGCGTTCTTGTAAAAATGAAAACCGCACTGGAAACAGATGGGGTTCATTACTATCTTAAATTTCCTCAAGATTATGTACATCTAAATTCTTGTATCAATCGCTCCCTGAAATTAGAGTTCAAGGGCTATCAGTGTTTGAGTTGCGGCTCTACAGAGGAAACCTTTCGACAGGGATTTTGCCGCAAGTGTTTTTTTGAACAGCCTCAAGCGGGCGATTGGGTGATGCGACCTGAACTCAGTCAGGCGCACCTCGGAATCGAAGATCGCGATCTCGTTTTTGAACAAAAAGTACAGTTACAGCCGCATTGGGTGTATTTGGCCTTAAGCAGTCATTTGAAAGTTGGGGTCACGCGCAAGGCACAGATTCCTACCCGTTGGATCGATCAGGGAGCCCATCGGGCCATTCCGCTTTTGGAAGTCCCCAATCGCTATTTGGCAGGGGTCGCCGAGGTCGCCTTAAAGGATCAGTTTTCCGATAAAACCAATTGGCGAAAAATGTTGCAAAGTGCTGCTGAAGAAGTCGATTTTCAGGTCGCATATACCTTAGCTGTCGATCATTTACCCCAAGAAGTTCGAGACTATGTGCTTCCCTATCAAGAACCTCAGGCAATCGATTTTCCGGTCCTTCAATATCCCGAAAAAGTAAAAAGTTTGAATTTAATCAAACAACAAAGCTTTGAACAGGTTTTGAAAGGGATCAAGGGGCAATACCTCATTTTTGAAGACCAAACCGTGTTTAATATCCGTAGCAATGAGGGTTTAGTGGTCAAGCTTACGATCGGTGGGTCTTCCGCGAATGGGATACCAATTGCTTAAGTGTTTTTAATTCTTGAGCGGTCAATTCTCGGTATTTTCCAACGGGCATATCCAATTCTAAATGCATGATTCGAACTCGTTTCAACCGAGTTACCTCGTAACTCAGATATTCACACATCCGACGAATTTGACGATTGAGTCCTTGGGTTAGAACGATTCGAAACTCCTTTTTATGGGTTTGCTGAACGATACACTTGCGGGTTACGGTGCCTAAAATAGGAACTCCATTACTCATTTTCTGGAGAAATTCTGGCGTTACGGGTTTGTTCACCTGAACGATATATTCCTTTTCGTGTTTGTTGCGAGCCCGCAGGATTTTATTGACAATATCCCCGTCGTTAGTCAGTAAAATGAGTCCTTCGCTGGGTTTGTCCAGTCGCCCGATTGGAAAAATTCGGGTGGGATAGTCAATGTAGTCGATGATATTGTTTTTTTCGACCCGAGTATCCGTGGTGCAGACAATACCCACAGGTTTATTAAATGCTAAATAAACGGATTTATCTTTTTTAACATGCAGAGGCTTTCCATCAATACTGATCCGGTCGTTAGGCTTTACTTTTAAACCCATTTCTACTGGCTTTCCATTGACTTGGAGGCGGCCGTCAGCAATCCATTTGTCGGCCTCCCTTCGGGAACAAACGCCCAATTCGCTGAGATATTTATTGAGTCGGGTACCTGTATTGGATTTTTCCATGGTTAATCCAGTTGGATTTCTTGACCGACTTCAAGGGAAAACTTCCGACGAAAAATAGCGACACTTAAGTAAAGTAAAGGGGTGTCTAATGCGGCCACTAGTACCTTAAATATAAATCCTGAAAGCACTAAACCCCAGAACAAATTCCAGTCCAATATGCCAAAGAGACAAAGCAAAAGAACCACAGTTGTTGTATCGATGAATTGAGAGGCGAAAGTAGAAAAGTTGTTGCGTAACCATAGATGTTTCCCTTGGGTAAGGGCTTTCCAGAAATGATAAATTCGGATATCGATGAATTGAGCAAAAAGATAGGCAAGCATGGAGGCCAAAACCGCTAAAGGGGAGAGTGAAAAGACGCGTTGAAAGATTTGGTCATCTATAGGGGATTGCTCAATTGCGGGTACCGCATTTGCAACCAACAAGATCCCCATGGAAAAAAAGGAGGCGAATATTCCTGCAAAAACCACTCGGTTGGCCTTGGCTTTCCCATAGATTTCAGAAATTAAATCGGTAATTAAAAAAGTGATGGGATAGGGTAAAATACCGACCGAGAGTTCAAAGAGACGAACGCCAAAGACAGAACCTTCCCAAGGGTGCCAATAAAAAAACTTTTGAAAAATTAAATTGGAGACCACCAAAGAAGTAATGAATAAGGCTCCAAGATACAGGTATATAGTACTGGCCGACTTTTGTTGACCGGGTTCCAAACGAATGGCTTTCATAGGTGCGGTGACTTTTGATTTTGCGACTGTAGAAAAAGCTGTAAAGCCCATTCTTGGCCGTCAAATATGTCGTATTTTGGTATCAAAGATAGGGAATTGAGCCGTGCGCCTGCATTTGAATGACGAAGCCTATGAAGCACTTGTGTATCATATCACTGGGGAGTAATCAGGGAGATAAATTACAGTATTTACAATCCGGAATTAAGCGTTTGATGCAAACTTTAGGTCCTCTAGAACGCTTGTCCCCCATATATGAAACTCAGGCGTTGGGGTTTTCTGGGGATGATTTTTATAATGCTTGTGCGAGTTTTCGCACATCACTAGCCCCGCAATATGTAATGGAGCAATTGTTATCGATTGAGCAAGAACACGGCCGGGAACGCTCGAAAGGAGGTATATACAGTTCCCGAACCTTAGATCTGGATTTATTGTTCTACGACGAATTGCAAATCGATACGGCCACTCTTATATTACCACACCCGCGTTTACACCAACGTAATTTTGTACTACAGCCTTTAGCAGATATCCATCCGGATCAGTACCACCCTGTGCTGGACCAAAGTGTGGCCAAGCTTCAGTTGGTGAGCCCAGACGAAAGTGCCTTGAAACGATTGCCCTACCACCAATGGACTCCTCCGATTTTTGATAATCATCCACAGTTAGTAATTGAAGGGAATATTGGTTCCGGAAAAACTACACTTACCGAGATGATTGCCAATCACTATGGTGTAAAGGGGCTTTACGAAGCCTTTCAAAAAAATCCACATTTAACGAATTTTTATTCCGATCCCAAAACCCATGCATTAGCAGTAGAAAAGTTTTTTTTAAATGATCGCTTTAAACAATTGCAAAATTTTGAAGTTGAAACCCAAGGCAAGTCAACGGTGGCTGATTATGGAATGCATAAGTCTTTGGTGTTTGCACGGGTCAATTTAAGTCGGGGTTTTCGTGCCTATCGCAGAGAATTTCGCAAACGTCAAAAGCAGCTTCGCTTCATTAGCCTTTGGGTATATCTACATCGACCCCTTGAGGAGTTGATCCTACAAATAGAGGAACGCGGACGGTCTTTTGAACAAGACATCTCCCCTCAATATTTAAAACAGTTAGAGGATTCTTATACGCAATTTATTCGTGAAGAGGCCCCTTTTCCAGTCTTAGAAATCGACGCCCAAGGGATCGACTTCCCAGGGGACGAAGAAGCTTTTCATCGCTTGTTGCTTAGGATTTTTGGGCGTTGATTTTTGAGCTAAAGTCCCAAAGAACCACACCCGCCGAAACAGAAATATTCAAAGAGTGTTTGGTGCCCCATTGAGGAATTTCAATCACCCCTTTGCAAAGATCAATTGCACTTTGCTGGACTCCCTTGACTTCATTGCCAAATATTAAGCCGTATGTTTGACTGGGTTTGGGCTGAAAATTTTGTAATTCCTGAGCGCCTTCGGCTTGTTCAATGGCGTAGACTTCTATCCCTTCATTCTGTAATTCTATGATTAGGGACTGAATGTCTTTTCGATATTCCCAAGCGACAGCATCTGTAGCTCCTAAGGCCGTTTTGTGGATGTCTTTGTGGGGTGGCTTCGCTGTTATACCACACAAGTAAATTTTCGAGATTAAAAAAGCGTCTGAAGTACGAAAAACAGCTCCGATATTATTTAAACTTCGAATGTTATCGAGAATAACAATAAGCCCTGATTTTTCCGCATTTTGGAATTCGGAGACGCTCTTCCGATTCAGTTCGCTATTCGCTAATTTTCGCATGGGTTAAAGGTAGGGAAATGTGCTTTTAGGGGAAGGATTTTGTTTTTTGTGCTCGAATATTTTTTAATTAATATTACGTCACTAAACTGCGCATACGACTCATGGCTAAAGCTGGGAAAGAAACCCCCTTGATGAAACAATACAACCAGATCAAAGCCAAGTATCCGGATGCTTTGCTTTTGTTTCGTGTAGGGGATTTTTATGAGACCTTTGGGGCTGATGCGGTTCGTGCTTCTAAAATACTAGGGATTTTACTCACCAAAAGAGGAGCCGGGAGTACCAGTGAAACCGAATTGGCGGGTTTTCCTCATCATTCATTAAATACCTATTTACCCAAACTGGTGCGTGCGGGCTGTCGGGTGGCCATTTGCGATCAATTGGAAGACCCTAAGCAGGCTAAAAAAATAGTTAAACGGGGAGTTACTGAATTGGTGACTCCGGGAGTCACCTTAAACGAAGAGGTTTTAGAACACCAAAAAAACAACTATTTAGCTGCTCTTTTTGCCCAAAAGGATCGGGTGGGAGTCGCTTTTCTGGATATCTCTACTGGTGACTTTTGGGTAGCCCAAGGCCCTTGGGAACAAGTTCAACATCATTTGACGCATTTTCAGCCGAGTGAGCTTTTATTGTCCAAACCTCAAAAGCAAAAATGGGCAACGCTTTATCCCACAGAGTTACCGACTTGTTATTTGGAAGATTGGGTTTTTGATCCGCCCTCCGCTCAAGAACGATTGTTGCAACACTTTAGCACCCAAAGCTTAAAAGGCTTCGGAATTGAACACACCCACATAGGAATTGCTCCGGCAGGAGCCATCTTACATTATTTATCCGAAACCCAACACGATCGGCTGGGTCATTTGACTCAAATCCGCCCGATCGATCATGAGGCCCATGTTTGGATGGACCGGTTTACCATTCGGAATTTAGAGCTATTTGCTCCCAGTCATCCCGGAGGGAAAGCGCTTATCGATATTTTAAATCAAACTTTAACCCCAATGGGCAGCCGCGGAATGCGCCGTTGGTTGAGCTTTCCATTAAAAGATAAAGGGGCGTTAGAAGAGCGTTTAGATGCAGTGGAAGCCTTGGTAAAGCCCAATGCGTGTTTTGAAAATTTAAGAGCCCCGTTAAAAAATGTGATAGACCTCGAACGCGTAATGGCCCGAATTGCGACCGGAAAAATAAGTCCCAGAGCATTGGTACAGTTATTACAATCCTTGGAACAAATTCAGGCGATTAAAGTACTCTTGCAAACCTCGGAGGCCGCAGCCCTACAACAGTTGGGAGACCAATTGCTGGCTTGTGCAGATTTGCAACTCCTATTACAGCAGCGGCTACATCCCGAAGCTCCGGTGCAGCTCAGCAAGGGGGAAGTAATTGCAGAGGGCTACTCGGCTGAGTTAGACGAACTTCGATCTTTAAAAAATTCCGGACAAGAATTTTTGGATCAGATGCTCGAACGGGAAACTCAAAGCACCCAAATACCCTCCCTGAAAATTGCCTTTAACAACGTGTTCGGGTATTATATTGAAGTGCGCAATACCCATAAAGACCGAGTTCCGGACGAATGGATTCGCAAACAAACCCTGGTCAATGCGGAACGCTACATTACGGAAGAATTAAAAAGCTATGAGTCAAAGATTCTTGGGGCGGAAGAAAAGATAAAGATTTTAGAAACTGAATTGTATGCGCAATTACTCGAAGACCTCCAACCCTTTTTAGGAGCGCTGAAAACCAATGCGGAACAAATTGCTCGTTTGGATGTGTTGTGGAGCTTTGCTGCGATTGCTCAAAAAAACGATTACGTCCGTCCCGAGTTATTCTCGGATTCGGATTTGAAAATCCAAGGGGGCCGGCACCCCGTGATTGAACAACAACTCCCTTTGGGAACTCCTTATATCGCCAATGATTTATATCTGGATCGAGAAAAACAACAGTTAGTGATGATTACCGGTCCCAATATGTCTGGGAAATCTGCTATTTTAAGACAAACAGCTCTGATCACTCTGATGGCTCAGATCGGGAGTTTTGTGCCCGCCACTCAAGCCAAAATTGGACTGATAGATAAGCTTTTTACTCGAGTAGGAGCGAGCGATAATATTTCTATGGGCGAATCCACCTTTATGGTGGAAATGAACGAGACTGCTGCCATTCTGAATAATATCAGTGCAAACAGTTTGGTACTGCTTGATGAAATCGGGCGAGGCACCAGCACCTACGATGGAATTTCCATTGCCTGGGCTATTGCAGAATATCTGCACGAACATCCATACAAGCCCAAAGTACTTTTTGCAACACACTACCACGAGCTCAATCGGATGGCTGAACGCTTTGAACGAATTCGTAACTACAATGTTTCAGTTAAAGAAATGGAGGATAAGGTTTTGTTTTTACGGAAATTAGTCCCGGGGGGCAGCGCGCATAGTTTTGGGATTCATGTAGCAAAAATGGCTGGAGTGCCTCAGCATGTTTGGCAAACGGCTGAAAAGAAATTGAAACAACTCGAATCCCAAAACGAAACCGCCAAGAATGCCGAAAAGATTGCTGATGAACCCATGCAGCTTTCGTTTTTTCAATTAGACGATCCTCTAATGGATGAATTGCGATTAAGTATTCAGCAGCTCGATATTGATACCATAACTCCTGTAGAGGCCTTGATGAAGCTCAATGAAATAAGACGAATGTTACAGCAAAGGTCCACTTAAAGGTCCATTTTTTGAGCTTTGGGATTTGGAAATATTCTTTACATTTGCAGTCCTAATACGAAAGTAGCTCAGGGGTAGAGCATCATCCCGCCCAAGGCGGATGAGGGTCTTTTTTTGAGTTTGAAATACAATTGCGAAAGTAGCTCAGGGGTAGAGCATCACCTTGCCAAGGTGAGGGTCGCG
>JBMYNJ010000066.1:0-8304 GCA_049598145.1 Flavobacteriaceae bacterium | reverse complement strand
GAGATCTGTTCCCTTGAGAACAAACTGAATAAAATTTCCTTGCTGTTGCTCTTGAATCTTATTTCGATAGACGAAAACATCCTGATTTACATTGTTGACCACCAGGTCTAAGTCACCGTCATTATCCAGATCGCCATAGGCTGCTCCATTTGAAAAACTCAAAGTGTTTAATCCATAAGCAGGATGTTTATCAAAACCCAATGTTCCTCTATTTTTAAAGGCAACATTAGGAACCGGATTTGAGGGAATAATCTCTATCAGCTTACTGTAATCCACATCATTCTGACTTAAGATGGACTGCATAAAAGTTTCGTTAGAAATATACTGCAAATAGTCCTGGTCTGTCAGATCTTGGTAAATCCCATTGGCCACGAACAGATCTTTGTATCCGTCGTTGTCCATGTCAAAAAATAAAGCCCCCCAACTCCAGTCAGAAGCCTCAACCCCGGCAAATCGACCGATCTCGCTAAAGGTGTTGTTTTGGTTATTTAATTGAAAGGTATTACGAGTATATTGATGGTAATAGCCGTTTTTAACGTTATACTCATACTTATTCCAATCCTCAAAGGTGGTAACGGATTTTAGTCTTTGGTAATCGTTGGGTAACATTTCTGTGACAAAAATATCATTGTAACCGTCGTTGTTAATATCCGCCATATCTGCTCCCATCGAAGCTCCACTAATGGATTGAATTTGATCTGTTAAGACTTCCTTAAATGTGCCGTCTTGTTGATTAATGTATAGATAATCCCGTTCAAAAAAGTCATTGGAAATATACATGTCTTCCCAGCGATCCCCATTCACATCCCCTACCGTTACACCTAATCCAAAACCAATGATACTTCCATAAATTCCAGCTTGCTCACTCACATCATAAAATTTACCGTCTCGGTTTTCCAACAATTTATCTCCTCCGAGCACATCTCTATTTCCTCGTTCGTTACGTCGCAGGTCAAAACTGCCAATTGCCTGAAAAGAATTGTTAAGAATGTAAGCATCTAAGTCGCCATCTCGGTCATAATCAAAAAAACAGGCATGGGTAGAAAATCCACGATCTTCTAATCCATATTGTTCTGCTACTTCGATAAAGCTCAAATCCCCGTTATTGATAAATAATTCGTTTTGCTTATTTTCTCCTTCAAGGTCTCCGGAATTACAAACGTAAATATCCAGTAGCCCATCGGCATTAATATCTACAAAAGTTACCCCAGTAGACCAGGGCTTATTTCCTCCTACTCCTGCCGTTTCTGTAATGTCTTCAAACCTAAAATTTCCTTTGTTGAGAAATAATCGATTCGAGTTCTGGTTAGCCGTCAAATAAATATCTTGAAGTCCATCGTTATTAATATCGCCAATGGCTACCCCACCACCATTATAATAGTTGCGATACCGGTAAACATTAAACTCCTGACTAAAGGTTAATTTGTTATTGAATTCAATGCCCGTTTCTTTTGAAGTCAGCAATTGAAATTGGGTAGCAGGTTCTTCTCCACATCCGTAGAAAAAGAAAAGGAATATCGTAAGTAGAAAAAAAGTAGGAGTTTTCAAGGGTTTGAATATTTAGCGTTGAGGTCTTCAATTTTAGCAAAAACATCCGAGTCACTGATTTGATAGACACGTATCTGACGGTTACCATCTACTTTAACATAAACGGGGTATGCTACTTTGTCCGATTGAATTTTCATAAAATCATTTTCCCCGGGGAACCAAAGATTTAGACTGTCTTGAATTTGGGGTAAAAGTTTGTCGGAATAAAAGTCGTAGAGTCCAATGCCCCAACCGTCGAAACTAAATTTCATCCGAAGGGCGACCATCTTTTTGTCTGCGTCGAATTCTCCGTAGAAGAGCGTCTGGATTTGCTTGGCAAAATTGGTACTGTCTTTGATTTTAGGAATCAATTCTACATATAAATTATTAGGACCTTGCTTTACCAAGCCTTGTTTATTGAGTTCCCAACACTGGGTGAAAAACTTTTTTTGACTGTCTCCAAACTTAAGGCCATAAATCAAAGAATCATATTTTTTTCCCGAAGCTAACTCTTGTTCTACTAAAGTTGAATATCTAGATTTACAGGAAATCATTCCCATAAGAACCAAAAGGTTCAGGACAATTCTAGTCTTCTTCCAAAACATACCACTGAATTTTATCATCGTTTAACACACTCATAAGATAGGAATCTCCCTGAGGCAAATGAATCCATTTCAAGGCTCTAATTTCCCCTGGAATTCCCAAGGCTTTTGGCGTTTCCATTTTTACTCCTCTCGAAGTTGGTTTAAGAGATAACCACCAGCCTTTTGAAGCATCGTATTTGCCATATCGGGGCTTCACTTTGGATTGGTTGCCACCCGCAAATATATCTATTTCCCCATCATCGTCTACATCTGTTATTTCAAAATCATAAATGCAGGAATATTGAAATTCAGCAGGAAGTGGTTCTGGGATAAATTGATGGGATTCATTCCAATATATCATGGAACGATTTTCTTGAAGGTTTAAATAGATCGCTCGTTTCAAAGCCTTTGTTTCAAAAAGCTCATCAAGTGTTTTTTGAGCATAGGATTGATATCGTAACATATTCTTTTTTACTCCAGGCATTTGCTGAATCAGCACATCTCTGTCAATCACAGGGTAAAGGTATTCTCCTTTTTTTTCGCACAAAATTTGTTCAGGAATGCCGTTTAGATCAAAATCCCCTAACACCAATTGCGATTGCTTGGAATAAAATGAATTTGTACCGTGATTGGCTGCCAAAAGATCTAAATCGCCATCCTTATCCAAATCCACCACTTCAATACTATTCCATAGACCAATTGTATTTTCAAGACCCCATACTTGAGAAGCAGGTTCCAAAGTTCCCTGGTTATTGAGCATCAATAAAATAGGCATCCAACGCCCCACTATGAGTAAATCTTCCCATCCGTCCGAATTAACATCTGCCCAGACCGCAGAGGTGATCATCCCCAACTGCTCCCATTCAGGAATGTGTAAGGGTTTCAGGCCGTTATCCGTTCCTTCAAATAATACTCCTTTGCCAGGATATCCATAAAATCTGGATTTCATACGTTCTCCAACAAAAATATCCATTCGGCCATCTCGGTTAAAATCAGTTGCTGCAATAGCTCCTGTTGAGAATTGAGTAAACGCTAATGCTGAATCTTTAAGTTTTTCAAAGTTTCCCTTTCCCTGATTGAGATAAATTCGGTCTTGAAGATAAACACTGTTGGGGTTTAAAGATTTTCCTCCCGAAGCCACCCATAAATCAACGTCTCCATCCCCATCAAAATCCTTAAATAACGCTTCTACATCTTCACTTAACTGATCGTTTTCAAAAGGCATAGTAAAGGAGGTATATCCTTGTTGTTGGGAAACAAACAAACGACCACTTTGACCTCGGGCTCCCCCAATATAAAAATCTGGTTGACCGTCTGCATTAAGGTCTGTATAAGCAATTGCGGGCCCTTCATTACTATGCATCTCTGCCAATAATCGTTCCGAGTTAAAATCCACATAAATATTTTCTTGATGAACAAACTCGAATAAACCATCTGTGAGTTTCAAGGGTAACTTTTGCGATCCATTAAGGTTTAATTTGGTTTTAGGTACACCCTTGGGTTGTGTCAAATGCAAAGGTTTTGAAATATTGATTTGTGTTTTTTCCGTAAGGGTTCCATTGGGCCATTGGATCCATAGGGTATCAATTTTTTCAGCATTCGCCACTCCAAAATGCAAAGGGGCCTGCACCGAACTTTGAAAGCCTTTGGCCGAGACACTAACGGCTGTGGACTGCAAACTGTCTTGGTATTTTATTGTCACTCGAGCCCCTACTGCATGAGTGTTTTTTGCCCCTCCAGTTAACGCAACAGAAAAACCATTTCGCCCCTGTTGAATTGAATTATTTTGATAAATAAAAGGGGGCATATTAACATTACTGACCACCAAGTCCAGGTCTCCGTCATTGTCTAAATCGGCATAGGCGCTTCCATTACTGTAACTGGGTTGATCCAATCCCCAATCCCCTGCAACAGAAGAAAATTGAAAGGCTTTTTGATTAGCAAATGCAAAATTAGACTGAGGGCTGCTAGGCATCTTGTCAATGAGTTTTTTAACCACCTCTTTTTGGGTGGCAATCATGGCATTGATTTGCTCATCATTGGCCATAAAATTGAGATAATCCCGATCTAAAAGGTCTTTATAGATCCCATTGCTGATAAATATATCCCGCCAACCGTCGTTGTCCATATCAAACATTAAAGCAGCCCAACTCCATTCCGTAGCTGCCACTCCTGAAAAACGTCCTAACTCAACAAATCCCGCTGGGCCTAAGTTTCGTTGCAAAACATTTCTGGGGAATTGGTGATGATAGCCTTTTTTAAGCGCCAAACTATATTTATCCCAGCTTTCGTATTGGGCCTTTGTCTTTTTTCGTTTCAATGTAGCTGGAAGCATTTCCGTAACGAATAATTCAGGCAACAAATCGTTGTCCAAATCTGCCGCATCTGCCCCCATAGACCCCATAGAGAGGGCATTAAAATAGGTGTCCCCTACTTCGGTAAATGTTCCGTCCTGATCGTTTAGATAAAGATAATCCCGTTCAAAAAAATCATTAGAAATAAAAATGTCTAACCAGTGGTCTTGATTAAAATCTTCCAAAGTAATTCCTAAACCAAAACCAATTGAAGAAGTAAAAATTCCGGCTTCTTGAGACACATCGATAAACAGTCCGTTATCGTTTCGAAGAAGTTTATTTCCGGAAGGATCGGGAATATATCGTTGGTCTTGAATCAGATCAAACCCTCCGGTCGAACGTATGGAATTGCTAAGTAAATAGCAATCCAAATCGCCATCCCGATCATAATCGAAGAAAGCAGCCTGAACCGAAAGCGTTTCAAAATCCAATCCATAGGTTTTGGCCTGATCAATGAAAGTGCCGTCTTTTTGATTAATATATAGGGCGTTTTTGCGTGTTTTCCCACCTGGGGGTCCAGATTTACAAACATAGATATCTAACCATCCGTCGTGATTGATATCTACCATTGTAGCCCCTGTGGACCACACTCCTTGGCTTTGTAATCCCGCTTGCTGAGTAACATCCTTAAACTTCCAATTGCCTTGGTTTAAGTAGAGTGCATTGGAAACCAAATTGCCTGTAAATAAAAGATCAATGAAACCGTCGTTATTGACATCTCCTAAGGCAACCCCTCCACCGTTGTAAAAGTTTCGATAGGTATATGGATTTAACTCCTCAGTATATTCCAATTGATTCACAAAACTTATCCCAATTTGCAAGGGATCCATTTGCTGAAATAAAGTATTTTCCCGCTCAGAAGTGCAGGCGCACAATAGGAAAAGGAACAAAAGAGAAGCATAAGGTTTCATGGGGTATAAAAATAAGAAAGGGACCTTTATATTGGGTCCCTTTCAGTATTAATCTCAAAAAGACTTCTCTGAATTAGTATTGAGAGTTTTGAGTATAGTTACCTGTATCGATTGCCGCCTGAGGAATAGGCATTACCGGATGGTCTCCAGATGCATTTGCAGCTTTTTCCCACCAGGCATCAGCATATTTACCAAAACGGATAAGGTCTTGTCTACGAGTAGTCTCCATAAACATTTCACGGCCACGCTCGTGGAAAAGCTCATCAAGTGTCTCCGGCATGGCACCTAAACCTGCACGCGAACGGATAGGTCCCATCGCTGCAGCTACAGTTAAACCAGCTGAGGAAGTTGCTCCTCTTAACAACCCTTCGGCTATGATCAAGTGCATCTCAGACAAACGAACTAAAGGATAATCGTTATCCATATCAGGACGTTGAAGGCGCTTAAATCCAAATTTACCAAGACGTGCACCATAGTCACGACCTCCATTAGGCTCTAATTGATTTAAAGGTGCAGGTTTGTTATAATCATAAGAGACAATTGGATTGTCATCATCAAAAGAGAAATCTACAAGTGGATCACCTGTGTTGGCTCCTTGGTCACCCCAAGCTCTTTGAACTCCGTAGTGGAAATTATTTGCTTTACGCACATCGTTAGCGTCATAAGAATCGTAAAACTCTTGTAAAGCAGCATAACCATTCCAGGGTTGATCCTGTAATTGCCATGTTTTTTGACTTGTGTAAGTTAAAGTCATCTGTGCAAAGTTCATTCCGCCACCGGAAGCTTCATCATAGGGAATTGTAAAAATATTCTCCGCTCTAGCGCCGTTAGAATCGTTATCAGGTGCAAACAGTTGAGCATAATCGGAGTGGATAGAGTAAGGTCCGTTCACTACAATATATTCAGCTACATTAAGAGCATGCTGATAAAATGAAGACCCTGAGTAAACCTCAGCGTTAAGATAAACCTTAGCAAGAATTCCTAAGGCACCCCATCGATTTACTTTGTAAGAATCTCCGGCGAGTGTTGAAAGATCGCTAGAAAAATCTCCATCGCTTAATCCAGCAGCTACATTGGCGCGTGTTATTCCAAGAGCAGCAAGAAGGTCGTTTTCTACTTCTGCAAAACCAGCCGCTCGGTCTAACTGTGAAGCGGATGTTGCATTATCTTCTTTAATGTAACGAATCCGACCATAAAGATCCAATAAACGCCAGTGGAAAAATGCACGAAGTGATTTAAGCTCTGCCTGTGCACTAGGATCGGTAGTTGAGTTTAAAGCTCTATTTACCTCTGCAACATTACCATATTGGTTATTCCAAGTATCCTTTAAGGGACCGTTACCTGCCGTGTAGGTGTGGCGGTGCATATCCAACCAAATACCCCCATCGTACCAGTCACCACCTTTTTGGGCGATGGCAATTTCGTCAGATGAAACGGATTGCACCGAGAAATATCCTCCGTGACCCGCACTACCGGATTCCCTTAATTTTGTATAGGCTCCTGTGGTAGGATCGGAAGATCCTCCACCCCCTCCTGAGGCTGATGTTATCGCTGGAAGCGAAACCTCAGAAGTCACATCTCCAATCAGTTCTTCCTCTAAATCAGTACAGGAAAAAACCAGCAAAGAAGCTGATAAAAAAGTTGATTTAATTAAATGTTTCATTTTTAATTTAAATTAAAATTTAACGTTAAGTCCTATAGTGAAAGATCGTTGGTTAAAATAGTTGTAACGACGATCGATACCAGGCACTAAAGGATCATTGATTTGTCCAAGGGGATCACCGTTAGCCACAGGTCCTCTGTCAGACAGAGAAGGATCGGGATCAACACCTGTATAATCGGTGATAGTAAACACATTTTGTGCATTAAGGGATAGACCGATAGCATCAATGCCATTGATATTGGAAGTATCTAAATCATATCCGACAGTTAAGTTATCCAAACGGAAAAAATCCGCTTTTTCAACATAAAGGGAGCTGAATCGAGCGTTAGTAATGTTGTCATCAGCATATTTGGTGTTTACCAAGTTATAGAACCCTTGCGAACCTACTCTTGGCTCATAGAAGTTTCGATTGGTATTAATCAAGCTGTGACCGAAGGCTCCACGGAAAAAGGCATTAACACTCCAACGTCCAAAAGACAATTGATTGGTCCATCCCAATTCAAAATCTGGAATCCCCTTTCCTAACACTTGCATATCAGAATCATCTGCTAATGGATCACCATCGATATTTAGGCCACCTCCATTCAAATCAACAAAATCCTGCGATCCGTTGGTGGTTGTTCCTGCATATACAGGACCCCAAATTTGTCCAATCTCTTCTCCTACGGCTACTAGGATGGTTTCTGTATCGTTTTGTCCAGGAGCACCCATGTTAGAGTTGTCTGCCAAACCACGTTCTTCACCTACATATTCTTCAAGAATGGATTTATAAGTTGAGAAAACAATTCCTGTGTTATAGTTCAACTTATCTGAAGATACGACATCATAGTTCAATGCCAATTCAAAACCATTGGTTTTTATTTTTCCAGCATTTTCGAAACGACGATCGAACCCATAGACGGAAGCATCGACCTCACGGTTAATGATGAAGTCAGAGATGTCTCGAGAATAGATGTCTATGACAGCTCCTAAACGTCCACTTCGGTACTCAATTCCGAAGTTGGTTTCAGCTTTTTCCTCCCATTTCAAATCTGGGTTAGCAGCACGTTCAAGAGGTGAAGAAACACTTCCGCCTACACCATTGTCGATTCTTCGAACGGTTTGGGTAAGACCATTTTGGCCAGGAAGGGCTCCAGTGACTCCATATCCAACACGAACTTTTAAGAGGTCTACTCCCTCTAATTGGAGGTACTTATTTAAATCAGCACCCACACCAATAGATGGAAAAATCCCCCATTGTTCGTTCTCTCCTAAACGTGTTGATC
>JBMYNJ010000065.1:0-8371 GCA_049598145.1 Flavobacteriaceae bacterium | reverse complement strand
GTTGAAAATCCAATTCCTAAAGACATCCCTACAAAAACAAAACTATTGCCTAAGCTGACAGCAGCCAGTTCGGCGGTCCCCAACTGACCCACCATGATATTGTCGACCAATTGAACAATGGTGTGCCCCAACATCCCAATAGTTACGGGCAAGGCCAGTTTAAGGTTGTACGGGAATTCGTGTAAAAGTGATTTGAATTTGGAGCGAGTAACTTTCATCTCAATCCCAGCCGTATTGATCCACCAGATAGACCAAAGCTGTCATCGTCGCTGCTCCTAAAGCCAGCTCTCGGGCATTGACTGCCTCAAAAGTATCATTGGCCGCATGGTGGTAATCGAAATAGCGTTGAGAATCGGGACGAAGACCGGCCAAAACATTGTCTTTAGTTTTTAAAGGTCGAACGTCGGCACCACTTCCGCCTTGCTCAAAATAGTGGATTAAATAGGGTTTAAAATAAGGTTCCCAGCTTTGAATCACTTTAAATTTATCCTCTGGTGATTGAAAACTGAAGCCTCGTGGAGTAAACCCTCCCGCATCAGACTCCAAAGCAAAGATGTGTTTTTCTTTTCGTTGTTTAGCTCCCTTGGCATAGGCTTTTCCTCCGCGTAAGCCATTTTCTTCGTTCATAAACAATACGACTCGAAGGCTATTTTTGGGACGAATGTTCAATCGTTTAAACAATCGTAATACTTCCATCGACTGCACAACTCCTGCGCCGTCGTCATGAGCTCCATCTCCTAAATCCCAAGAATCTAAATGTCCCCCAACAACTATATACTCCTCTGGTTTTTCCGATCCTGTGAGTTCACCAATCACATTGTAAGATTTTACATCCGGATAATTGGAACAATTTTGTTTAAAGAAAAATTCCAAATCTGGGTTTAATTTAAGCATAGAACTGAGCAATTCTGCTCCGTTGGTGCTGATGGCTGCTGCTGGAATCCGATCTCGAGAGGAAAGTTTTCCATAACTCATGGAACCGGTATGCGGAAAATCATCCAAGCGGAGATTCATCGAGCGTACTATAACTCCTCTTGCTCCTAAAGACGCTGCTTCCTCTGCTCCATTATAACGTTGATTTACACATCCCGAATAGGATTCAAAGGTGCTGATCAAATCGGCTTGCATGGGGCGATTAAAAAATACGATCTTGCCTTCAACGGCAGATTTTCCTAAAGCTTTGAGTTCCTCAAAAGTTTTTACTTCCACAATCTTTGCCTGAAGACCTGCTGCGGGTGTCGCTACCGATCCCCCCAAAGCGCATATAGGTACTGGAATGGTATTGCCCGGACTGGTTTCGATATGCGCATATTCGAAAGTCCCGCGCACCCATTTAGGCACCATAACAGCTTCGAGCCAAACACTGTCCAATCCCTCTTCCTCAAGGACTTCTTTAGCCCAGTAGACTGCGCGTTCGGCATTGAGCGAGCCCGATAGACGCCCCCCAATCTGATTGGATAAATGAGACAGCCATGGATAGGCTTGTCCCTGGGTCAGGGCTTCAGTATAAATACGTTTAAAATCGGTTTCGATTGTGGTCAATTTATTTTGGCCATGAACAAAAACCACTACTAAAAGCCATAAAAAGGATACTTTTTTAATCATTGCTTCAGAATTACTTAGATGCAAATTGCGAAATATTTTCTTTGGAGATCGGACTGTCCCCTAAAATTAAGAGTCGCTCTACTACATTTCGGAGTTCTCGAATATTTCCCGTCCAATCATATTCTTTAAGAGCCTCAATGGCTTCCTCCGTAAATGTCTTGGGTTCCATCCCTTGATCTCGCGCCAATTCTTGCATAAAATGTTTGCTGAGTAATGGGATATCCTCTTTCCGTTGGCTTAAAGCGGGGACTTCAATCAAAATTACAGCCAATCGGTGGTACAAATCTTCCCGAAATTTTCCTTCTTGAATGGCTTCCAATAAATTTTTATTGGTGGCGGCTATTACACGTACATTTACGCGAATATCTTTTTCCGATCCCACCCTTTGAATTTTATTTTCTTGTAGCGCACGAAGTACTTTGGCCTGCGCCGATAAACTCATATCAGCAATTTCGTCTAAAAACAAGGTTCCCCCATTGGCCGCTTCAAACTTTCCGGGGCGGTCTTTTACCGCTGAAGTAAAAGAGCCCTTCAAATGACCAAAAAGCTCACTTTCGATTAATTCCGGAGGAATCGCAGCACAGTTCACTTCAATAAATGGTCCTTGATCGCGAGGGCTTTTTTGGTGTAACTGGTGGGCTACCAATTCCTTCCCTGTTCCGTTGTCTCCTAAAATTAGAACGCGAGCATCGGTAGGAGCTACTTTTTCAATCATTTGTTGCACACCAGCCAGAGCAAGGGATTTTCCAATCATCCGATATTTTCGGGATATGGTTTTTTTTAAGCGTTTGTTTTCGACTACAAGATTTTTATGATCCAAGCCGTGGCGAACTGCTGTGAGCAATCGGTTTAAATCCGGTGGTTTGGGAATAAAATCATAGGCCCCTAATTTCATGGCTTCCACCGCAAGCTCTACATCACCATGTCCTGTAAGCATAATGAAAGGGACGTTAGGAAAATCTTTCTTGGCTTTTTGCAATACTTCCATGCCGTCTACTTTGGGCATTTTAATATCACAAAGGACCAAATCAAAAGATTGTTTGAGCAAGCTTTCCAAGCCGGCTTTCCCATCTACAGCTTGGTGAATTTGAAAATTTTGGTCTTCTTGTTCGAGGATTTTGATTAAAACACGCCGGATGGGCTCTTCATCCTCTATGATTAATATGGAATGCATTTAGGCTTTGGGTTTATTTACAAAGGTAACCACTCGTTGGGGAAATGGAATTTCAATTTTTTCTCGTCCAAAAGCTTCTACAATCGCATAGCGAATGTCACTTTTAATGGCATTGGCCTGGAAACTCTCTCGGATAGAAAAAAATACCTTAAACTCCAATGCATTATCTCCGAAATTTTCGAGTAACACACGAGGTTCAGGAAACTTTAAAACTTTGGGATGATCTTGACAGACTTGAGCTAAAATATTTTTTACACGATCCACCGGGGAATTGTAAGCTACTCCAATAGAAATGATTTCTTGTGTGAGATCACCATTTTCGGTCCAATTATACAAGACCGAAGTTAAAAACTTGTGGTTGGGAATAATCAGCACTTTGTTGTCACGAGTCACTGCTCGGGTAGTTCTTAGGGTGATTTGCTTAACTTTGCCCACCTGTCCTTCCACCTCAATGATATCTCCCACATGTATAGCCTGATCTCCAATCATAAACACCCCGGAAATAATGTCCTGTATAAAACTCTGCAATGCTAACCCTACTCCTACCAGTAGGGCTGCTGATGCAGCAAAAATAGTAGTAATCTCAATCCCTATATTGTCCAAGGTGACTAAGATCAACACCAGATAAACAAAGGAGTTGATGAAAACAAAAAGGCTCTTGAAACGAATTTTAGCATCTTCAGGTAGCGTTTTTACCAGAATTCGACGCAACAATTTCAAGAGAATACGCGTCAAAAAGAAAGCTAAAATGATCGCCAAAATCCCTTTTGGAGTCAACTGAACGGACGATCCAAAATTGATTTGATAATTAAAAAGTTCCCAAAGGCGTGCCATGTACTTTGATAAAGCTACAAAAACAAAACCCACCCCTGTGAAGGGATGGGAAAAAATTGCTATGAAAAAGAAAATAACACTATTGGATAGTGATAGGTCAAATATAGAACATTTTGCAAATTAAACCTTAAATATTTATGATTTTATGCAAACATATCCTTAACCTTTTCAAAAAATGATTTTTCGGAATGCTCCGGATTGGGTTTGAAATTGTCGTCTTCCAGCATACGTTGGAAGAATTGCTTTTGCTCACGGTTGAGTTCTTTTGGGGTCCAAACATTGATATGAACCAGCAAATCTCCTTTCCCATAGGCATTGATACTGGCCAATCCTTTCCCGCGTAATCGTAAAGTTTTTCCGGACTGGATTCCCGATTCTAGTTTGATGCGAACCTTACCTTCCAAAAGATCGATGTCTTTTGAGGTTCCTAAGGCAGCTTCTGCAATACTGATATACAAGTCTAAATGAAGGTGTTGGCCCTCACGAATAAACCTCTCGTGTTTAGTTTCTTCGATTAATACGAGTAAATCGCCTGAAATCCCCTCGCCAGCGGCACCGTTTCCTTTACCGGCAACTTTGAGTTGCATGCCTTCTTCCACTCCAGCAGGTATATTAATGGAAACCGTTTCTTCTTCCATAATCATCCCTTGAGCGTCGCTCCCTTGGGGTCGATTGGACACCGTTTTTCCTGCACCACCACAGCTGGGACAGGTCGTGGCCGTTTGCATACGTCCTAAAATCGTGTTGGTCACTTGCATCACTTGCCCGGTTCCTTGACAGGTACTACAATTGGTGTATCGAACTCCCGGGGCCTGCTTTTTACGCTTAACCTTAATTTGTTTTTCAACCCCCGTAGCAATTTCTTCAAGGCTGAGTTTAACTCGGATCCGCAAATTTGTTCCCTTAGTGCGGCCCGAACGTCGTCCAAAACCACCTCCAAAGCCACCGCCGAAAGCGCTTCCGAAAATATCTCCAAACTGGCTGAAAATGTCGTCCATATTCATTCCACCACCGCCAAAGCCTCCACCTTCGAAAGCAGAATGTCCGTATTGGTCGTATTGGGATTTCTTTTGGGGATCGCTTAGAATTTCATAAGCTTCGGCAGCTTTTTTAAATTCTTTTTCAGCATTAGCGTCTCCGGGGTTTTTATCCGGGTGATACTGAATTGCTTTTTTGCGATAAGCCTTTTTTATTTCAGCAGCAGACGCCCCTTTGTTTATCCCTAATATGTCGTAAAAATCCTCTTTCATAATTTATTGAGCTACCACAACTTTGGGGTAACGTATGATGCGTTCTCCAAGTTGATATCCTTGTTCTACGATATCTACTATCGTTCCTTTCAGCTCGGGTTCCTGAGCCGGAATTTGAGTGATGGCTTCATGGAGTTCTGCATCAAAAACATCTCCGGCCTTAGGGCTGCAATTTTTAAGCCCTTGTTGCTGCAGTATTTCCTTGAATTTTTGAGCAATCAATTCAAAACCTTCTACTTCAGGAGCGTTTTCTTTGGCGGCCTGCGACAAAGCCCTTTCGAAGTCGTCTAATATTGGAATCATAGCCTGAATACTTTCTTGATTAGCCGTCTTGAAGAGCTCTATACGCTCCTTGGCGTTTCGCTTTTTAAAATTCTCAAATTCAGCAAAAAGACGAAGATAACGCTCTTTCTCTTGAGCCAAATTCTCTTCAACAACTGCCAATTGCTCTTTCAATTTTTGATCTTTGGCGGGGGCTTTTTTGTTCTTTTTATCGGAAGTTTTCTGCTTTTCAGCCATCGATAGATATTTATTTTAAAATTTACCAAATGTACTGCCAAATGGAGAAATTTGTCAAATTGTCATTTATTTTTAATCAAAGCTGCCAAAGCGCTTTCCAAAGAATCGAATTCAAAACTAAAACCACTGGCTTCCAATTTTTGCGAACTCACGCGCTGGCTGTTTAAAACCAGTTGGCTTCTCTCTCCTAAAACGAATCGCATCATTATCGCAGGAATATTGGGTAAAAAAACGGGCCTATTTAAGGTTTTTCCTAAAACTTTAATTAAAGTGTTTTGAGTCACCGGTTGCGGTGCTACAGCATTGAAAACCCCAGAGGTCAAGTGGTCAACCGCATGCACGAAAGCATTGGCGAGATCCTTGATATGGATCCAAGATTGGTATTGTTCTCCATTTCCAAAAGCAGCACCTAATCCCCATTGGGTAGGGATTTTTAAGGTCGGGAAAACCCCGCCTTCGTTAGCCAACACAAGTCCGATCCGCATACGTATGGTCGTTGGAATCGTTTCAGATATATCAAGCACAGCAGCCTCCCATTGACTCACAACTTGCTGTAAAAAATTTTGCGGGGGCTCTTGATCCTCTTCTTTCCACAACCGTTTGGGATGACTGGGATAGATTCCAATCGCCGAAGCAGAAATAAATTTTTGACAAACTCCCCTGGGAAATTCTTGATAAGCCTGGTGCAATAAATGAATGGTTTGCACCCGACTATCCAATATGGAAGCTCTGTTTTTGGTAGTCCACGGGATGGATATAGAGGTTCCGGCAAGGTGGATGATTGCTTGAACCTCTTCGAAACATTTAGAATCTATGGTTTGAGCGGAAGGATCCCACAAAAATCCGGTGGCTCCGGGCAAAGCATTTAAACTTTTCGGGTTTGTGGTTAAAAAATAAACTTCATATTTTTTTTGAAGAAGTAAACGGGTGAGAGCCTGCCCCACCAATCCAGTGGCCCCAGTGATGAGAATTCGCATTTTTTTTTATGCGAATGTAGGGATTTAGGGCTGAATTGCCCGAAGCATTTCTCGTTTCCCGGGAGGACCCTCGAGCCGTTCTACCAGGAATCCGGAAGCCTCAAGTGCTCTTCGAACACTCCCCTTGGCGCAATAACTCACCCAAACCCCTCCAGATTTTAACAAGGATGCTGCTTGAGCCATACGCTCGTCCATCCACATTTCGGGTTGTGCATGTGCCCCAAATGCATCGTAATAGAGCAGATCAAATTTTTCATCCGTATGGAATTCTTCAAACCCCATTTCACTTTTAAGGATTTGGAAGTAAGGACTTAAGCGAATGGGAACTTCCCAAGGCGATTCGTGTAGGGGTCTAAAAATTTCTCGATTGTATTCCTTTCCTAAATAAGTTCCAAAATCCATTTGACTTATCAACTCAAGGGACAGAGGATATTTCTCTAAGCTGTGATAATATATGTTTAATTGATTTTTTTGAGCTGCGTTATGGGTTAAAAATGCATTTAAGCCCGTACCTAAACCCACTTCCAATATCCGAATTTCACCTACTGAAGAATGTAGAGCTAACCAATGTTTTAATCCTTTTTCTATAAAGACGTAGTTCGATTCGGTTTGAGCTCCGTGGCGGGAGTGGTAAGTTTCCTTTAAGCTCGGGACAAACAAAGATGGGCTGCCGTCAGCCGTGACAATGATTTCTTTACTTTTTGTTTGCATCTATATGGTTGTGAATATTTATTTTTACAATATAATTAAATGCTAGGTGCCTCATGAAAATTCAAGCCGTTCAACGATCGAAAATTGATCAGATAGATTTTAATTCCTTAGCCTTTGGAACTGTTTTTACCGATCATATGTTTGTCTGTCACTACAAGGATGGTGCCTGGCAAGAGCCACAGATCAAGCCCTATGGGCCTATTGAAATGTCTCCGGCAACCAGTGCTTTACATTACGGACAAGCAGTTTTTGAAGGGATGAAAGCCTATAAAGATGAGGCTGATCGGATTTTTTTATTTCGTCCCGATCAAAATTTTAAACGCATCAATGTTTCCTCTAAACGTATGGCCATCCCCGAGTTTCCTGAAAACTATTTTTTCGATGGCTTAATGGAGCTTTTAAAAATGGATGCCGCATGGATCCCTAAGGGCCTCGGAAATTCACTATACATTCGACCTTTTGTGATTGGTTCAGAAGCAAGTGTTCAGGCCTCACCTTCGGAAGAATACACCTTTATGATCATTTGTGCTCCGGTGCAGAAATACTACGGTGGAGAGGTTTCGGTATTAATTGCAGATCGCTTTAGCCGAGCTGCCGATGGTGGTGTGGGCTTTGCAAAAGCGGCTGGAAATTATGGTGCCCAGTTCTACCCCACTCAATTGGCCCAAGCCGAAGGCTATCAGCAAATTATCTGGACCGATGCCAATACTCATGAATATTTAGAAGAAGCGGGAACGATGAATATTTTCTTCCGGATCAATAATAAACTGATCACTGCACCCACCAACGATCGGATTTTAGATGGAGTTACTCGTAAAAGTATCATTCAGGTGGCTCGTGATGCAGGAATTGAAGTAGAAGAACGCGCCCTGCGCGTGGATGAACTTATCCAAAGTGCTCAAGAGGGTGGCCTACAAGAAATTTTCGGAACGGGAACTGCAGTTGTAGTCTCCCCAATCAAAGGTTTTGCCTACAAACAGCAAAAATTTAATCTTCAGGAACAAAAAAATTCAGTTGCCCAACATTTAAAAGAGCAATTGACCAAAATTCAATACAACCTTAGTGATGACCCCTACGGTTGGCGTGTGGAGGTGAAGTAAGTCAGTCTTCTAAAATCCGGGCAATGTTGGGTTTAAAATAATTAGGTCCTTTAAGCACCTTCCCATCTTCTCGATAAATCGGCTTGCCATCAGCTCCCAGTTTACTCATGTTGCTTTCTTGAATAGCTTCAAAAACAGCATCAATTTTGTGTTGCATTCCATGCGTAATCATCGTGCCACACAAAATATAAAGCATATCGC
>JBMYNJ010000064.1:0-8532 GCA_049598145.1 Flavobacteriaceae bacterium | reverse complement strand
TTTATCCTCTTTCAAAAGCACTTTTTATAGCCCAAGATTTAGAACTAGATCTCGTTGAAATTTCACCGAATGCGTCGCCACCTGTCTGTAAAATTCTAGAATATAAGAAATTCTTGTATGAGCAGAAAAAGCGTGAAAAGGCGTTAAAGTCTAAGGCAACCAAAGTAGTCATCAAAGAGATTCGATTTGGACCTCAAACCGATGAACACGATTATGAATTTAAAAAGAAACACGCCGAAAAGTTTCTGAAAGAAGGTGCCAAATTAAAGGCTTTTGTATTCTTTAAAGGGCGTTCGATCGTGTTTAAAGAACAGGGACAGATTTTGTTGTTGCGTTTAGCACAGGATCTGGAAGAATTAGGAAAAGTAGAACAACTCCCCAAATTAGAGGGAAAAAGGATGACCATGTTCATCGCACCAAAAAAATAAATTCAAATACAGCAGTCATGCCAAAAATGAAGACCAAATCAAGTGCTAAAAAGCGTTTTAAGTTGACCGGAAGTGGTAAAATTAAACGCAAACACGCATTTAAGAGTCATATTCTAACAAAGAAATCTAAAAAGAGAAAGCTTGCGCTCACCCACAGTGGACTTGTTCACGAGCGTGACGAAAACAGCATCAAGGAACAATTGCGATTGAAGTAATCGTTCCTTTGGTTTTAAAACAATGTTTCACCCAAAAGTTGTGCCTCTAAGAGCCATTCGCCGCCAACTTTTAAAAAAAATGTAATTATGCCAAGATCAGTAAATTCTGTAGCGTCTAGAGCCCGACGTAAAAAAGTGCTCAAACAAGCCAAAGGTTATTTTGGAAGACGAAAAAACGTTTGGACCGTTGCTAAAAATGCCGTGGATAAGGCCATGCAGTATGCCTACCGCGATCGCAAAACGAAAAAGAGAAATTTTAGAGCCCTGTGGATTACACGGATCAATGCAGGTGCACGCCAGCACGGAATGTCTTACAGTAAGTTTATGGGACAAATCAAAGCCCATGATATTACTTTAAATAGAAAAGTGCTTGCCGACTTAGCCATGAATCACCCGGATGCATTCAAGGCCATTGTCGAAAAAATCAAATAAGCAAAAGCCCTTCAACAAGGGCTTTTTTTTTGCATAAGCTATGATAAAGATCTATCACAATCCCAGATGTAGAAAATCTCGGGAAGCCTTGGCATTATTGGAATCGCGTGCCAGCGAATTTGAAACGATTTTATATCTTCAATCCCCACCAACTCCCCATGAATTAAAAGGCATTCTAAATCGTTTAGGACTAAAAGCCCACGAGATCGTTCGTACCCAAGAGGGCCTTTGGAAGGATCAATTCAAAGGGAAAGATTGGTCTGAAGCGGAACTAATAGATTTGATGTGTGAACATCCAAAGCTCATTGAGCGCCCATTGATATTTTCAGACACTCAAGGAGTGGTAGGACGTCCTTTAGAAAATTTAGAAAACTTCCTGAGTCAACTTTAGTTCGTAACATTTTATGAAGCTTTCTGAATTTATTTATTTACTTATATTAACATTTAGTGTTCAAATATTAAATGCCCAGCAACCCATCCTATTGATCGGTGTAGTTAAAGACCAAGCCACCGAACAAGAATTGGAATATGCTTCTGTGGTTCTTAAAAACGGCGACCAAGTGTTTGGGGGAATTACGGATGCCGCTGGAAAATTTCAAATTGAAGCCCCCCAAGGGGTTTATCAACTCTCGATTGAATATCTAGGATTTCAACCTTATCAGAAATCTAACTTTAGTCTCAATAAGGTTAAAAATATTGGGATCATCTCTCTTGTAGAACAAGCCAACAATCTTGAAGAAATCGAACTGGTGGCCGAAAAAACAGAGGTCGAAGTTCGCTTAGACAAACGAATATACAATGTCGGGAAAGACATCACCGTACGGGGAGGAAGTGTTGCCGATGTGTTGGATAATGTCCCCGCTGTTTCAGTAGATATCGATGGAACTGTTGCTTTGCGGGGAAATTCGAATGTGCGCATCTTGATCAATGGAAAACCCTCCGGGATCATAGGTCTTTCAGGCCCTCAGGGATTGCAACAGATTCCTGCAGAATCTATTGAAAAGGTAGAAGTCGTCACTTCTCCTTCTGCACGTTACGATGCTCAGGGAACCGCAGGGATATTAAACATTATTCTGAAACGAGATAAACTTTTAGGCATCAATGGAAGTATTGTTCTCAATGGAGGAGTCCCTGAAAATTACGGAGGTTCCCTAAGCGCCAACTGGCGAAGCGGGAATTGGAACCTATTTAATACTTCTTCATGGAATAAAAGTACATCAAAAACTCCCGGGGAATCTGATGTAGAATATTTTAATGAAGACGATCCCAGCACCTTTTTAGAGGAAAGAAGAACCTATACCCGAGATCGAAATAATGGATTTACCAATTTGGGACTTGAATTCTATTATTCGGAAAAAAACTCCATCAGTTTAAGTGGGTTTTATCGAAAGTCCAATCGGTTGAATGGTACCGACAATTATATATCCAATTTAGACAGTCAGCGAACGATTACCAATCAGACCCTTCGACAACAAGCTGAAGATGAGTTGGACCTTTCCCGCCAACTCAGTTTAAACTGGGATCATAATTTCGACGACAGCGGACATAAATTAACGGCCACCCTTCAATTGGAAAGCAGCCAAGAGGAAGAAATCGGAGATATTACCAATTACCCTCTACTCCCCTTGCCTAGCGATAGTACAAAAGAATTGATTGAAACCTATGAAGATCAAAATCAAAATTTGGCGCAAATCGATTATGTTTGGCCTATTGATGCCAATACGCAGTTCGAGTTGGGCTACCGAGGAAATTTTGAAACGCAATTAACTGATTACAAAGTATCTTATCTCATAGATAATTCTTACCGCTTAGACACCAATTTAAGCAACAAGCTTGAGTATGTAGAGAATGTTCATGCTGCTTACACTCAATACGGTAAAAAAATTAATCAATTTTCTTTTTTACTGGGTTTACGAATGGAAACTTCCCACATTGAGGTCAATCAAATCACAACAAACGACTATGTTACTAAAGAATATACGGATTGGTTTCCTACCCTTAACTTATCCTATGAATTTGAGGAGAGTAAGAGTATTACCCTTGGCTACAGTCGGCGCATTCAAAGACCTTGGTCTAGAGCACTAAATCCCTTTCCCTCCTTAAACAGCGCCACCAACCTCTGGCAAGGAAATCCAGACCTAGACCCCAGCTATTCCAATAATTTAGACCTGGGTTATCTCAGACAAATGGAAAAAATAACTCTGAACGGGTCTATTTATTTTCAGCATACCACCGGAGTAGTAAATTATATCCAGGAAGATACTGGTCTAACGGTAGAAGTAGGTGATCCCCCTACAGAGGTGCCTGTATTGCGTTCCAATCCCATCAATTTATCCGAGAACAATCGTTTCGGAACGGAGGGTTCAATCACCTACAATCCTAATAAAAAAGCACGTTTAAGTCTTAATGCTAATTTTTTCAGAAGTGAAACTCTAGGAACCTACAACAATACTGTATTCGATGCGACCAATATTAGTTGGTTTATCCGGCTCAATAGTTATATACGCCTGCCAAAAGAATACGAATGGCAAATGCGTATCTTTTATAGGGGGCCCCGGGAAAATGCTCAAACCAAACGTTCGGGGGTGATCAATCTCTCTGGAGCGATCAATAAAAATATTTTCGAAGACAAGGGTACACTCTCCCTTCGCGTTCGAAATTTATTCAATTTAAGTAAATCCCGTTCAACGACTCGTACATCGTCCTTTTATAGCGAAGGGCTCTATCAACGAGGTCAGGAACAATTTGTGTTTACGTTTACCTATCGTGTAAATCAAAAGGAAAACAAAACGAAACGAACTAACGGAAATGGTTCCGGTGATGGTTTTAATTTAAGTCCTCAAGAATTTTAGGACTCCTGATCTTCAGATCCTGATGTTTTTTTCTGACGGATTTCTTTAAAGCGCTCTATCAAACTTCCAAACAACCAATAAGGAATGACAAATGTCAATAGAAATATCATTAACCAAAATCCTATAGTGAGGATGGTTAAAAAAGCGAGAAATCCGAGATATTGGTCAAATTCAAACATACTTTCTAAAATCTTAGCTCAAAATTAATCATTTTTGCTTTAAGAAATATTAAGAATCTATCGACATATGAACATTCGTATTGAAAAAGACACCATTGGTCCTGTTGAGGTACCCGCTAATGCCTATTGGGGAGCTCAAACCGAACGATCTCGGCACAATTTTAAAATTGGAGCCCCTGGTTCTATGCCCATTGAAATCGTTCAAGGCTTTGCCATTTTAAAGAAAGCTGCTGCCTATACCAATGCAGATTTGGGCGTCTTAGAAATCCATAAAAGAGACTTGATTGCTGAAGTTTGTGATGAAATTTTAGCGGGACAATTGGATGATCAATTTCCTTTAGTCATCTGGCAGACCGGTTCCGGAACTCAAAGCAATATGAATGTAAACGAAGTAGTAGCCAATCGGGCACACGTGTTGGAAGGAAATACCCTAGGAAGTGGAACCAAAACCTTACAGCCCAATGACGATGTAAACAAGTCGCAATCTTCTAACGATACTTTTCCTACTGCCATGCACATTGCTGCTTATCAAAAGGTTGTCCATTGTACACTTCCCGGACTCCAACAACTGCGAGACGCCTTATCGAAAAAAGCAAAAGAATTTAAAGAGGTTATTAAAATTGGACGAACGCACCTGATGGATGCAACTCCCCTTTCCCTAGGGCAAGAATTTTCAGGCTATGTTTCTCAATTAGACCACGGGATCAAAGCTTTAGAGAATACGCTGGATCATCTTTCTGAATTGGCCTTAGGAGGAACTGCTGTAGGAACAGGAATTAACACCCCTAAAGGATATGCGGAAAAAGTAGCGACTTACATCGCTGATTTTGCTCAACTCCCCTTTAAAACCGCTCCCAACAAGTTTGAAGCTTTAGCGGCTCACGACGCTGTTGTTGAAACCCATGGCGCTTTAAAACAAATTGCGGTGTCCCTCAATAAAATTGCTAACGATATCCGAATGATGGCCTCTGGACCCCGATCAGGGATCGGGGAACTCATTATCCCTGCCAACGAGCCGGGAAGCTCCATTATGCCCGGAAAAGTGAATCCCACCCAATGCGAAGCTTTGACTATGGTTTGTGCTCAGGTGATGGGAAACGATACAGCCATCACTGTAGGCGGTGCGCAAGGACATTACGAACTCAATGTCTTTAAACCGATGATGGCCGCTAATATTTTAGAATCTGCCCGGCTAATTGGTGATGCCTGTGTGAGTTTTGCAGAACGATGTGTAGAAGGAATCGTTCCTAATCACGCTCGAATTAATGAACTAATGCAAAATTCTCTTATGCTGGTTACAGCGCTCAACACCAAAATTGGGTATTACAAAGCGGCTGAAATTGCCAACAAAGCTCATAAGGAAGGAACGACGCTCAAGGAAGCCGCAGTCGCTTCGGGATATCTCAGTGCAGAGGAATTTGATAAATGGGTCCGCCCTGAAACCATGATTGGGAATGCCAGATAAGCTAGAATTTGTAAAATTCGAACCGAAGTATAAAGAATCCTTTGTGGCCTTGAATTATCAATGGTTGGAAGAATTCTTTGAAGTAGAACCTTATGATCGAATGGTCTTGGAACAATGCGAATCCAAAATTTTAGCTCCAGGAGGCCATATTTTTATGGTTTTAATGAATCGACTCGTAGTTGGAACATTCGCCTTTGTAAAAATGGAAGAAGGCATATATGAATTTACTAAAATGGCGGTGACACCAGAACTCAGAAATCAAGGGATAGGGAACCAAATGATGACGTTTTCGATTCGATTTGCGGAACAGCATCACTGGAAAAAATTGGTTCTTTATTCCAATAGAATCCTTCAAAACTCTATTTACCTCTATCAGAAATACGGTTATAATGAAATCCCGATGGATCCCAATATTCCCTATAAAAGAGGGGATATTCAGATGGAGTTACAATTAAAATAAAGACTTAAATTCTTCCCTTTAAGGCATTGAATGCCCATGCTAACGCATAAAATCCAAGACCCGCTAACCCAAATCCTAAGGCGTATTCACGATATTTAATAATACCTACCAACACTAATGCAGTTCCAATCAAAAACATGGCTAGGGCTGCATATCCGAAAATTATATTTTTATTGAGTTTCATAATCTTGCAGTGCAAATATCGCAAAAAAAGGTTTGTCCCCACAGAGGGCTTTGTGCCCTGAATTAATTTGTAATTTCGTTTAAAATTCGCCTATGAATCTTAAAACTGAAAAAAACAAAGATTTTCATAAACTCGCTCATTCGAATATCACTCAACTGAGGGCTAAAATTAAACTTGGAGGGGGGAAAGTTAAGCTTCAAAAACTTCGCGATAAAGGCAAACTCACCGCACGAGAACGTATTGATTTCTTGCTCGATCAACCCGAGAAAGCCATTGAAATTGGAAGCTTTGCCGCCTATGAAATGTATTCCGATCATGGGGGGTGTCCAGCGGCAGGAGTTGTGGTTAAAGTAGGAGAGGTCTCGGGTAAACGCTGTGTGATTGTGGCGAATGACGCCTCCGTAAAAGCAGGGGCCTGGTTCCCGATGACCGCTAAAAAAAATCTGAGAGCCCAAGAGATCGCATTAGAAAATCGGTTACCCATTATATATCTAGTCGACAGTGCAGGAGTATATCTCCCTCTTCAGGAGCAAAGTTTTCCGGATAAAGAACACTTCGGCCGGATTTTTCGAAATAATGCCCAGATGAGTAGTCAAGGTATCGTTCAAATAGCGGCCATTATGGGCAGTTGTGTGGCCGGCGGAGCCTATCTACCAGCCATGTCAGACGAAGCCATAATTGTTAACGGTACCGGATCCATTTTTTTAGCCGGGAGTTATTTGGTCAAAGCCGCCATAGGAGAAGACATTGATAATGAAAGTTTAGGGGGAGCAAGCACACATTCTGAAATAAGTGGGGTCACTGATTTTAATGCCAAAGACGACACAGAAGCCTTAAATCGGATTCAAAAAATTATAGGTTCCTTAGGCGACAATCCGCAAGCTGGTTTTAACCGGATACCGGCCAAAACCCCTTCAAAAGATTTTGAATCGCTATACGAGTTGCTCCCTACTGTCGGAAGTCAACCCTACGATATGAATCAGGTATTGGAGCGAATTGTAGATGCCGATAGTTTGGAATATTACAAACCCGATTACGGAAAAACCTTGATTACGGCTCATGCCCGGATCGACGGCTGGGCCGTAGGAGTTGTTGCCAATCAACGTAAAATGGTTAAAAACAGTGCAGGAGAGCTCCAATTTGGAGGAGTCATCTACAGCGATTCAGCTGACAAGGCCACCCGATTTATTGCCAATTGCAATCAACGAAAAATTCCGTTGGTATTCCTTCAGGACGTCACAGGATTTATGGTCGGTAGCAAGGCAGAACACGGAGGAATTATTAAAGATGGAGCCAAAATGGTAAATGCTGTGTCCAATTCTGTGGTCCCCAAATTTACCGTTATTGTAGGAAATTCCTTTGGAGCAGGGAACTATGCCATGTGTGGCAAAGCTTTTGATCCCCGACTTATCCTGGCATGGCCCCAAGCGAAAATGGCTGTTATGGGAGGAGAACAGGCCTCGAAAGTACTTTTACAGATTCAGAAGGCCACCCTGAAAAAAGAGGGAAAGAAAATGACTGCTGAAAAAGAACAGGTTCTTCTCAACAAAATCACTCAACAATACCATGAACAGACGACAGCGACCTATGCTGCAAGTCGATTATGGACCGATGAAATCATTAACCCTGTAGATACCAGACATTGGATTAGCGAGGGGATTGCAATGGCCAACAATGCTCCAGTAGAAAAATCCTTCAATATGGGGGTGCTACAAGTTTAAAATCTCAAGGCTCTTGAGAGTTTCAAGTCGGTTAATTTTATGACTTGACGTACGAACAAAAGTTTCCAAAGCAACAACTTGTTTCGGTTGGTGGTAGGCATCAAAAGCAATGGATTCCAATTGTTTTTGAATGGGCTCAATATCTTTAGGGCTTCCTTCTACAACTAATACCAATTGCTCTCCTAAACTATCATCAGGCAAACTACTCACAAAAAAAGGGAGTTCCAGATGGGGCTCTAGTTGGCGTTCAACCGCTTCGGGGTGTATTTTTATACCCCCGGAATTGATGACAAAGTCTTTACGTCCCTTCCATTCGAAACGGCTGGAATCCAGCAGTGTCACCAGATCTCGGGTTTCTATTTCCTCCGGATGGAGCAGAGGCGCTAAAACAACCAAACATCCGTCTGCATTCGTCCGAATGCTTACTTGTGGGAGCACTTCAAAAGGAGGGTTGGTGGAATCAACTCGACGCAGGGCAATATGAGTTAAGGTTTCAGTCATCCCATAAGTTTCATATATTTTACAATGAGAAATCTGCGCGACTTTTTGCCGAAGTTTAAAGCCCATTGGGGCACCGCCGACCAAGAGTAATTTTA
>JBMYNJ010000063.1:0-8703 GCA_049598145.1 Flavobacteriaceae bacterium | reverse complement strand
AATTCTATCGTCATAAAAAATTTAAATAAATCGAATATGATTGCTACATCTCAATTTCCTTTTCAAGGGAGACACAACCTTTTAAACGCTATGGCTGCAGCTACAGCAGCTCACTTGGCGAAAATTCAAAAGGATACGATCCGCCAAAGTCTTCTGAATTTTAAGGGAGCTCCACATCGATTGGAGCCTGTTTTAAACATTCAAAAGGTGGCTTACATCAACGATTCTAAAGCCACAAATGTAAATGCTACCTATTTTGCTTTGGACAGTATGGACTGTCCTACGGTTTGGATTGCCGGAGGAGTGGATAAAGGAAACGATTATACGAGTTTACTTCCATTAGTGAACAAAAACGTAAAAGCGCTGATTTGCTTAGGCGTCGATAACAGAAAATTATTGGAAACATTTAGCAATGCTGTTCCACTGGTATTGGAGACCCAATCCATGTCTGAAGCTGTGAAAATGGCTCACAAAATAGCGGAGCGTAAAGAGGCTGTATTATTGTCACCGGCCTGTGCCAGTTTCGATTTGTTCCAGAACTATGAAGACCGGGGAGATCAATTTAAAGCAGCTGTTCGAAATTTATAGGTAAAATGCGATTACAGGGAATATTTTGGGGTGATCGGGTACTATGGGTTTTAATGATCCTGCTGGCATTCTTTTCTTTCCTACCTGTTTACAGTGCCAGCACAAACCTTAGTTATGTAGTCGGTGTCGGCTCGCCAGTGGGCTATTTGGTGAAACATTTTGTAATTGTTTTGTTTGGTTTTGGGATTACATTTTTGATACATCGAATCCCCTATAATTATTTTAAAGGAGCTGCCATTATTGCTTTTCCACTAGTTGTCATTTTATTGATATATACGGCTCTTCAGGGCAATTCCATTGGTGGGGCCAATGCCAGTCGGTGGATCAAAATTCCGCTGATTGGGGTAAGTTTTCAAACTTCAACGCTGGCTTTTGTGCACCTTTTAGTCTATGTGGCATTTTACCTCCAGAAAAATCATGGAAAGTCCATCACTTTTGAGAAGTCTTTCCTTAGGCTTTGGTTACCGGTTTTGTTTATTGTTTTTTTAATCCTTCCGGCAAACTTCTCGACTGCCGCAATGCTTTTTGCTATGGTGCTGATGCTCACCTTTGTTGGGGGCTATCCATTTAGATATTTGGTTTACATCATTGGCTTAGGAGCTATAGGTCTGGCCTTGTTTGTTTTAACGGCTATTGCATTTCCAAAGGCTATGCCCAATCGAGTGGACACCTGGCGGAGTCGAATTGAAAACTTTAACTCGGGAGAAGAAGGGGAAGAGAACTATCAAATTGAATTATCAAAAACAGCGATTGCTACCGGTGGTTTATTTGGGAAAGGGGCTGGAAAAAGTGTGATGAAAAACTTTTTACCTCAAAGTTCTTCAGACTTTATTTACGCCATTATTGTGGAAGAATATGGAATTCTGGGGGGGATAGTTTTAATCGGTTTATATCTGATCGTGTTGTTCCGAATTTTGGTCAACACTCATAAAACTGAAGAACTTTTTGGAAAGTTGTTAATTGTAGGAATGGGAATCCCTATCGTTTTCCAAGCCTTTACCAATATGGGAGTAGCCCTGCAGGTACTCCCTGTAACTGGACAAACCCTACCCCTAGTGAGTAGCGGAGGAACTTCCGTTTGGACGACATGTTTGGCGTTTGGAATTTTACTTAGTGTGACGGCTCGGAACGATCAAAAGGTACAGTCGAACTCAAAAAATCCTATTATCGAATTCAGTGAAAGCCTATAGATTCATTATATCGGGAGGGGGAACCGGGGGACATTTGTTTCCTGCCTTGTCTATAGCTGAGGGTTTAATGCAATTAAACCCCAATCATAAAATTCAATTTGTGGGGGCTTTAGGGAAAATCGAAATGGAAAAAGTTCCGCAACACGGATTTCCCATTCGAGGTCTATGGATTTCCGGTTTTCAAAGAGGGCAATGGAAACGCAATTTATTATTTGCAATTAAGCTGGCTTGGAGTCTGATTCACGCCATTTGGATAGTCCTTCTTTTTCGGCCTCATATGGCCATAGGTACGGGAGGTTATGCCAGTGGGCCATTGCTGTTTATAGCTCAAATATTGGGAATTAAAACCTTTGTACAAGAACAAAATTCCTATCCAGGGATAACCAATCGACTGTTAGGAAAAAAAGCAGATAAAATTGCAGTTGCATATGAAGGATTGGATCGATTCTTTCCGGCGGATCGCATAGTAAACGCGGGAAACCCTATCCGGAAAAGTCTTCTGGTACTTCCCAAACCCGATTTCAATCTCTATAAAGAGTTGGGGTTGAATGCTCAAAAACCAGTTTTTCTACTCTTGGGAGGCAGTTTAGGAGCACAAAAATTAAATGAATTAATGGCCAAGTATATGGAGGAGATTGTCGCTTGTGGATATCAGGTATACTGGCAATGCGGTCGCATATATTATGAGACTTATGCCCCTCTAGAAAGCGAAAGCATCCTTATACGCGATTTTATTCCGAATATGGAAGCGGTATATGCTGTAGCCGATGTGATTCTTTCACGAGCGGGTGCCAGCACCTTATCTGAGCTCAGTTGCGTTGGAAAACCAACGATATTGATTCCTTCGATCAATGTTGCTGAAAATCATCAATTGAAAAATGCACAGGCTTTTGTGGAGCACCAAGCAGCCGTTTTAATTGAAGAATCCCAAGCAGATGCATCGTTCAAAGAAGTTGTATGTGGGTTACTCAAGGATGTGGAACAGCAAAAGCGTTTAGCAGAAAACATCCGAAAATTGGCTAAACCCAAGGCTACTTCATCGATTATAAAACATATTGAAACCCTTCTCAAATGACCTCGAAAGAAATCTACTATTTTATCGGGATTGGAGGCATCGGGATGTCGGGTTTAGCCCTCCTCTTGCACAATAGAGGGAATCGTGTTTTTGGATACGACAAAACCCCAAGTCCCTTGACTGATACTTTAGCCCAAATGGGCATACAAATCACTTTTGAGGATCAAGTGGCTGCTCTGCCTGAGGAGGTCTGTACAGCTGAGGTACAGGTCATTTATACTCCGGCTATCCCTGAGAATCACCCTCAATTAAATTATTTCCAATCGCGAAAAGTTTCTATTCGAAAACGTGCAGCTTTTTTAAATTATTTAGTGCGATCGACCCGTTGTTTGGCCGTTGCCGGAACGCACGGGAAAACGACTACAACTGCAATTTTAACACATATGCTGGTGAAAGCTCAGCAGTCTTTTACCGCTTTTTTGGGCGGAGTGATGCAGGGTTATGACACGAATCTTATTGAACATGGAGACGAATTTAGTGTAGTAGAGGCCGATGAATATGACCGTTCGTTTTTGCAATTATATCCTGAATTGGCCACAATTACGGCCTTAGACCCCGATCATTTGGATATTTATAAAACTCCGGAGGCCATGCGGGAATCGTTTGAGCAATTTGCCGGACAGGTTCAGTCCAAATGTATCGTTCGAGAGGGGCTCCCTTTTGAAGGGATTCGTTATGGGTTTCAAGAAAACTTAGAGTATAGGATCGATAAAATCCGAGTCGAAACAGGGGGCTATCGTTTTGATTTATGGGAAAAGGGAGTTTGCATTCCCCAGGTTTATTTTAATCTCATGGGACGCCATAATTTACTGAATGCTTTAGGGGCATTTGCTATGGCAAGGGAATTGGAATTACCTCAAGAGCCTTTGGTTGAGGCTCTGGCTGATTTTCCAGGAGTCTATCGACGGATGAATGTTTTCCAAAAGGGGGATCGTTATTTGATTGATGATTATGCTCATCATCCGGAGGAAGTGAAAGCCGTTTGGAATACCCTCAAAGAACACTTTCCTTCTGCCCACAAAACAGTTGTTTTCCAGCCGCATTTATTTTCCCGAACCCAAGATTTTATGGAAGATTTTGCTCAAGTCCTATCGTATTTCGATCGGGTAGTCTTGTTGGATATTTATCCGGCACGAGAAGAGCCGATTCCTGGGATTGATTCGGAGGCACTTTTGGAAAAAATAACGGTCAACGATAAACATTTGGTTGCGAAAAACAAGCTTCTGGATTGGATCCAGAAACACCCCACCCGAGTGCTGGCTATACTTGGGGCTGGAGATATAGGTCTAGAGGTTTATCCGTTAAAAACTCACTGGTTAAATTTTGAAGCGCATGCACTTTAAACAATACATATTTGGTGTTTTTTTAATACTGCTTTGGGTAGGAATTACTTTATTTTCCTACAAAAAAAACATGGAAAGATCACTGGGCGAAGTATCCGTCAAGCTTTCGGGAACCCCAGTGTTTTTAGGGGATTCTCTCGTTAATAAATTGTTAATACAAAACTTGAGTAAGGAAAAAAAACAGTCGATTCTTGAAGTAGATTTGAATATGGTCGAAACCCTAGTCCAGTCGAATCCCTATGTTCAAAATGCAGAAATTTATCCGCTGACTCCTCGTCATTTTGCGATTGAAGTAGAGGAAAGGGTTGCGGTACTTCGGATATTTGGACAAGAAAATTATTATATCGATCGCGATCTTCATCGATTTCCGAGTAGGGCTTCAAGTGCATCTTTGGTTCCCATTTTTTATGGTAATCCAGACTCTACCCAGCTCGCTGGCGCTCGAAAAATTCAACAGACTTTAGATGCCCATCCAGCATTGAAGGGCCGTTTAACCCATATGGAAGTTACCAAGACCGGAGGTTACAGTATAGCACTCCGGAAAATGCCTTTTCAGATATATTTAGGCAAGCCCACTTCGCTCCATTTGAAGTGCGAAAAAATTAAATTATTCGAAGCATATCAAGCTCAAGTCAAAGATTCCATCGTATTTAAACAGATTCGTTTGGACTTTTCAAATCAAATTGTTGCAATACCCAAAAACTTATGAATACAGGACAAATTTCAGTTGGATTAGACATTGGAACTACCAAGATTGTGGTCATCGTTGGTCGCAAAAATGATTTTCAAAAAGTTGAGGTTTTAGGCATGGGAAAATCTAAAAGTCTTGGTGTTCATCGGGGAGTAGTGAACAACATCACTCAAACCATTCAATCCATTCAGCAAGCCGTAGAACAAGCCCGGACCAGTGCTGGCGAAAATATTACCGAAGTAGTAGTGGGGATTGCTGGACAACACATTCGCAGTATTCAACATTCCGATTACATCACTCGACCCAATGCTGAAGAAGTGATCAATGAAGACGATCTTCAACGACTCATTAAGCAAGTTCATAAATTAGTGATGCTTCCTGGAGAAGAAATAATCCATGTGCTACCTCAGGAATATAAGGTAGACGGACAGTCGGAAATCAAGGAACCTATTGGGATGTATGGCGGACGATTGGAAGCGAACTTTCACGTAGTTGTTGGACAGGGACCCTCCATACGTAATATCGGTCGCTGCATAAAATCGGCGGGTCTTCAAATGAGTAACATCACTTTGGAACCCCTTGCTTCAGCAAATGCGGTGTTAAGCCAAGAAGAGAAAGAAGCTGGTGTAGGCCTAATCGATATCGGAGGAGGAACGACAGATTTAGCCATTTTTAAGGATGGGATTATCCGACATACGGCAGTAATTCCTTTTGGAGGGAATGTGATCACCGAAGATATTAAAGAGGGTTGTTCCATCATCGAAAAACAGGCAGAGTTGCTGAAAGTTAAATTTGGATCGGCTTGGCCTGGAGAGAATCGAGAAACCGAAATTGTTTCTATCCCGGGACTTCGCGGACGCGACCCCAAAGAAATATCCCTTAAAACACTCTCCAAAATTATTAATGCTCGTGTGGTTGAAATTATTGAGCAGGTATATTTAGAAATCAAAAATTATGGACACAATGAGCAAAAGAAAAAACTTATCGCAGGAATTGTGCTGACCGGAGGGGGGAGCCAGCTTAAACATTTAAAGCAATTGGTGGAGTATATCACTGGGATGGACACTCGTATAGGGTATCCTAGTGAACATTTGGCGGGTGATTCTTCGGAAGAAGTTTCTAGCCCTATGTATGCTACTGCCGTGGGATTGTTGATGGATGCCATTGAGTCTCAACCTACCTTAGATGCAGCAGAAATTCCTGAAGCAGACGATGCTCAGACCGATCATGAATCGGAGACCATTTCTCAAAAAACACAAATCGCACGCCAATCCAGTTTTGAAAAATGGGTTGAAAAATTTAAAACCTTCTTAGATAACGCCTAATCCACTTCAGTTATGGAAACTCAACAAACAAATGAATTTAGTTTTGATCTTCCCAAGAACAAAAGCAATGTGATAAAAGTCATGGGAATAGGGGGTGGAGGAAGTAACGCCATCAACTATATGTTTCGCCAGGGAATCGTTGGAGTCGATTTTGTGGTGAGCAATACCGATGCACAAGCTTTAAGTGAAAGCCCGGTACCCATTAAAATTCAATTAGGAGCGGCACTTACTGAGGGCTTGGGTGCTGGGGCCAATCCGGATGTAGGGGCTCGAGCGGCAGAAGAAAGTTTAGAAGATATTCGTGCGCTCTTATCCACCCAAACCAAAATGCTTTTTATTACGGCAGGAATGGGCGGTGGAACAGGAACAGGTGCAGCCCCTATTATCGCTGATTTGGCTCAAGAGCTGGATATTTTAACCGTGGGGATTGTGACCATGCCATTTCAGTTTGAGGGAAAACTCCGCTTGGAACAAGCCCAAAACGGTTTGGAACGCCTCAAGGAACGGGTAGATTCTTTGATCGTTATTAATAATAATAAGTTGCGGGAAGTTTACGGTAACCTAGGTTTTAAAGCAGGCTTTGCTAAAGCCGATGAAGTCTTGGCAACGGCTGCTAAAGGAATCGCTGAAGTGATCACACATCACTACACCCAAAACATCGACCTAAAAGATGCCAAAGCAGTGCTGACCAAGAGCGGCTCTGCAATTATGGGATCGGGAACCGCTTCCGGAAACAATCGAGCACAGGATGCGATCACCAAAGCGTTGGATTCTCCTTTACTAAACGACAATAAAATTACAGGCTGCCGAAATGTATTGCTACTAATTGTTTCGGGAACTGAAGAGATTACCATCGATGAAATTGGAGAGATCAACGATTTTATACAAACCGAAGCTGGGAACAATGCGAACATCATTATGGGTATTGGAGACGACTCCAGTTTGGGGCACACCATTTCGGTTACCATTATTGCCACGGGCTTTGGATTGGAGCAGCAACATCAGATCGTAAACACCGAAGCCAAAAAAATTATACATACGCTGGAGGAAGAGCAAACCGCAGCCCAAGTATTGGAATCTAAAGAGCCTGTGGCAGTAGAATCTCCAGTGAATGTGGAAACACCAATTGTCGTTCACCAGTTAGAGGAAGAACCCGAAAAAGAACCAACAGATTCCCCAGCCGAAGTTCAAAGGACAGATGAGGAGATCACTGCTCTCGAAGAAAACCCTTTGATAGAATTAAACGAAATTTTGGCCGATATAGAAGTGGAGTATGAGCAAGTGAATCCCTCTGCAAATGAGGTAGTAGCCCCTGTAGACCCCATAGCTGCGACCATTGTCGAAGAAGAATTGGAAACCACCCCTGTATTTGAATTCCGAGATGTGAGTCCCGAGTTGGCGGATATTGAAGTGGTGGATGCCCAATGGTTAGAGCCCGAACAAGAGCAGCAGATCGCTCTGGATTTCGAGATGCCTTTAAACAGCACTTTTGAGGGCACAGAAGAAAACACTTCGAAACAGGTTGTTGGGGTCCTAGAAGATTCTGAAGAAGATAAAGCAGCACAATCACCCGAAGTGGAAGAGGCCCTACAAATGTCCTTACACGCCCAAAAAACTCCACCGACTTCAGAAGAAAGACCTCCGGTAAAAGCAGAAGATGAAGAAGAAAGTCAAAGTCCATTTGATCGTTCCATTCAAAGTTCCTTGACCCAAGCCAATGCCAAACGGATAGAACAATTAAAAAAGTTTAATCACACCTTTTCCAATAGTGTGGCCCGATTGGAAGAAATGGAAAAACAGCCGGCTTATAAGCGCCAGGGAGTTAGTTTGAGTCCGGATCAAGAAAAACCTGAAAACTCAAGACTCAGCTTAGGTTCCGACAGCAATGACGAATTGCAACTGCGCCTCAACAATTCTTTTTTACACGATAATGTCGATTAAATTATGTCTTTAGAACAACAATTAACTTCCGAATTAAAAGCTGCTATGCGCGCTAAGGACAGTCTTCGTTTAGAGGCCCTTCGTGCCATAAAATCGGCCATCTTATTAGCCAAAACTAGTGGTGGTGCCTCAGATGGGCTAGATGAGGCACAAGAAATCCAAATTTTACAAAAACTCGTCAAGCAAAGACGCGATAGTGCAAGCATCTTTAAAGAGCAGAACCGTGCAGACCTAGCCGAGCCGGAAGAAGCTCAAGCCGAAGTAATTGCTGCTTTTCTCCCCAAACAACTCACTCCCGAAGAAGTAGAAGCGATTGTTGAGAACATCATAGCAGAAACGGGCGCTTCCAGCATGAAAGATATGGGCCGTGTCATGGGGATGGCCAATCAGAAAATGGCTGGACAGGCCGATGGTAAAACCATTTCTACCGTCGTAAAAAGCAAACTGAGCTAAAGGCTCTTTTATCTCTCACCAGAAATCGGTATTTTTGCCTCCCAATGGCCCAGTAGTTCAACTGGATAGAATATCAGATTTCGGCTCTGAGGGTTGG
>JBMYNJ010000062.1:0-9155 GCA_049598145.1 Flavobacteriaceae bacterium | reverse complement strand
GGGGTTGGTCACAACCCTATCGTTACTGGGATCGTTACAATCGATACAATGGCTTTTCCCCCTGGAATCAAGGACCGGATCGCTCTCGGGAAACCCGAAGAAGCTACAGTCGTGTCAACAGTAATCGTGGAGCAAATACCCCTACCAATCGCACCAGTCGCCAGTCTGCAATAAGCAGTCTTGGAGGTGGATCAATTGAAGTACCCCAATTAAGTGACCGTAACGATTCTGCGAATGGAATCCGTATAATTAACGGACGTTCCCGACCCTCTTCCGGAGAAAATTCCTCAAATGCATCTCCAGAGCTAATAAAAAGTCGATCGGCTGCAGACGCGCAACGGAGTCCGAAAACTGTGGGAAGAAATCGCCCTCAGACGTCCAGGATTGATCAAACGGCCAATCTCTCACGTGCCCAACAACAATATTTAAATCGTAAGATGAAGGAACAGAGCTCGAGTATTCGAAATACCCGTTCCAGCCAAAGCAATTCGAATCGAAGTTCGAATACCTATCGAAACAGCAGCAATTCAAAAACTAATTACTCAACTTCCAGAAGCCGTTCCAGCAGTGCTCCGAGTCGCTCTTCATCCTACCGGGGGAGTTCTGGCGGCGGGGGGAGTTCTTCCTCCAGAGGAACAGTTACCGCCGGCCGAAGTCGAGGAGGTGGAAGATAAATTTTTGCATCCAATCAAATTATCTTAAAGCTATGAAAAAGATTATCCCGCTATTGTTATGCCTTTTTTTAACGGTTTCAACTCCAATTTGGAGCCAAACCCTTAGTGATGTCCTCCGTTACAATGCAGCCGATATACCTGGGGATGCCCGATTCACAGCCATGGGAGGAGCCTTTGGCGCCTTGGGAGGCAATTTATCTGGGATGAGTCTCAATCCCGCTGGAAGTTCCGTTTTTTTATATACCGAATTGGGTTTAAGTGCCCAACTCACCAACCAAAATATTGAAAGTGCCTATTTTTCTAGTGCAGAAGAATCCAGTAAAGATCGATTCAGATTTCCCCAATTTGGAGGTGTTTTTGTGATGGAAGGTGATGAAGATGATTGGACTAAAGTGAGCTTTGGATTTAATATTCAGCGCCTACAAGACTTTAACCGAGTGTATCGGGTGAGCGGAAATAATCCCAACAATGGTCTGGACGCCTACTTTTTAAATTATGCGCAAGGCAATGCACTAAGCCAGTTAGAATTGCTTCAGGGCGAAACCTACGGCGATGCCTATGCCGATATAGGTGAGGTCTACGGCTATGGTACTCAGCAAGCCTTCTTAGGCTATCAAGGATATATAATTAATCCGGATAGCTATGACGACAATAATACTCAATACAGCTCCAACGCCATTTATGATCGACGGAATCATCAATTTCTAGTGGAAAGTAGTGGCTATCATCGGAAATTCACCTTTAATTTTAGTGCAGCGTATCAAAATAAATTTCATATTGGGCTGAATATCAACAGTCATCAAGTAGAATATGAAGAGTCTAATGGATTAGAAGAACGTGGGTATGCCACCAACTCAGGTCTTCAATACACTTATTTTGCCAACGAATTGAGCAGTTTAGGCAGAGGGCTATCATTCGATCTTGGAGTCATTGCCTTGTACAATGATCTTCGAGTGGGATTGAGTTACCAAAGTCCTACCTGGTTTACCTTTGTGGATGAAACCAAACAGCGCCTGGATGTAGACTATTTGGACAACAATCAGCTGATATCTGAAATTATTGATCCCGGCGTGATTAATGGTTATCCCGAATACGACCTCCGCACTCCCTCCAAACTCACTTTAAGTATGGCTTATACCTTTAAAGGGCGTGGCTTAATTAGTATAGATTTTGGCACCCAAAATCCTCAAAACACTCGTTTTGAAGATCAAAACAGCAGCTATTTTGCTGGCTTAAACGACCGAATTAAAAATGAATTTATACGAAGTAATTTTCTTCGTGTTGGAAGTGAAATACGCGTAAACGACCAGATTAGCCTCAGAGCAGGTTATTCAACTGAGGGAGCACTCCAAAGCAGTTTAACTCAGGAAAACAATAGCTACAGCATTGGGGTAGGCTATGATATGGGCGCTAGTGCTCTTAATTTGGCCTTAGTCAAGCGTGAACGGCTTTTGAGTCAAGAACTTTATTCCACAGGGCTTGATGACCACTACACCCTTAACTTTCGTCCCTTACAAGTGGTTGTTTCCTATGTATTCCGTCTTTAAACCACAAACGAATCTAGCCTGAAGCAGCCTTAGGAAACGAACGAAAAAGGTTATCTTTGCACTTTGGTACAGTTATGAAATTAGAAAAAGTTAATCTAACGGAAGACTCTTGTGATCACGATCATCTCAGCAGCTCTGCCGAAACGCCGATCCGACCCGATGCTTTTGAGCGAAGTGATGAAGAAAAAATTGAGGCCATTCAAAGTAAAATGGTGGATATTCTTCATATCTTGGGAATGGACCTTACAGACGATAGCTTAAAAGGAACCCCAAAACGAGTGGCCAAAATGTTTGTCAAAGATATTTTTGGAGGTTTACATCCCGACCGAAAACCCAAAGCCTCTACTTTTGACAATAAATATAAATATGGGGAAATGTTGGTTGAAAAAAACATTACCCTCTACTCCACTTGCGAACATCATTTACTACCCATTATCGGAAAAGCGCATGTGGCTTATATTTCTAATGGCACCGTGGTTGGACTGTCTAAGATGAATCGAATTGTAGACTACTACGCCAAAAGACCACAGGTTCAGGAACGGCTCACCCTACAGATCGTTCACGAACTTCAAAAGGTATTAAACACTCCCGATGTGGCTTGTGTCATTGATGCCAAACATCTCTGTGTAAACTCCCGTGGAATCCGCGACGTGGCAAGCAGTACCGTTACAGCGGAGTATGGGGGGGCATTTAAACAAGAAATCCATCAAAGAGCCTTTTTAGAGTACCTTAAAATTGATACCGAATTTTAATGAAAGGCCCACTAAAAGTCTATAACTCCCTTGGAGGTAGCAAAGAAATTTTTAAAAGTATTACCCCTGGTCATGTAGGCATGTATGTGTGTGGCCCCACGGTCTACAGTAATGTGCATTTAGGAAACTGTCGCACGTTTATCTCCTTCGATTTAATATATCGTTATCTGAAGTTTTTAGGTTATAAAGTTCGTTATGTTCGAAATATTACTGATGCCGGACATTTAGAAAACGATGAAGACAGTGGTGAAGATAGAATCGCAAAAAAGGCGCGCCTCGAGCAAATAGAGCCTATGGAAGTGGTACAGCGCTATACGGTGGACTTTCATCAAACCTTGGAGAAATTTAACACGCATCCACCCAGTATCGAGCCTACCGCGACAGGTCATATTGTAGAACAGATCGAATTGGTAAAAGCGATATTGAAAGAAGGATTAGCCTATGAAAAAAATGGATCGGTCTATTTTGATGTCCTGGCTTTTAACAAACAAGAACGCTATGGGAAACTAAGCGGTCGGAAAATCGAAGACCTGATTCACAATACGCGAAGCCTGGATGGACAATCCTATAAAAAAAATCCTCAAGATTTTGCCTTATGGAAAAAGGCAGAGCCACAACACATCATGCGTTGGCCATCCCCCTGGGGAGACGGATTTCCCGGCTGGCATCTGGAATGTACTGCTATGAGCACAAAGTACTTAGGAGAGCAATTCGATATTCATGGAGGAGGCATGGACTTAAAATTTCCCCACCATGAATGTGAAATTGCACAGGCCGAAGCGGTCAATAAAAAAGCACCTGTTCGGTATTGGTTGCATGCCAATATGCTGACCCTAAACGGGAAGAAAATGGCCAAATCTACCGGTAACAATATCCTTCCGGAAGAACTATTTACAGGTAAAAACGAACTCTTTTCTAAACCATTTAGCCCGGCTGTGGTACGTTTTTTCTTGCTTCAGGCCCACTACAGAAGTATAGTAGACATTAGTGAACAAGCCTTATTAGCCTCTGAAAAGGGATATCAAAGACTTATGGATGCCTTGGAGCTTTTGAGTGAGCTTCGCCCAGGAGAAGTTACAGCAAGTTTTGATCCGGAACAATGGCTCCAAAGCTGCTACGATGCCATGAACGATGATTTTAACAGCCCCATCCTAATTGCTCAACTTTTTGAAGCGGCCAAAATCATTCAACAGGCGCACCTAGGACAAATCGGTTTAAATAAAACTCAAATTGATACTATAGGTCAAGGCATGAAAGGTTTTATTTTTGAAGTAATGGGTTTATTTCAAGAACAACCAACAGTTGATTCCGCTGAAACTCCAGCCTTGGATATTGCTATGCAAGTGTTGATTAATCTTCGCGAAGAAGCCCGACAGCAAAAAAACTTTGCCTTAGCAGACCAGATTCGCGATCAACTCGCTGCCGGTGGAATCCAAATCCAAGACAGTAAAGAAGGGACTACTTACCAACTCAACTCTTAAGTCTTTGACTTTGATTCGCCTACTACTCATTTTTTTGATCCGTATTTATCAACAACTGATCTCACCCCTAACACCTGCCAGCTGTAGATTTCAGCCCAGCTGTTCGGCCTATTTTATTGAAGCCTTACAGAAACACGGACTGGTTAAAGGGACACAGTTGGGTATCAAAAGAATTTTAAAATGTCATCCTTGGGGAAGTTCTGGGCACGATCCTGTACCCTAAATTCCCATTAATTCTTAATTTTAAACCAAACGATAACTATGTATTTTTTAAAAGTCAATTGGGCTCCTAGTAAAACCTTATTTGAGATTGGAGGTTTTGGTTTGCATATCTACAGCTTAATGTTCGTCATTGCTTTTGCTTTAGGGTATCGGATGATGCAACGGATGTTCCGAAAGGAAGGAGTAGACGAAAAATATCTAGACCCCTATTTGGCCTATATGGTTATTGCCACCCTGATTGGGGCTCGATTAGGAGAGGTGATCTTTTATTCATGGGAATATTATCAGAATCACTTGATTGAAATCTTTTTGCCCATCCGGGAAACTTCAACAGGCGGATATGAGTTTGTAGGTTTTCGTGGATTGGCCAGCCATGGAGCAGTAATCGGGATTTTGAGTGGAATGTATCTTTTTCAAAGAAAATATAAATTCAAGCCGTTCTTATGGATTTTAGACCGTCTGGCTGTAGTGGTAGCCTTAGCTGGCTTTTTTATACGGGTAGGGAATTTCTTTAATTCCGAAATTGTAGGAAACTATACGGGTACAAATTTTGGAGTCGTCTTTCAAAACAGAGGAGAAGTTTTGCCCAGACACCCGGCGCAACTTTATGAAGCCGTTGGGTATTTGATCTTATTTTTTATTCTTAGAAATCTATACCAATCCCCTAAAAAGGACAAGCCCGGATTTTTGTTAGGCCTCTTTTTTGCTGGGATTTTTGGAATTCGTTTCATTGTAGAATTCGTAAAAGCCTCACAGGGTGGATTCGAAAAATATTTGCCCGGACTCAGCACTGGACAATGGCTAAGCATCCCACTGGTCGCCTTAGGCTTATTTTTAGCCTTTAGACCGACCCCATCTTTAGAAAAATGAGTTTGGAACCCCTACAATATCCGATAGGACATTTTATCAGCCCCAAGCAGTTAGACCTTAGTTTGATTGAAAAATCTTTAGAAATCCTCCGGAATTTCCCTGTAGAACTCGAAACTTTAATCGCACAGTTTACTCCCGAATTATGGCAAACCTCCTATCGACCAGAAGGTTGGACTGCAGCACAGCTGGTTCACCATATTGCCGACAGTCATATGCACAGCTACTTACGCTTTAAATTTGCCGCTTTGGAAGATTGTCCAACCATAAAAGCCTATAACGAAGGGGATTGGGCGGAACAAATCGATGCGACTCAAAGCAATGTTTCCGCCAGTATGTCCCTAATCAAAGGAGTACATCAACGGATGGTAGACTTCCTGGAGTCTCTTGATAAAAATGCCTATTCCCGTAGTTTTTTTCATCCGGAAATGAACGACAAAGTCCCCATCTTTGAGGCCATTCCCATGTATGCCTGGCACAGCAAACACCATTTGGGTCATCTACAAATTATTTTTCGACAAAAACCATAAAAAAAGCCGCTTTCAAGCGGCTTTTATAGTTTCAGACTTTCTTTTTGAGATTTAATTTTCTTCAGTGTCTTGTTTCTTTTGGGTATCATACATTACCGGAGTAGCAATAAATACCGATGAATAGGTTCCTACCAAAACTCCAATAATCAGAGCAAACATAAATCCTCGGATGGATTCGCCTCCAAAAATAAAGATGGCCAAAAGCACCAATAAAGTGGTTAATGAAGTATTTAAGGTACGACTTAAAGTACTGCTCAATGCTTTATTAACGGTATTGTCGAAAGCCCATTTGCTGTGATCGTTCACATACTCTCGAATGCGGTCAAAAACCACCACGGTGTCGTTCAATGAGTATCCAATTACGGTTAAAATCGCCGCAATAAATGCTTGGTTAATTTCCATATTAAATGGCATCACTTTATAGGTAATGGAAAAAATTCCTAATACAACCAACACATCGTGGAACACGGCTGCTACGGCCCCAAGAGAGAACTGCCACTTGCGAAAACGCACCAGTATGTAAAGGAAAACTACGATTAAGGATCCAATTACTGCCAGGAAGGAATTATTTTTAATATCATCTGCAATGGTAGGTCCTACTTTGATGGAGGACATGATTCCTACCGTTTTATTTTCAGCCCCATTGACAAAACTCTCATAAGTCGTACCGTCGGCTAAATAGGGTTGTAAACCTGTATAAAGTTTTTCTTGAATTTCTTGATCTACTTCAGTACCCTCTTCGTTGACTTTGTATTTGGTCGTGATTTTTAATTGATTTTCGGCACCATAGGTCTTCACCTCAGCACTCCCGAAAGCGGTACTCAAAGCCGACTCAACTTCAGAGGGGTTCATCCGTTGATCAAAACGTACTGTGTAAGACCGACCTCCTACAAAATCAACCCCTTGATTCAAACCGTTTGTTGCCAAGGAACCTAAACTCAGGGCGACTAAAATACCGGAAACGATATAGGCGACCTTTCTTTTGGACAAAAAAGCAATGTCGATAGAGGCAAACCAGTTGCGTGTCGCAGGAGAAGCAAAACCAACTGTTTTTCCTTTTAGCGCACGAGAATCGATCATCAGGCGGGTAATAAAAATTGCTGTAAATAAAGAGGTGGCAATCCCTATTAATAGAGTCGTAGCAAAACCTTTGATCGGGCCTGTTCCAAAAGTAAAGAGAATAAGTGCCGTTAATCCAGTGGTGATATTGGCATCTAAGATGGAAGATAAGGCATTATTGAATCCGTCTGCGATGGATTTTAATTGACCTTTGCCCTTGTTTAATTCCTCACGAATACGCTCAAAGATAAGAACGTTTGCATCCACAGAAATACCAATGGTTAAGACAATACCCGCAATACCGGGTAAAGTAAGAACAGCTCCTAAGCCCGCTAAAATTCCGAAAATTAAAAGAATATTTAAAAGCAAAGCCACGTTGGCAAACAATCCTCCAGTACTGTAATAAAACACCATCCAGAGCAATACAATGATCAATGCAATCGCAAAAGAATAGATTCCGCTTTCAATGGCTTCTTTTCCTAAGGAAGGCCCTACTATCTCGGATTGAATAATATCTGCAGATGCAGGAAGTTTACCTGCACGAAGTACATTGGCTAAGTCAATGGCTTCATTTAACTGAAAATCTCCTGAAATTTCTGAACGACCTCCAGTGATAGCTCCTTTACTCACTCCCGGAGCCGAATACACCACGTTATCTAACACAATAGCGATGTTGCTTGCTTCTTTAAAGGCTTTCCCAGTCATGTTTTCCCAAATTCGAGCTCCGGTTGCGTTCATTTGCATAGAAACTGCTGGATTTCCGAGTTGATCATAAGTTTGCAAAGCATCTACCACTACTCCCCCCGAAAGTGGCGGTTGATCCTCACGGTTGGATCGAAGCGCATACAACTCTAAAGTCTCAGCCCCGACCTGAGGTTTTCCCCATGCAAATTTGACGTAACGGTATTCCTTTGGGAGTAATCTGCGAACATCAGGGGTGTCCAAATACGATTGTATTAATTCTTGATCTTTACTGGCAAATTGGGCAATGATTGGACCTCCTTGGTAGCCATATCCCAAAATTTTATCAAGAATAGGATTGGCCTCTTGCGCCAAACTGTCAGGGGTTTCCACATCCGCTAAGAGGTCGTCAATTGCACTTTCAGTGGTTTCTTCCGCTGTTTCTGATTTGTCATCGGTTTTTTGTTCTTGAATCAGCGCATTGGCTTGAGCTAAAAACGGTAAAAAGGCTTCTCCTTTAAAGGTTTCCCAAAATTCTAACTGGGCGGTGCTTTGCAATAAATTTTTGACTCGATCGACGTCCTTAGCTCCGGGAAGTTCTACTAAAATTCTTCCAGAAGTACCCAAACGTTGGATATTGGGTTGAGTTACTCCAAATTTATCAATACGCTTACGAAGGACCTCAAATGCGGAAACAATCGACTCGTCTATCTTGCGCCGAATCACCACTTGCACTGCATCATTGCTCATTTCGTAATTGATTTCATCACTAAGTGTTCGATTGGCGAAAATATCCGGAGTAGCTAATTTTTCACCGCCTCCTAGATTTTCAAAAGCCTTGAAAAAAGACTCCACATAAGGTTCATCTGCACTTTTCTGAAGTATATCGGCATCTGCTAAGGCCTTATTAAATGAAGGGTTTTTAGAGTTTTCAGCCAATCCCTTAAGGATATCTTTAACCGAAATTTGAAGAATCACATTAATCCCTCCTTTAAGGTCTAAACCTTTATTGAGTTCTTTCCCCTTGGCATCGTTGTAAGAAGTAAAACCAAAAATAGGATTGTTCCCGATCGAATCTAAATAATCGGCTTCAGCTTTGGCGCGAAGTTCCACGACATTGGGCAAATCGGCACGAACTTGCATTTGAGCAAACTTACGTGCTTTATCCTCTTGATTACTCGCAATAAAAGTATAAGAAAGTTGGTATAGGCTAACCAAACCAAACAGGATTGCAAAAATCCGTACTAAAGAGCTATTCTGCATTATAGTTGTTTTTTGTGCTTTTTAGGCGTGCAAATATAAAATTAAACCCCCGATATCACAATACCAGGGGTTTAATGAG
>JBMYNJ010000061.1:0-9157 GCA_049598145.1 Flavobacteriaceae bacterium | reverse complement strand
AAAAATCAATAACGGAAGAATGATTAAGGAACCTCCCCCCGCAAGGGTATTGATAATTCCGGCTGCAAAGCCGGCTGCGATTAATAGTAAAAGTTCAAAAGGGGAATCCATAAAAGGGATTTGATGTAAAAGTAGGGATTAATGAGTGTTCGTACCTATGGAAATTATGGAATGGAAGTCGGAAAAAATTAAATATATTTGCAACGCTCTTGGAGAGATGGCAGAGTGGTCGAATGCGGCGGTCTTGAAAACCGTTGAGGGTCACACCTCCGGGGGTTCGAATCCCTCTCTCTCCGCAAATGAAGATAACCCCCCTGATCATCAGGGGGTATTTTCAAAACAGTACACAAACAGTACACAGATAGCAGTTTTGCGAACATTTTAAACTCTGTTAAAATGAAAGCTATCTGCACTACTCCAAAGCTTTATAAGTCGTGCTCTGGCTGGTATATCTGGTCTCGTTTCAATGACCATCAAAATCCCATTTCCCACGAAAGTTTATCTTTACCAGAAACCAAAGGAATGATTGTTGCTCTTATGGAAACCACTATGGACTGGTCATCGGCTGCCATCCGTTTGTTGGTCAATGGAGTATTTATCGGGTTGATGATTGGGTTAACCGCGAAATATGCACGTTTACTCCGCTATTCGTTTAGCTTTTTTATGATTAGTCTAATCGTATACTTTCTGTGTTATACGCTGAAGAATTTCGATTTAAATTTGGGAATGGCTTTAGGACTATTTGCCATTTTTGGAATCATTCGCTACCGGACCGAACCCCTTGCCACTGAAGAAATGACGTATCTTTTTGTCACCATCGGAATGGCGGTAATCAATGCCCTTTCCGATAAGTTTTTATCTGTTTGGGAATTAATCACTATCAACGGAATTGTCTTATTGGCTATCTTTATTGGGGAAAGGTTTATGCTCCGATCCCTTGGAGATGTACTCCCTTCCTCATCGAATCAAGCCAACAAATCCCGTATTGTGATTCATCTGCCCTATCCTGAGAAAGAAGTAGAAGCCACCATCCATCGTCAAATGGAAATCCAACAAAAAAATTTGGGGCTCTCTACTTTAGAATATCAGTTGGTTAAGGTAGACCTGCTGCAGCAACAGGTGGTCGTCCATTTATTTATTTAAAGCTTATGAATTTTAAATACATCTGTATGGGAGGAATACTCCTCTTTTCCTCAATTGGAAAAGCGCAAGAATCTTCAACCAAGCTTTGGTCAGCTGTAGAATATAAGACTGAACTCCACAAACGTTGGGACGCGGAATTCAGTCAACTGTTTCGACTCAAAGAAGACTTGCGAACAGTAGACAGTCATATCACGGAAGCGACCCTGATGTTTGCACCCAAAAAACGTTGGGAAATTGGTGCCGAACTAAGGTATCTCTATCGTAACGATACCAAAGGAGGCATTCAAGGCTTTGAAAACATGCTGCGTTATCGCATAAATCTGGAAAAAAAATTTAAAGTTCCCCATGGAAATCTGTCTTTGCGCTTGGGCTATCAGAACCGAATTTCTTTGGATCGGGAAAACCGTAGCAAGCAAAAATGGCGTTTCCGACCGAGCTATGAATGGAAAATAAAAAATTGGTCATTAGACCCTAAATTTTTCTTTGAAGCGCTCAAAACTTTGGAGGCCCCAAACGAAATTTCATACCGCTATGGAGTGGGGAGCAAAAAGAAATTAAACAAGCAACTCTCACTTGCGTTTCGATACATCTTCGAACAAGATGTTGAAGATTCTCAAGCGACCGCCAATTACCATATTTTAGCACTGAAAGTAAGTTTTAGCAAGAAAAAAGAGAAAAAGAAAAAGACTGAAAATCCAGAAAACTCCCAATCTTAATCCCTACAATTTAAACCAATTGTTGAACAAAGGTTAGGTGTTGTTAAGGTGTGAATCAATCCTTGGTTTTAGAATATAGGACGGGATTTAAGGGGGTGTCGATAGCTTTTCCATAGGTGTTTCGTTTTTCAAGTGGCGTCTGGCTCTCGTCAGTTTCCAGTACTTCATTGGCGATCAACTTTTGTTGCTCGATTAGGAACTCAGAAGACAAAACTTGGTTCAGGTGAATACAATTATTGTAATGATATTCATCAATTTGATTTTTAGACAGTTTAAAAATTTTATTGGATGTATAATCGGTATTCATCTAGAAAGTGTGTAATCTAAATTTTTTATTAAACTTTTTGTATATGAGGCATTTAAATTTATTAATGTCTATCATAAAAAATCTGTTTTGGATCAACTGATGCAACCGCTTCCACAATTTCCATCTAAGGGTATTGTTCAGCATGAAAATAACTCTGCTCTCGGGAATAAACAAAATCTTGAAATATCGTTTAAAATACTTTTTTAGGAATTAGAAATATGGAAGCACATGGCATCCAAAATGAAGGAACGGAAGAACAGATGCTTTCAGCCTGTTAGCCAGAGTTATTGAAATCAGGATTAGGTTAGACGCATTTCTTGAGGCACCATAGGATTCATAATCCAAAACCAAAGGGGGGGCACCATAGCGGTTAACATCGCAGTGGGATAACCAAAAGGCAACTGCGGGCTGTTCGTATGATTTTCTAAAATTTGATATTTCTTGGTGGCCAGAAAATGATGATCGCTATGACGTGTGAGTTCATATAGAACTATCCGACCAATCAAGTGATTGGAATTCCAGGAATGTTGGGGTAATACTCGCTCATAGCGTCCCGAAGGTTTTTGTATACGCGCCAACCCATAATGTTCGATATAATTAATCGTTTCCAGGAGCAAAATAGAAACCAAAGCTATACTGGCTCCAAAAATTAGCCCTGAAAGACCAAAAACTGTAAAGATTAGCCAGAGATAAATAGTTTGAAAAATGAGGTAAAATAGCATGTCATTCTGGATTGAAAACCAAGAGTTTTTTCGATTGGAAAGTAATTGGTGCTGCAATTTCCAGGCATTGATATATTGACCTAAAACGGAACGTAACCAAAATTCATAAACCGTTTTTCCAAATGGTGCAGAAGCCGGATCGGCGGGTGTGGCTACATTGCGGTGATGGCCAAAATTATGTTCAATATAAAAATGCATATACAGAGAGGGTAAGAGCAATAGTTTCGCCAGCGTACGTTCGCCTCTTGACTTGCGATGCCCCAATTCGTGCGCTACATTGATACCATTGGTTCCCAAGCAGATTCCAAGTGAAAGGATCATCCCGATTTGTTCTGCGGTGGTTAAAGAAAGGGTTTGCCATTGATAAAATCCAAAAGCGACCAAAGCAAAAACTAAAAAGGGATTGACATAGAGAAGTACATCAAAAAACCATTGGGTTTTTCGAGTATCAATCTGTTCTGGAGTTAAATTTTCATCGGCAGAGCGGACAAAAATCTCTACCAAAGGAATTACACCAAAGGCATAAATCACTGCTCCATAACTCCACCAGCCCTCCGGAAATTGAAGAGATAAATAGGTAACTGCAGGTACGGTGTAGGCAAATAAATATTTTAAATCTTTTAAGATATCCATCAAACTTCATTTAAATTCGTTCCCCTAAAACTAATTCGCTCGTTCTTAAAAATATAAATATACAACTTTGCAGCAACTCCTTTTTACTGTATTCAAAATACTCGAAAACATTAGTGCTCGTGGAGCTTCTTATTTAATCGATTATCAGATGCGAAGTCCTCGAAAACTAAAACGCCGGACGAAAGAAATCCAAAAACTTGAATCTGCAAGCCGGAAAACCTTTTCCTATCAAAATTTCAAAGTTCAAGAATACCGTTGGGGAAATCCCGAAAATCCGGTAGCCCTTTGCATCCACGGGTGGGAAGGAAATGCCGGAAATTTTGGGGCCTTTTCAGAGCTTCTGCCCAAATTGGGCTATCAAATGATCGCCATAGATGGTCCTGCGCATGGAGAAAGTTCCCGGGCAAAAGTACATATGTTTGAATACATTGATTTTGTGACCGCTCAAGTTAAACGTTTGCAGCCAGCATTGATTGTCAGTCATTCTTTTGGGAGTGTTTGTACCGTATTCTCCATGATACGAAACAAGGACCTCACATTAGAAAAATGGGTGGCGATCACTGCCCCAAATGCTTTTCGCGACTATCTGGATCATATGCTCGAACCCTTTCGGGTAAAATCCTCGACCGTAAATAACTTAATTCAACGTATTGAAAAACGGATTGAATTTCCCTTGGATGAATTGGACATGCAACACAGCCAAAAATATATCGATCGGTTCCCGAAAACAGCTATTTTTCATTCCAAAACTGATAAAATCATTCCTTTCTGGCAGGCCCAAAATGCAGCAAAAGCACTAAATCATGCAGATTTTTTCCCATTAGAAGATTTAGGGCATTACAGGATTCTGTGGGATGCGACCGTAATTAACGAAGTAGAAGCATGGCTTCAGAAGTCCTGATCGGTATTAAAAAACTCTTTGTATATTCGAAATCTATTAGGGTTCAGAATGGAAACGATACTAGCTTACTTTGAAACGATCCCGTCTTTGCACAGAAGTCTTATACTCGTTGGAGGGATCACCTTTTTTTGGATCATTGAGGGACAATTGCCCTTATTTGGTCTTCCCTATAAAAAATGGAAACACGCGGGGACTAATTTCTTTTTTACGGCAACTACCATTGTCATCAACTTTGCCTTGGCCTTTATTTTAGTCGCCACTTCAGATTGGGTTGTTGCCCAAGAATTTGGACTTCTATATCTCCTACCAGACATGCCTCTATGGGCCTTTGTCTTGATTGGATTGTTATTGATGGACCTCATTGGGGCTTATCTCCCCCACTATGTAGAACACCAAGTTAAACCGCTTTGGATGATTCATTTGGTTCATCATTCCGATCATCATGTCGATACCACTACAGCGAATCGACATCATCCTTTGGAAAGTGTCGTGCGTTTTGTTTTTACGCTGCTTGGGGTTTTTACCGTAGGCGCTTCCATTGGAATTATAATGTTATATCAATCCCTATCGGTTGTGGCAACCCAGTTTAATCATGCGAACATCAAACTCCCTAAGCAACTGGATAAAATCTTGAGCTATTTTATTGTTTCTCCAGACATGCACAAGATTCACCACCACTATCGCCTGCCGTTTACCGATGCCAACTACGGTAATATTTTTTCCGTCTGGGATCGCCTATTTGGCACCTATTTATATCTGGATCGGGAAAAGATCGTTTACGGAGTCGATATGTTCTATGACCCGGAAAACAATTCTAAAATTGGGCATCTACTGCGGCAACCCTTTAATCCCTACAAGAAACCCTCGGTTACCGATGAACATTTACGTTCCTAAATGCTTAAGAACTTAATTGAGTTAATACCGCTACAGCTTCTGCAATTGGATATTCGGTCTGTTCACCTGTTTCCATATTTTTGATGATAAATACCCCTTTATCTTGTTCGTGCCCCCCATAGAGAACAACTTGTTTAAAACCCTTTTGATGTGCATAGGCCAACTGCTTTTTGATTTTGGCAGGTTGTGGGTAAAAAGAACAAGCAATATTTTTTTGTCTTAAGCCCCTAATGGTTTCCTGTGCAAAATGAGCAGAAACTTCGTCCAGATAGGTAAAAAAAATAGGAGAAAATTCCTGATGAAGATTCTCTGGAAAAAGATTTAAACTTTCCAAAACGAGATAGATCCGATCGAAACCAAAGGAAATACCGATCCCACTCATATCAGAAAGACCAAAAGTCTCCGTTAAGTTGGCGTATCTGCCTCCACCAGCTATCGATCCCATTTTTACCGTTTCCGGAGGGTTCACCTCGACGATCATCCCGGTGTAGTAGTTCAAGCCACGCGCCAGACTTAAATTAAAGTCCAAAGCGATCTGTTGTAAACCGGAGTCCTCCAGGGTTTGAATAATCCATCTTAAATCTTCAATAGCTTTAAGGGCTTGGGGTTGTTCATCTAAGATTTCGGTTAGCTGATCTAATTGATCTAAAGGACTTCCTTCAAGGGCCAAAACACGAGTTAGTTGACTACAGGCGTCCGAACTAAACCCTTTAGATTGGAGTTCTTCCATCACACGATCCAAACCAATTTTATCGATTTTATCCAAGGCTACCGTCAAGTCTATAAACTTATCTTCAGCATCCATTAAGCATGCAAGTCCGGCCAAGATACCTCGATGATTGAGTTGCAGACGAACCCCAGATAGGTTTAGACGATCAAATACGAAATCGTATAACTGTAGCATTTCTACCTCTTGCCAGAGTGACTCAGGCCCGACCATATCGGCGTCGCATTGAAAAAACTCCTGGAACCGGCCGTGTTGGGGTCGATCGGCTCTCCAAACCGGCTGAATTTGGTAGCGACGAAAAGGAAAGGATAAAGTGTTCCGATTTTGAGCCACATATCGGGCAAAAGGAACCGTGAGGTCATAGCGTAGCGCTTTTTCGGCCAATGATCGAGCAAAAACCCCTAACTGACCGTCGGCCAAGGCTTGGGTATCTGCTTTTTTAAGCTTTTCTCCTGAATTGAGAATTTTAAAGATCAGACGATCACCTTCGTCTCCATATTTTCCGGTAAGTGTTTCTGCCAATTCAAAAGAAGGTGTTTCCAATGGCTCAAAGCCGAATAATTGAAAACTTTCGGAGAGCACTTCTTTAAGAAAATTTCTGCGATAAATTTCAGCCGCTGAAAAATCTCGAGTCCCTTTTGCTATTCTGGGTTTAATGGACATAAAGCAAATTTACGATGCAGATTTGGATTCCAAAAGGGTTTTAAGCACCCGATAGAGATTTCCGTCCGTTACTACAGCTCCTTTTTGTAAAAGTGAATACAATTCTTGAGTCCGTGAATCGCCATAAATTTTTTTCCCGACACGAATGTCTGTGGTGGGTTTTTCTATGGCCTGAATAATTGCATCTAAAATTTTAGGAGATTCCCATTCGAGTTCCGGCGCACGAACAAAAATTAAACGGATTTCCTCCTGATCGCAAAAATAAAGGGCTAGTGCATCGGCCATGAATAACTCCAGATAGTGTGTCTGGTTTAAAATTTCAGTCCAAACCACTGCACTAAAGGCTTCAATTATTTCCTGTAATCGGGAAGAATCATCTACTTTTATTTTTTCCCATTGAGGCCTGTCGATTCCTAGACTGGCTAAAAACAAAGAAAATTCTTTTGGAAATTGCTTCAACTGTTCTTGGGTAAGTGGAAGGAATGAAGCCATAATAAAAAACCCGGGCCTTGAGAACCCGGGTATTTATGAGAATTAATAAAGTGATTTAAGCTTTCTCCGGGATAATTTCAAAAGGGAATTGAATCGTCACCTCGCGATGTAAACGAATAGAAGCCTCATATGAGCCTAAACGTTTGATATTGCGTCCGGGAAGGTTAATGGTCTTTCGATCGACCTCATGCCCTTGGGCTTCAAATCCAGCTTCAACGTCCTGAGCTGTAACCGATCCAAAGAGTTTATCACCTGAACCCACTTTAGAGGCAATCTTCATGGATACTTTCATCAAGGATTCCCCTTTTGCTTTAGCATCTTCGATCAATTTTTGCTCTTTGAATGCACGTTGCTTCAGAATTTCTTCGTGCGCCTTTATGGCAGAAGCCGTTGCAAGTACAGCTTTCCCTTGTGGGATGAGGAAATTACGTCCATAGCCGTTTTTCACTCGAACTACATCGTCTTTAAACCCTAGGTTGATGACGTCTTCTTTAAGAATAAGTTCCATAGGTCTATTATTTTAGCATATCTCCCACATAAGGCATCAGAGCTAAATGTCGAGCTCTTTTGATAGCGGTAGATACTTTACGTTGATACTTAAGTGAAGTCCCGGTCAAACGGCGGGGTAGAATTTTACCTTGCTCATTGACAAATTTAAAGAGGAAATCTGCGTCTTTATAATCGACATATTTGATCCCAGATCGCTTAAAACGACAGTACTTCTTTTGGTTGTTTGTCTCAATATTGAGGGGGGTTAAATATCGGATTTCTCCTTCTTTACGCCCTTTAGATTGTTCGTCTATACTCGCCATAACTTATGCTTTTACCGTGTTCCTTTTTCTTCGTTTCTCCGCCCATGCTTGAGCGTCTTTGTCTAATTTGACCGTGAGGAAACGCATCACGCGCTCGTCGCGACGGAATTCCGTCTCTAAAGGGTCAACTACAGTTGTGGGTCCCGCAAATTCAAAAAGGTGATAAAATGCGCTTTTCTTGTTTTGAATCGGGTAGGCCAATTTGCGTAATCCCCAGTTTTCTTTGCTGGTGATGCTCCCCCCATGCTCTACAATAAAGCTCTCAAATTTCTGAACTGCTTCCTCTATCTGAGTCTCAGATAGAACGGGATTTAAAATGAAAACAGTTTCGTAATGATTCATAAAATTTGTTTTAAGGACTGCAAAAATAAGCTTTTCATCCGATCTGAACAAGGCTTTGTTTTATTGCTGGAAATATTCCCTATTTTTGAAAGAAGTTCACCATATGCCCTACCATTATATACTTATCGATGCACATCCGGTAGATCGGCTCAATTGCCAACAAATTATTGGAAAGTTTGGAGGGTTTCATTGTGCCGCCGAATTTTCGAATGCAATTGATGCTTTGAGTTTTATGAAAGACCATCAGGTAGATTTTGTAGTGGTCTCCAAAAAACTTCCTGTATACGATGGTTTCGATTTTATCAAACAACTGCGCAACCGACCTGAAATCATTCTATTTACCCAACAGGCCAATGATGCCTTAATGGCTTATGAATACGGAGTATTGGACTGCATCCAAAAACCCTTTACCGAAAGACGTTTAAAACAGGGCTTAAAGCGTATGCAACAAATCCTACAGTTAAAGGATCAAGCCCAAGAAATTAAATCCCATAAAATTACCGTCAAAAGTAACCTGCAGACCTTTCATCTGGATTGCACTCATATTCTTTGGATAGAAGCTACTGGGGACTACATCAAAATTGTACTTCCTAAAAAAACACATCTGGTACACTCTACCCTTAAGCAATTTCAAGAACAACTCCCCGATTATTTTGAACAAGTGCATAAATCCTATGTGATCAATCTCAATCATATCCGGAGTGTCGAAACGGCTCAAATATGGATTGAAAATCACAAAATACCCTTAAGTCGTCGCAGGAAAGCAGCGTTTATGGAACGATTTAAGGCCTTGGCTTAAGGGTCT
>JBMYNJ010000060.1:0-9855 GCA_049598145.1 Flavobacteriaceae bacterium | reverse complement strand
GTGTTAGCGATTGGTGCTGGCACTTTTATTGCTGGGCATTTTTTTCCTGAGAAAAAAATGGAAGACTAATTCAGCGATTGTCCCCCTTTTTCGCCTGTTCGAATCCGATAAGCCTCTTCTACCGGAAGCACAAAAATTTTCCCATCTCCAACCTTATCGGTTGCAGCTGCCTTTAGAATAGCATCTATTGTAGGCTGGACAAATTCGTCGTTAACAACAATCGATAAAACCCTTCGCTGTATTTCGGAAGTACTGTAACTGATTCCTCGATATACATGGCCTTGTTTTTCATTCCCGATCCCTGTAACATCCCAGTAACTAAAAAAATTGACCTCAACTTGGTGTAAGGCGTCTTTCACCTCATTAAATTTTGATTTGCGGATAATGGCTTCAATTTTTTTCATAATCACAGGGTTTAATTCGTTTATGAAATGAACCTTAAGGGTTTTTCAAAAATGATAATCATCGTTCCTTAAGGTATAAAAAAAGAAAATAGGACTCCCACCAAGACCCTGATAATTTACGCTAAAACAAGCCTGAGCCTCCCCTCAATCCATAAATTCAGACACTACCTCAAAATACTCTTATCCCGATAGGATATCGACTATCAGAGGTGTTGATGAATGGATAATAAAGAAATATAAATTTCTAAGCCCAATCTCAACAGTTCTACTAAATTTGAAATTCAAATATGAATTTATGGAGCCTTTAAAAACCCTTATCATTGGAAGTGGACCTGCTGGTTACACGGCAGCTATCTATGCTGCACGTGCGGATTTAAACCCCGTTTTATACACTGGATTAGAACCGGGTGGACAATTGACCACCACCACAGAAGTTGATAATTTCCCAGGCTATCCCACAGGGGTCGACGGCCCCACTATGATGGTAGAACTCCAGCAACAAGCGGAACGCTTCGGTACCGATGTCCGAGTGGGTTTTATAAAGGAAGTAAATCTTGCCGAAGAAAAAGGGGGGCTTCACAAAGCCATCGCTGAAGACGGTACAGAACTTTGGGCAAAAACGATTATCATAAGTACGGGAGCTACAGCAAAATATTTAGGACTCCCCAGCGAACAAAAACTGCGCGGTGGGGGTGTTTCGGCTTGTGCGGTGTGCGACGGATTCTTCTACAAAGGTCAAGAAGTGGCTATCGTAGGTGGAGGAGATACCGCTGCAGAAGAAGCCACCTATTTGGCCAACATCTGCTCCAAAGTGACTATGCTGGTTCGCAAAGGAGAAATGAGAGCCTCCAAAGCCATGCAACATCGAGTGACCAATACCTCCAATATTGATTTGCGCTATTATACTGAAGTAGACGAAGTAATTGGCGACCAAGTAGTTGAAGGGTTGCGAATGGTGAATAATCAAACGGGGGAAAAAGAAGAAATTGCCATCACTGGTCTTTTTATTGCCATTGGTCATAAACCCAATACCGAGCTATTTGCTGGTCAATTGAAGATGGACGACAGTGGCTATTTAATCACTGAAGGAAAAACAACGCTTACCAATCGACCCGGAGTATTTGCTGCAGGGGATGTCCAAGATAAAGAATATCGCCAAGCAGTTACTGCCGCAGGGACGGGGTGCATGGCCGCCTTGGATGCCGAACGTTATTTACAGGCCCTGAATTAAATTTTTACGTATTGAGAGGGATTAATTCTAAAATATACTCCTTTTCTACTTGGGTATAGTGTACTTCAATCGGTTGGCAGCAGACTTCACAATCTTCTACAAGTGATCCGGTTTGCGAATCGGGATCCATCCAAATAGAGATGTTTTGCCAGCAATAGGGGCATTGAGCCATTTGTTCAATCATCAATTTTTTCCAATTTTTCTACGGCCAACTCCCAAGCTTCCATTTTGGCTTGTAACTTGTCTTTTTTGGCATGATACTGATCAAAAAAGTCGGGGCTGGCTATTGTTTCTTCGTAATTGATTTCCAATTCGAAATCAATATCCTTGATTTCTTTTTCTAAGCCAGCAATTTCTCGTTCCAATTTCTGTACTTGATTCCGCAACTTTTTCAGTTGCTTTTGGTCTTGATATGAATTTTGTGCTGGAGGTTTTTTAAAGGATTTTTCTTGGGGGCTCTTTTGTTCTAAAGCACGCATATTTTCAAGGGCCTGAGACTCCAAGTAGTCATTAATCCCGCCTAAAAACAAACGGACTTTCCCTTCTTTAAACACCAGAGTTTCTGTGCAAAGGCCGGATAAAAAATCTCGATCGTGCGAAACAATAATCACCGTTCCTGGATAGGCTTCCAAGGCTTCTTTTAATACGCGCTTCGAATGCATGTCCAAGTGATTCGTCGGTTCGTCCATTAAAAGTAAATTAAAGGGTTGCAGCATAAGCTTGCACAGCGCCACTCGATTGCGCTCCCCCCCGGATAAGACCTTAATTTTTTTGTCTACCGCATCTCCGCGAAATAAAAATGCGCCCAACATATCGCGGACTCGGGTTCGGTTTTCATCCGTCGCCACTTCTTCCACAGCCTCCAAAACGGTATATTCCGGATTCAGGTATTCCGATTGGTTTTGCGCAAAATACCCCAACTGTACATTGTGCCCCAACTGAACCTTTCCCTCATAGTCCAATTCGCCACTAATAATTTTGGCAAGAGTCGACTTTCCCTGACCGTTCTGACCGACAAATGCCAATTTTGAAGCTCGTTCCAATTCGAGGTTTACGCCCTGAAACACTTGGTGATCTCCAAAAGCTTTGGCCACTTTATCAATTTCAAGGACTACTTTCCCAGGGGTTTTAGGTTCTGGAAAACGAATCTTCATAGGAGCTTCTTCATCGGGGTCTATTTCGATCCGTTCCATCCGATCCAACTTTTTGATCAGTGATTGGGCCATACTGGCTTTGGAAGCCTTGGAACGGAAACGTTCAATGAGACGTTCGGTTTGTTGAATTTCCTTCGCTTGATTCTTTTGAGCAGCAGCTTGTTGGGCCCTCAATTCTGCCCGCAATTCCATGTAGGCGCTGTATGGTTTTTTAAAATCAAAAATGCGTTTTTGAATAATTTCTATGGTGCGATTGGTCACCTGATCCAAAAACATCCGGTCGTGCGAAACCAATAGTACCGCTCCTGGAAATTTGGTCAAATAGTGTTCAAACCACAAAATTGACTCAATATCCAAATGGTTGGTAGGCTCATCAAGAAGTAATACGTCGTGTTGTTGTAAAAGTAATTTGGCCAATTCGATCCGCATGCGCCATCCTCCGGATAAATTATCGGTGGGCTTCTCGAACATATTTCGATCAAAACCCAAACCTATCAGGATTCTCTCTGTTTCGGCCTGATAGGTATATCCTCCTACCAATTCTAATTGGGTCGTTAATTCAGAAAGTTCGGTCACCCAACCCAAATAAGAAGCGCTTTCATAATCCGTATGAGTCGCCAGGAGGGATTCCAATTCCGACTGACGAGCCTCTAACTTTTTTATCTCCGGAAAAGCTTTATAAGCTTCTTCCACCACCGTAGCTCCTTTCTCGAAATCTAAATCTTGAGATAAGTATCCTATCGTACACCCTTTTTCAGAGGCAATGGTTCCTGAGGAAGGTTTTTGCCTTTCAGAAACAATCTTTAGAAGAGTTGATTTTCCGGCGCCATTTTTTCCAATCAATCCAATGCGGTCCCCAGAGCCTAAACGAAACGAAATCTCTTCAAACAGCGTTTCACCTCCGAAAAAAACACTCACATTTTGGACACTTAGCATCTGTATGGAATTAAAATCGCTGAAGACCCAAGTCTTCAGGTATCGGTTGTTTGTATTGAATTGCTTCGAATAATATTCGAGATAATTGTGGAGCCATTAATACCCCTCTTGCTCCCAAACCGTTGAGTGCATATAAGGGTTTAAAATCAGGGTGTTGTAATACTAAAGGTCTCCTATCGGAAACTGTAGGGCGAACCTGGGCGCGGTGGTCCACAATTCGATACGGGCTTTGGGTGATTCGTGAAAGTCGATCTTTCAACCATTTTTCTCCTTGGGTTGTAGGAGAAATAGATTTATCCTGCCAATCGAAAGTGGCACCTACCCAAAATCGATGCCCTCCCAAAGGCACTATAAAAATGCTACTTTTTAAGATAAAATCTTCTGGCCAATCTGGGGCTTCTACGACGAAAAACTCTCCTTTACAACCGTTTAGGACCGGAAGTTTAAACAATGGATTTTGATGAATTTCAAAACCCTGACAAAAGACCAAGTGTTTGGCTTGAATCCCTTTATACTCGATCCCGTCTGCGTGAATCTTCAGGGCATCATGATCGAATAATTCCTCCCGAAAAATCATTGGATTTTCACGAATTAACGCTTCTTGTAAAGCACCAATGCGCAAGCGCCCTCCCCCCTCTACTTTTCCGAAACCCGAAGAAGACTTAAACCCCGGAATTACACTATGGTATATTTGTGCATCTAAAAACTGATCCAAGCCAGGCGATCCGGCAGCAGTCAGCCAACGGTTGTGTTCACTTGGACTGGGAAAAATTTTAAGAATGGGTAAAAATTGAAGGTAATTTTTATTGAGCCGCTGGGCCTGTTGGTTATAAAAATCTAAGGCTTCCTGATAAAAAGAAAGGGCTTTCCAAGCCAGTGTATAACGCTTGAGAATGGTAGGATTAAAAACTCCAGCAGCCTGGAGTGAAGACCCGCCACCGGGCTGGTAAACGATCCGATAACTCAGATTGTTTTTGTGGAGTTGTTCAGCGTAGGCCATCCCCGCTAAACCAAAACCTACAATTAATGAATGCAGCATGTGCAAAAATAAAAAACGCTACCCGAGGGCAGCGTTTTTATTTGTATTGTTAGAAGTTTAATTGTTCCACATATCCTGTTCGAAGTCACGGATAACAGATTTAATGCGTTCAGATTCCAACAGTTGACGGAGGGCGTCCTCAAAAATATAATCTTTGATTTCACGGTCTTCGTATACGTTTTCTTCCTTGTAAATAATCGAATTAAAACGTCTTGAATTTAACATCACATCATAAGTGATCGGCTGCGATGAATTTCGGTTATTGAATACACTGCTCTTATTGAGTACTTCACGTGCATCTGGATACCAAATCCAAAAAAGCTCCACTAAATCTTTATCCTGTTCTTCCTCAGATTTTCGCAATGAATTCACATCGGGGGCTACAGGACAAATGGCCAATAAACGGTATTTCAATTCACCTAGTCGCTTGTTAAAATACCAGGTGCCCTTAATACGGTATTGACGGATTTCTTTAGACGTAATATTGAAACGCAATACATATGAAGGATCCAAAGGCTCTCCATTATTCAGCTGCTCTCTTCCGATGTCTAGGGTATCTACCAACACTAAACTTTCCAAAATCTCAGGATAAGTCATTTTCTCATTGAAATAAGAGGACTTATACACTTCTTTGATTTTACCTCGGCTGAGATTTTTTTTCAGAATATCAAATAAAGATCTACGATCCGAAGCTAAGTTTAGCGTGTCTGTGGGATAATAGAAAGGGAAGTTGATTCGTTCGTCGAGATCAACGATTTCCCAAATGGTTTTGGACCAAAGAACATCCCGATCGTCCACATACCCGTAAGCTAAGGGAGATTCATCATTCGCTTCTATTTGCTGTTCGTTTAATTGTCCTACTTCCTGGGGTACACGAGAGTTTAATAGATTCGCCTGGGCATGAAGGCCTAAAGACCCCAGTAGAAGGAAAAATACAGTTAGCAAATAGTTTCGAGTGTTCATCTCCAAAAATTTAGTTAGCCACCTCTATAAAAACAGGTGATACTTTCTTAAACTGATAACTCGGATTTTTCGGATTTCGTACTTTGATATCAAAAAATTCTACAGTTTGACCTGATTTTACCCTTTTTAATGCAGATTGTGCTCGGTCATTCATACGATTCCCGGTTACATTAACAGTGGGTTGACCCGGAGCTTTAAATTTAAAACTCAACGTCTGTAGCGTTAAATCAAAGTCGAAATCTTGTAAAATCCCCTCCACTTTAGCGACAGCTATATTGGATTTGGGAAGTTTGATTCTTCCCGTTTGTCCCAATACACTCCCTGTTGGACTAGGAATATCTTTAATTCGAAAAGTAGTTTTCGTGGAGATTTTTTGGCCATCGGGTAAGGAACCGCTGGCAATGATTGAGACTTGGCGCCCTTTGCCGGGAACCATCGTATATTTACTCCCTCGGGCTCGTCGAAGTCCTGGCGCAGAGGCATTCACCTTAGAATCTGGAATTCCTGGAATGGAAATGGTGATAGGATTTTCTACACCTCGGTAAACCACATTCATCTTATCTGCAGAAATCACTGCAGCATTGGGTTTAGAAATAACGGCAAAACTTTGATCTACAGGAATTTTAGATTCCACACCTTCATTTAAGAAGACTAAATCTCCCTGAATGTTGTGGTCGCCCGGATTTCCAGCATTTACCTTTAATTTAATTCCTCCCGGGATCAGATCATAATCCCCATCTTTGAGAGGTGATCCGTCCAAGGTAAGCTCTACTTTGTTTGGGTTTTGAGCCCCTCCTTTTCGACCTAAGATAACGCTTCCATCAAAGGTCTCCCCTTGATAGTAGGCCCCTTTTTCTGTTTTCAACAAGGTAATGTAATTGGATTCTGTTACACCCGTTTCCAATTCCAGCTCTTTCCCCATCAGGGTAGTGAGTACATCGCTTTCGGTCAAACGAATATCATTCTGCATCATGGTGAGCTTCGCTAGAGAAGACACCAATGGAAAACCTTCAAAATTGTAAGATAACCAGGGCTGATCCTGACCATCTTTATTTTGAACGTTGTTGTTTTGGTCTCCTGTGAAGAAACGTTCTTCCACCAATTGTATGTATTTCGGGAATTGACTCCCAAACACCTGAATGACGCGCATTTTGTATTCATTGATCATATCAATGAACTCGGTTCCTGCTGGAGATACTCCATTGGCATCGAAGAAGACCAGATCTAAAGCTTCTCCTTTGTCCATCTGAGAATATTCCTTTAATTCAGGATCTTTTTCGCGTTGGGCGGTGGTGATTTCGTCTTTGATTTCTTGGATACGATTGTAAAAACCATCGGAAACTTTTTTGATTTCTTGAGCCGTTCGCTCATGACCAATCCATTTTCCTTCTTTTTCTTCTGCGTTTACAGAAATCTTTTGGTAGTAAATTTCATTACTCTCCGCAACTCGGGCGTTCGCACTTTTCAGTTTAACAAACATTTGCCCGAAGCCGTCGAGAACTTCTTTACTAACGTTTAATGCTAACATGGTGATAAACACCAAGTACATCAGGCTGATCAGTTTCTGCCTGGGGGTTTCTTTAGCTCCTGCCATGAGTTTTTAGTTTTTATTCATTGCAGTAAGCATCCCTCCGTATACTTGATTTAGAGAGGCGAGATTAGCCGATAAAGCTTCCATTTGTGCACGCAATTGTTCAGCGTTTTCGTTGACTTTATCGTTAAATCCGGAATTGTTTTGTGCTTCGCGTACCTGTGTTTCATAAACCGCATTTAATTGCTCCATTTGAGCTGCTGCCTTGGCCAACTGGTCGCTGTATTCTTCTGAGGTAGAAGCAGCACTAGATACACCCGTCAAGGATTTTGCTGAAGTTTCTAAATTACGAATACTTGTAGTCAAACTGTTCATTAAACCAACATCTAATTTGGCTTCTTTCATCAGCTCGTCAATTTTTTCAGAAAGGCCATCATTCGATCCGCCCTTAGGAGCGGCGCCTCCCTGTCCTTTTACTTTTTTCACGTAGTCGGCGTGTTCTTCTTTAATTTCACCGGTATTCAATGCAGCTACGGTAAAGATTAAAGCCTCTGTACCTAATCCAAGACCTAATACCAATCCCCCGGTGATGGGTCCGATTTCCAAGTGAAGAATTTTAAATAGTGCTCCAATAATTACCACGGCCCCTCCCAGACCGAATAGCATGTGCATCGCAACTTTACTGCGTAATCTTTTGTTTAATGATTTGTCGTCCATCTTAAATAGTAATTTGAAAGTGTTTTAATTTTTTAAAGATAATATTTCTATCCAAAAAAATTATCTGATTTTAACTTTCTGTGTTCCTAAGTAGTCTTGTACAGTTCGAAATCCTATATAACTACGTGCAGTATCCGCATATTCGTAGTCTCGAGAGCTGACTCTCAGGTAGTAAGCTACATCTTTCCACGATCCACCGCGAACTACTTTACGCTTTTCCTGATCGCTGGAGAGATTGGGATTCAGGGAAGCTACATATTCATAAGCCCCTGAATCATAGGCAGAATTAGTCCATTCTGCTACATTTCCAGCCATATTGTAAAGGTTAAAATCATTGGGTAAATAAGATTTTGCCTCTACCGTATACACGGCTTGGTCGGAAGCATAGTCTCCTCGAAGCGGCTTAAAGTTGGCTAAAAAGCATCCTCGATCGTTTAGTAAATAAGGGGATCCCCAGGGGTATGTTCCAGAAGGGATTCCTCCTCGAGCGGCAAATTCCCATTCCGCTTCTGTAGGTAAACGGAAGTTGCTGACCAGAGGTTTTCCTTTGTCTTTTTGATAACTGTTCTTAAAATGAGTTCTCCAGTGACAAAATGCTACCGCTTGTTTCCAAGAAACCCCAACGACAGGATAATCTTGATAGGCCGGATGTGCAAAATAGTCATTGTGCATAGGCTCATTGTAAGAATATACAAAATCTTTAATCCAAACTGTGGTATCGGGATAGATTTGGATTTCTTCTTTTTTGATAAAGGGCGCGCGGTCGATAAACTGTCGGCGTTGACGTTTCGATTCTGCTGAAGCACCTTCAGCATCAAACCAAGTATATTTGTACTTCAATTTGGTTACGTCGATTTTCATTTCGCCGTTGTACCACAATTCTGGTGGTAAATAGAGAGAATCCATCACCTCAGCATAGGCCTGATCTACATAGTCGCGTGTGTCGAAACTCAAATCAGCGTCCCAATTAATTGCCCGACCAGCAAATTCATCTTCTGACAAATCGTAATAATTGGCGCGCATGTATTTTTGGAACTCGTTGAGCTTGGATGTATCCGCGTCTTGAAAAGCGAATTCACCAACACCATCTTTATTTTCGGGAGTGAGTTCCAATTCATTGGCCTTTCGAGCAAGTAAAGCTAAAGCGATTGAATCTTTTACCCAGTGAACAAATTGCTTGTATTCGGAATTGGTAATTTCCGTCTCATCCATGTAAAACGGACGAACAGTTACCGTCTTTGCCGGAGCATTTTGGAGTTGTGCAACATCTTCATCGGATTTTCCCATGATGTAAGCCCCTCCTTCAATCAACGTCATTCCGTAAGGTTTTTCTGGAAACCATTTCTTCTGACGAACACCGATCAACTCCCCGCGGTTTTTGACACCACAGCTCACTACACTTAAGAAGGCGAGTAGCACTAAAGTGACTCGCTTTAAGTTTATCAGGCTTCTAAAATAGCTTGTTCGCAACAAGGGCTTTAACTCTTTAGTTCAACATCCAGCCACAAAGTGGTGTTACAGTAGTATTTGGGGGCAAGATTTATATTCCTTTTCGGAAGGCTTGTAACCATCGTTCTGGAAGCGAATCTTGGCAGGCATCAAGATAATCTTTTTGCGTGCAAGGTAATAACGCGGAAGTTTTTGATTTATTATCGAAATAATCTTCATCTCGCATTTCTAACCACCAACGACCGCTTTTTTCACTCTTCCAAAATATCAATTCCTGATGGGACAATTGGACCGCATACCTTATAAAACCTGAGGATGTGGCTACTGGATACTCCCCAAACCGACAACTAAAACCCTCGCAAAAATACCAAATAATTTGTGCTAAAAGTTGATGAAAAATAGGAGAATTGTGCAATTCAAAAACCCCAAAA
>JBMYNJ010000059.1:0-10102 GCA_049598145.1 Flavobacteriaceae bacterium | reverse complement strand
CAGGTGGTTGGACTATGGCTCAAATGGATAGAGCGGCCATGCAGGGTGACACAAGATACGAACCAATAAAACAAAAACCTAACAAGCCTATATCAAGAACTAATAAAATAATTGGTATAAAAGATAAATCCTCGAGGACTAAATTCTTTTAATAAAACAATTCGAGATTGTGGAAATCCGTTGGTCCCTAAAGTACAAATACTCATCGCATTGGCCTCTTTGATATGAGGGTCCTGTTGAGCTTCTTCAAACCATAGTTGAAAAAATTTCCACGGATTGTTGCCTACATCTTCAGGAGCCAGGACTCCTTTGTTATAGGAGGTTCGCATATGCCCAATGTCTTTAGATCGCTCCATAGGTGCAAGGTACAAAGTCGTTTGTAGGGATTAAAATTCAAAAGTCAAAAGTTTTCAGATCTTCAGCTAAATCGGTGTTTGTAAATATTTTTTGTGCTTCTGTCAAGAACAAATCATGGTTTTTATAGCGGGAAGAAAAATGTCCTAAAATCAATTGATGAACCCCAGCCTGCTGAGCTATTTTAGCGGCCTGCTGAGCTGTACTGTGTTTTGTTTTTGCAGCTAAATCCGCATGTTTTTGCAAAAATGTAGCTTCGTGATACAGGACTTCTACTCCCTTCACTAAAGGAATAATAGATTCGTGATAGGCCGTGTCACTACAAAAAGCATAGGAATGAACAGGCTTAGGCGAAAAGCTAAGCTTCACATTGGAAATGACAGTCCCATCGGCCAGAGTATAATCAGAACCTGCTTTGATTTTTTCAAAGTCGCAGACGGGAATTTCATACTGCGCTAATGCTTCCCGATTCAACTGACGCAAACCTGCTTTTTCTTGAAATAAAAATCCATTGGTGTAGATTCGATGATTCAAGGGAATTGTAAGTACGCTTAATTTCTCGTTTTCAAAAATCAATTGGGAGCCTTCTGCTTCAAGCTCGTGAAAGTAAAGCTCATAATCGGTCCACGAATTAGCCAATTTTAGCTGTAAAACAATGATATCTTTAATGCCTTTAGGTCCATAGATATGCAAAGGCGCTGTTCGTCCCAACAGGCGAAACGTACTAATCAGTCCAACTAAACCATAAAAATGATCCCCGTGGAGATGCGAAATAAAAATGTGTTTGATCCGAGCAAACTTTACCTGGGCTTTGCGCAACTGCATCTGAGTCCCTTCCCCACAATCAATCAAAAAAAGATGACCCTGAACTTCCAATAGTTGAGAAGTGGTATGTGCGTTTTTACGCGGTGTAGCTGAATGACAGCCAAGAATGGTTAGCTTCATTGCTAAAATCCTAAATCCCGCTGCATGCGTTCAAAATCGATAAAATCCTGTGCCTCAACTTTGGTAGGGACTACATTCCAACGTTGCGTATCCATTTCATGAAAGTGATCCGAAGGGAAAATTAACACTAAGGTCTTCGCATAAGAATCGATTAAAGCAATCAATTGTGTTAACAATTCCGTTTCCAGCAATTCAGATTGACTGGAAGCATCAATGATCACATCATTCGGGAGGGTTTTAAATTTTTGAAAAAACTCCTCGAAAGCCTTTTCTTCCGAATGAAGAGTTTCCCATAACAGCACTAAAGGAGCAGGAACTTTTTCCATTAGACCTGAAGTTTTTGAGCCAATAAATAGATGATCGCCATTCGAATGGCTACTCCGTTCTCGACTTGATCCAAAATAATGGCCTGTGGCGAGTCTGCCACCTCTGAACTCAATTCGACTCCCCGATTAATAGGACCGGGATGAAGAATCACAATCTCCTTTGCAACAGATTCTAATACTTGAGAATTTAAGCCGTATTGCATGGCATATTCTCGAGTGGAAGGGAAATACGATAATTGCATTCGTTCGTTCTGAACGCGAAGCATATTGGCCGCATCGCACCAACGTAAAGCTCGTCTAAGATCGATTTCCACTTGGACTCCCAAAGACTCGATATGTTTTGGAATTAATGACATCGGGGCACATAAGCGCACTTCAGCTCCCAACATTTGTAGCGCATAAATATTGGACAAGGCCACGCGCGAATGAAGGATATCCCCGACAATAACAATTCTTTTTCCGGCTACCTCTCCAAATTTTTCCCGGATCGAATAGGCATCTAAAAGGGCTTGAGAAGGATGTTCATGTGTGCCGTCACCTGCATTGACAATTCGTGCCTGAATGTGATGGGATAAGAAGTGTGCTGCCCCTGGGTTGGGGTGTCGCATCACTATCATATCGACTTTCATGGCCAAAATATTATTGACGGTATCGATTAACGATTCTCCCTTTTTTACCGAGGATTGCCCTGCAGAAAAATTGATCACATCAGCTGAAAGCCGTTTTTCTGCCAATTCGAAAGAAAGTTTGGTTCGGGTACTATTTTCAAAAAATAAATTGGCGATGGTCACATCCCGCAAGGAAGGAACCTTTTTGATCGGGCGATTAATCACTTCTTTAAATTGATCAGCGGTTTCAAAAATTAGGTGGATATCTTCTGGCTGTAGATACTTAATCCCAAGCAAATGCGAAACACTTAATTCTTTCATTGATCTTTAGAAATTAAATATACGCAGTCCTCCCCTTGTTCAAAAGTCCATTCCACTCGAACTTTATCGCCTTGAAGCGCATCGATCTGAGCCCCTTTATAATCGGGTTGTATAGGCAAATGACGACTGAAACGTCGATCGACTAAAACCATCAATTCAATCGAACTGGGACGGCCAAAAGTATCTATGGCGGTCAAGGCTGCTCGAATACTTCGCCCAGTATAGAGCACGTCGTCTATCAAAACAATATTTTTCCCTTCCACCTGAACCTCCATTCGACTGGTATTGGCGAGTAGGGTCTTTTCTTGTCGGCGAAAATCATCTCGGAAAAATGTGGTGTCCAAAATCCCGTAGGCCACTTCTTCAATACCATAGGTTTGCTGGAGTAGCTGAATGATGCGATTGGCAAACATCACGCCCCGAGGTTGCAAACCGATTAAGACCGTTTCTTTAAAGTCTCGATGATTTTCAATGAGCTGGCAAGCCAATCGGTTGAGAATCAAATCGATTTTAGCAGCGTCCAATAAGCGTCTGGGTTCGGGCTTATGCATGCCTAAATTTAATTGTTTTCCATAAAAAAAACCCTCCGAAAGCAGAGGGTCTTTTCAACAGTTTATTAGGAAATTAGTCCTTCTTCATCTTTTCTTTCAGATTGGCTAATGCATCCAAGTCTCCTAAGGTAGTTTTCTCTGCATTATTGGCCGCTACTCGCTTAGCTGCCTGCTTCATATTGCGGGCTTCGTTTTCACGGAAGATTGCCGTGTGGGAAGCCACAACACGCTTAAACTCCTTATTAAATTCGATGATTTTAAATTCGGTCTCCTCGCCTTTGGTTACTTTAGACCCGTCTTCTTTTTCCATGTGGCGGGAAGGAACAAAAGCGACTATTACGTCGTTGAAGGTGATTGTCGCCCCTTTATCTACTATTTCTGAGATCGCAGCTTTATGAACAGTTCCTTCAGCAAATTCAGCCGCGTATTTATCCCAAGGGTTTTCTTGGGTTTGTTTATGTCCTAAGCTTAGTTTACGTCCTTCAACGTCGAGTTCAAGTACTACAACTTCTAACTCATCTCCTAAATTGATAAATTCGGATGGATGCTTAATTTTCTTGGTCCAAGAGAGGTCGGAAATATAAACTAACCCGTCAATTCCTTCATCCAATTCGATAAACACACCGAAGTTAGTAAAGTTGCGAACCATACCCGTATGTTTAGAGCCTACCGGAAACTTGGAAGTAATATCAGTCCAAGGGTCTTGGGAAAGTTGTTTGATTCCCAAAGACATTTTACGTGCGTCACGATCGATAGAAAGGACTACGGTCTCCACCTCGTCTCCTACTTTAACAAAGTCCTGAGCAGAACGCAAGTGAGTAGACCAAGACATTTCTGAGACATGAACCAAGCCTTCAACACCGTCCTGGATTTCTACAAAAGCACCATAATCTGCAATAACGGCTACTTTTCCTTTGACTTTAGAACCTTCAGTTATTTCGTCGTCAAGGTTGTCCCATGGATGTCCACTTAATTGTTTTAATCCTAATTGAATTCTAGACTTATTATCATCAAAGTCTAAAATCACCACGTTGAGTTTTTGATCGAGTTCTAAAATTTCGCTGGGGTGGTTGATACGACTCCAGGAAAGGTCTGTGATATGAATCAAACCATCTACGCCTCCAAGGTCGATAAATACCCCGTAGGAAGTAATGTTTTTTACCACTCCTTCCAAGACTTGACCTTTTTCCAATTGGCCAATGATTTCTTTTTTCTGCTCTTCGATATCGGCTTCAATCAATGCTTTATGGGATACGACGATATTTTTGAACTCGTGATTAATTTTTACCACCTTGAATTCCATCGTCTTGTTCACATACTGATCGTAATCACGGATCGGTTTCACATCGATTTGAGATCCGGGTAAGAAGGCTTCGATTCCGAAAACGTCGACAATCATTCCTCCTTTGGTACGACACTTGACAAAACCGTTGACGATTTCGCCATTGTCGTGGGCATTGTTAACGCGATCCCAAGCTTTTATCACACGAGCTTTACGGTGCGAAAGGACTAATTGTCCAGTGCGGTCTTCTCGGGTATCGACAATTACTTCCACCTTATCCCCTACTTTGAGATCGGGGTTGTAACGAAATTCGTTTAGAGAAATCACTCCCTCTGATTTAGCATTGATATCGATGATGGCATCTCGGTCGGTCATGTGCACGACCAATCCTTCGACTACGTCGTCGTCTGCGGTATCGACAAAATTTTCTTTGACTAGGGTTTCAAATTCAGCAAGTTGTTTGTCTTCAATAGGGTCGATTCCCTCTTCGTAGAGTTCCCAATTAAAATTATCTAAAAATTCTGCTGAATTGGTTTCTGGGGCGGTGGCTTGGGCAGCTTGCTGCTCAGGCGCTGGATTTTGAGTATCTTCAGCCATGGCTGATGGTTCTTTTGTATTCTAGGTTTTGGAGAATGATTAAGTACAAAACTACTAGAAGGGTGAAATTAAAAAACGTTTCGTTGCCATTCTCTACACACAACGGGCGGCAAATTTAAGACTAATCCCTTGAAAAACAAAGAAGTCGATTAAGATTCTGACAAGGGGTCAATATAAGCACACAATTGATTAAAAACCTCTTCGATGGTTGCATCCGAAACATCGATCAAATGAGCATCTGAACTGGGTTTTAGTGGGGCAAGTGTACGGGTACTATCCAAATGATCGCGCTCATTGACGTTGGCCAACACTTCTTCAAAAGTGATATCGGCTTGCTGGGGTTGGAGTTCCTTTAATCGCCTTTGTGCTCGAATTTCAGCCCGAGCGGTAAAGTAAAATTTAATATCTGCATGAGGAAAAACCACCGTCCCGATATCTCGTCCATCCATTACAACACTCTGTGCAGCGCCCAAAGCTTGTTGCTGAACGACTAAAAACCTTCGTATTTCGGGAATTTTCGCTATCTGGCTGACCCATTGACTCACCTCCATTGAACGCAATTGGTGGGTTAACAATTGTCCGTTGACCAACAATTGCGGGCTCCCTTCAACCGATTGAAATTCAAGGGAAATCTGGTTCAATTCAGAAATTAAACGCGACTCATTGATCTGATCTGCTTGAATCCACCCCTGTTCCAGGGCATACCAAGTTACTGCCCGATACATGGCCCCGGAATCGATATAGGTAATTTGATAATGCTCTGCTATTTTCTTGGCCTGAGTACTTTTGCCTGTGGCAGCATGCCCATCAATAGCGATGATAAGGGGTTTCTGCCGACGAATCAAGACAAGATGAGTTTTTTAGCATGACGAGCTGCCTGTTCGGTAACTGCATACGTAATTACTTCATGCATCTCAGACACATAGTGGAATTTCAAGCCTTTTAAATACTTTTCATTAATTTCCAGAATGTCTTTTTCATTGTCCTTGGACAGAATAATCTCTTTAATTTTAGCCCGCTTCGCCGCCAAGATTTTTTCTTTAATTCCCCCTACGGGCAATACTTTTCCTCGCAAAGTGATCTCCCCGGTCATCGCTAATTTCTGCTTGACACGTTTTTGAGTAAACAATGAAATTAAGGACGTAAGCATGGTGATTCCGGCACTGGGGCCGTCTTTAGGCGTAGCCCCCTCAGGTACATGGATATGTATATTAAATTTGTCAAAAGTAAACTCTTCCAGACCCAAACGAACCGCATTGGCTTTGATATATTCCAGAGCAATGGTGGCCGATTCTTTCATAATTTTTCCCAAATTTCCAGTAATACTTAAAGTCCCTTTCCCGGGGGAAATCGCCGATTCAATAAAGAGAATATCCCCTCCGACTGCAGTCCAAGCTAAACCAGTGACCACTCCGGCAACCTGATTGTTTTCATACTGATCGCGGAAGACCTTTTGAGCTCCCAAAATCTCCACCAAATCTTCTTTTTTGGGCTGGGCAACTGGGGTTTCTTCCATCGCAATGGTTTTGGCGGTATAGCGAACCATTTTGGCAATTTGCTTTTCCAGTCCGCGAACTCCGGATTCACGAGTGTAGCCTTCCACTATGGCTTCGGTAACCGATTTGCCCAGAGTAAGGTTTTTTTTCTTCAATCCGTGTTCTTCCAACTGCTTGGGGAGTAAATATTTTTGGGCAATCGCCACTTTTTCCTCCACCGTATATCCGTTGACATTGATGATCTCCATTCGATCCCGAAGGGCTGGATGCAGAGGAGCCAAACTATTCGCTGTTGCGATAAACATCACTTTGGACAGATCATAACCCAACTCCAAAAAATTATCGTAAAAACTATTGTTTTGTTCGGGGTCTAATACTTCCAAAAGGGCAGCAGCGGGATCTCCTTGCATTCCTGAGGCCATTTTGTCTATTTCATCTAAAACAAATACTGGATTGGAAGTCCCCGCTTTTTTAAGACTTTGAATGATTCGACCTGGCAAGGCACCAATATAGGTTTTTCGATGGCCGCGAATTTCGGCTTCATCTCGCATCCCTCCTAAAGAGATTCGCACATATTGACGTCCCACCGCCTCTGCAATCGATTTCCCTAAAGAGGTTTTTCCAACGCCCGGAGGGCCATATAAACACAAAATGGGAGATTTCATATCGTTTCGAAGTTTCAAAACCGCCAAATATTCAATGATGCGTTTTTTGACTTCTTCCAGGCCGTAGTGATCTCGATCCAGAATTTTTTGAGCTTTTTTTAGATCGAATTGATCTTCGGAAAACTCATTCCAAGGCAAATCCAAAAAGAGATCCAAGTAGTTGCGTTGCACGCTATATTCGGCAACCTGAGGATTCATTCGTTGAAGCTTAAGGAGTTCTTTTTCGAAATGCTGTCCGACCTCCAAACTCCATTGTTTGGTCTTGGCTTTAAGGCGCATCTCCTCGACTTCAGCTTCATATGAAATTCCTCCCAGTTCTTCCTGGATGGTTTTCATTTGTTGATGCAAGTAGTATTCCCGTTGTTGGGTATCCAATTCGTTGCGAACACGATTCTGAATGTCGTTTTTTAAGACCAGTTTTTGGTATTCGACATCCATATACTGCAAACATTTCAAAGCTCGTTCCTGAAGCGAAATCATCGCCAATATTTCCTGCTTTTCGGCAGAATTCAAATTCATGTTCGAAGACACAAAATTGATTAAGAAGATCGGACTCTGAATATTTTTGATTGCAAATGCAGCCTCGGTTGGAATATTGGGGTTTTCATCAATGATCTTGAGGGCCAATTCCCTAATGGAATCGACCGTAGCATTAAACTCTGATGACTGATCGGCTGGGTTTTGTTCTTCTATGGGCTTGATTGTCGCCTTTAAGTAAGGTTGCTCCTGCACATATTGGTCGATTTGAAATCGTTTTTTCCCCTGAATAATTACGGTAGTATTGCCATCAGGCATTTTTAGTACTCGTAAAATCTGAGCGACCGTTCCAAGGTCATACAAATCCTGGGGTTCTGGATTTTCTTCGTTTAAATCTCGCTGAGCTACCACACCGATAACCTTCTCTCCACGATTGGCATCTTTAATCAATTGGATCGACTTATTTCGACCCGCTGTGATAGGGATCACCACCCCGGGAAACAAAACAGTATTTTTTAAGGGTAAAATTGGGACTTCAGGGGGCAAGGATTCGTTTTGGAGTGCCTCTTCATCTTCAGAAGTCAATAGAGGAATTAATTCCGCTTCGTTTTCCAACTCTTGTAATGACAGATTGTCTAAGTTTTTAAATTGAAAGTTTCCCATAGATTTATATGCGTCATGATGTCAGGTTTGGAGTCTGCATCATGCAATTTACTGTTATCTTCGATTATAGAATTATATAGCCCAAGAGTTATGCCAAAAAAATGGTAACATTTCTTAAACAAACCCCTCTTATAGACAAAAGCAGCATTTTTGAATTCCAAAGAAGTCCATATTGCACTGCCTGAACTCGTAGAAGGATGTGTTCGAAAAGACCCCAAGGCTCAAATGGAACTCTATCGAAACTACTCTACTATGGCTTATCAGACGGCCTATCGCGTATTAAAACAAGTCGCCACAGCAGAGGATGTGATGCAGGACAGCTTTTTAGTAGCATTCGATAAAATTCATCAACTGAAAGACCCGCAGGGCTTTGGAAGGTGGTTGAAACAAATTGTTCACCGGAAGAGTTTAGACGAAGTTCGGAAATCGAGTAAAACCGTTACGCTACCGGCTTTGGAAGAACGCTTAGTCGGGACTGCGGAAGCAGAAGAGGATTTCGATAGTATGGAGAATCTTCAAAAAGCCTTTCAGCAGTTAGAACCCGAAGCACAAACGATTTTACGCTTGTTCTACTTCAATGGGCTCCCACACGAGGAAATTGCCGTACAGTTAGAAATTAGTCCGGGAGCCAGCCGAACCCGCTTGTCCCGAGCCAAAGAATCCTTAAAAAACTACCTGAAATGAAGCCTTTAGACGATCGACAGATGCAAGAACTTTTTACGACTATGGAACCGCCCCTGGGGCACGAGCTCCGTTTTCAGTCTAAATTAATGGGCCGACGACGACGCAAAACTTTAGTTCAATGGAGTACCGGAATTGCAGCAGTTTGGCTCTTGGGAATTATAGGGTTTTCGATGATGAAAAATCCCGTGAGTTCTCTCGAAACAGAAGATTCAGTTTCTACAGAATTCTATATCCAACAAATTCATTTGGAACAACAACGGCTGCTGAATCAATTTGGAGAAGAGCAACCGGAAGCCGTCCAAAAAATGCTCAGCCAGTTGCAAAAATTACAGACTCAAGAAACTACCCTTCGAGAAAAACTCCTGTCCTTCGAAAATTATGAGACCCTCCTTCCTGCCCTGATGGAAAACTTACAAACCCAACTGGATATCCTACAACAGATGAAAAATAATTTAAATCTTAAAAATTCCCATACCGATGAAGACCTTATATTTTAAACCTTTAGTTACACTCCTGTATGGAGTCTTTTTTCTCCTGGGAGCGGTTCCGCTTTGGGGAGCCGTAGAAAAAGTCAATCGCAAGATTGAGAAAAACTATCCCATTCGGCCCGATGCAGAGTTGGTCATCAAAAATCAATTCGGCAATATCAACATCTCCAATTGGGACAAAAATGAAGTGGGACTGGAAATCAATATCAGTGTAGAAGGAAAAAACACCGAAGCCTTAGAACGACGTTTGGATAAAATCAATCTAGTTTTTGAATCCAGTTCAGATCGCGTTTCTGTAGAGACTCAAATCGAGCAAGCCAAACGCAAATGGTTTGAAATTAATTTTTCTTTAAGCCCAAAAGAAAAAGTAAAGTTTCGAGTGGATTATTTAGTAAAAGTGCCTAAAACAGTTCACTTAAATATCCGAAACAAATTTGGCAATATCGAACTGGATACCACTGAAGCCCCCGCCAAAATACGCTGTAGTTTTGGACAAATTCACCTGGGAGAACTCCGAGGGGGAAATCACTACATCTCATTGGATTTTAGTAAAAATTCGAGTATCGAATATATGGATAACGGAAAAATCGAAGCGGATTATTCGAGTTTGGATCTCAATAGGGTAGAACAGCTGAAGTGGAATGC
>JBMYNJ010000058.1:0-10513 GCA_049598145.1 Flavobacteriaceae bacterium | reverse complement strand
GGTGAATTACTGACCACCTATGCAGGGATCGATATTTTAGGAAATCGGTCTTATCTGGGTCAAAATTTAACGACTTCGATTCGAGGAGGACGCAACAAAAACGTATTGATTTTAGTCGATGGGGTTCGGATGTCCGATCCTGCACAGATTTCCAATCATTTTGATTTGAATTTTGTGGATTTATCTCAGGTAGAGTCCATTGAAGTGATTAAAGGTGCTGCGAGTACTCTCTATGGGAGTAGTGCGGCTGCTGGGGTGATTAATATCCTAACAAAAAAAGGGAGTGCACGTCCGCAGTTAAGCCTTCGGGCTACTACCGGTTCCGTTCGCGCTGCAGGGAAATCGTTTCAGCCTTTTTCGTCTAGAGAATTTGGGGTGAATAGCTCTGGAGCTTTAGGAAACGAAAATTGGACCTATGCCCTAGGCGTTTCGCATGCCTATGCCGATGGAATGAGTGCGGTGGCAGGGTCTGAAGTCGATCCTTTTGAACGAACAAATGTTTCGTTTCGATTAAACTCTCAGACTACGGAAAACTTCAATTGGCAATTAAGCCTAGACAAAAATGTCATCGGGGCGGCTTACGACAATACTTACCCGGCTTTTGAAGATGCTCCCAATACGATTCGGACGCATAACAACCGGATTAGCTTAAGCCCAAAATGGACCAATCCCGTAGGGATTTTAGGAGCACAACTTTCCTATCAGGATACCTATCGGATTTTTGAAAGTGCCTTCGACTATGAAACGCAAAGTCAATTCACCTTAGCAGACCTCTATCAGAAATGGGTCATTAATTCTAAAACTTCCTTACTTACGGGTTTTCAATACCAGAAGAGTGAGAGTTCTACCGTAGAAAGTCAGTCCATTAAACAGTCCGATTGGTATGTCCAGGGCGTTTATACCAATCCTACAGGGCTGCAATTGCATGCTGGGGCGCGATACAACAGGAATGAAAATTACGGGAATCATTGGTCGCTCCGTTTTAATCCGAGTTTAAAATTCAATTTCTCGGATCAGCAATTACAATTGGGGCTTTCGTATAACACGGCATTTATTGCCCCCAGTCTTTATCAGGTATATGACCCAACTAATGGGAACGAGGACCTGGAACCGGAGACTACCGAGAATTATGAAGTTCAACTGCAATGGGCCCAACAAAACGATTATGCCAATGTGAACTTCTTCCATCGAAAAGAAGAAAGCGCAGTACTATTTATCAATTCGGGTTATTTCAATAGTGAAGCGAATATCGATTATCAAGGAGTTGAACTCCAAGCAAAAAAAGAGTTGTCCCAGCGTTTGAGCACTGAACTTCAGTATACCTATATTGAGACGGACGGGGGGAATCTCATTAGAATCCCTAAACACGCGCTCTTTTTTCAATTAAACGCTCAGTTAGCGTCCAATGCAAATCTCCGTATGAGTTATCAACATCAGGGGTCTCGGCAGGCCGTCAATGGAAATCGTTTGTCTCCCTATGCTCTCATTCATTTAGGAGCTACTAAAGACACCCGAGTGAAAGGATTGCAGATGCAATTAAACATCCGTAATCTTTTTGATCAGGATTATGTGGAAGCCTTGGGATATCCGACCCGGGGTCGTCAGGTGCTTTTTGGACTTACTTACGCACTGCAGTAAAGAAGTCTAGGTCCATAGTTAGATCCAGAAACATCTGTTGTTTGCGGGCCGTATCTGGGTCCAATATTTTTCCACCCAATAATTCAGGTGCTTCCAAGGCCGCTTTACTGATTGTTTTTGCGGTAATTAGATTAATGGCTGCCCCTAAAAGTCTTTCATTAGGATTCCCTAAAATTCCTAAGTCAGTTAAGGATTCATTGACAGCCGTATCGGGGACTAAGCCCTCTGCATAATCGGCAAAACCGTCGCTGTTGGCAATTTTCAATACAATCGGTTGCATGGCATAGGTGTGATCCGGATTTTTGGTACCATCGTTATCGATATAGTCATATACGGTGATGGAACCCACGTTTTTACCAGTAGTTTGTTCTCCAACATGAATCACATTAATATGTGAAGCCAGCCCGTTGATTAACAATTCACTTGCCGATGCGCTGCGGTCCGTGGTCAGGATATAAATGGTATTTAGGTTTAAGGAATTCAGAGCGCTTCCATCTTCTAGGGTATTGACAAAGCGATTGATCAAGGATTCCGGATCTCGCCCTTCCCAGTAGTCCATTAATTTGCTGTTCCAGATTTGTTGTGCAAAAATTTCCCCATTGAATTGCCCGGTTAGCATACTGGCCAATCGCGCGCAATTAGAAACCGATCCGCCGGGATTGTATCGTAAATCCAAAACAAAGGCGTCTAAAGCACTGGAGCTAAAAGTGGCAAATTCCTCGTTTAAGTCCGTTTCAAAAGAGGATAGAAACTGATTATACATCAAATATCCAATTCGTTGTCCCCCGACGTTGAGAACAGTACTCGTTTGAATCGGATCTTTTTGGAAATCCACTTCTTTAGTCAATTCTACATTGGTTCCATTCAACACAAAATTTCCACCGATATAATCTGCTAGGTTTAAAGTGTAGTTGAGGCCCTCTCCATAAAGCAAAGAACGATAGTTACTTGCCGTCAGCGTTTGACCATCGACTCCGATAAAAGTATCGCCCCGTTGAATATTTTTTCCTACGGCGTCAGAATCCGCCAGAATATGAGTTACAATGCCCACCAAATCGTCTGATCCGGAACGAATATAGGACAGTTGAAACTCCACTCCATTGGAAGCAGAAATTCCTTGGAGTTGGTTTTGCAGTGCTGTGTAGTCGTCGGAGATCCAACTGAAGCGATCGTCCTCGTGGAGGAGCAATTCGAAAAAATCGTCTGGATTAGGGTTTTGATTGATATAATTGGCGTAGGTGGTTGAATTGCTGAATTGACTATCTGCCAGTGCAGGTACTTGGGCCTGCCAGTAGTAGTAAAGGTTTAAGCCCTGCCAAACAAAGTCACTGATCTGGAGGTCGCCTTCCAAACTGACGGCTTGGTCGTCGTCGTCTAAATTTCCATCAATATTCACAGGTTGTGGTTCTGGTGTATCATCTTCACTACTGCACTGAACTCCCACACCTACAAACAAAAGCAACCCAACCCATAATAGGGTATTGACACATCTACGTTTCAATAATTTCATCTTCATAACTTTGTTTTAATAGCCTTAGCAAGATTTAAGCTTTAAAAATAACAATTTCTTTTTTATGAATCTATGAACGATTCACATGAGAGATTAGGGCTTACTGCCTGCAATTTGGATTAATTATTAGAATTTCTTTTGAAAATCTAAGGGATTAGGCAAGTTTTAACAATTCTACCTTCAGAAGTTTTATAACTTGCAGTAAAATAATTCATGATGAGAAATCTCGCCCTTGCAATTCTAACCTTTATGTGCTCCAACGCTTTGTTGGCTCAGAATATCTTCGATACCTATCAAAACAATGAAGATGTGACTTATGTATCCATTAACCCAAAAATGTTTCAACTCTTGGCTCGAATGACCGTTAACAGTGCCGACGAAGAAGCTCAAGAATTTCTGTCTATGGTTTCCAGCATTCAGACCTTTAAAGTGTTGGTTTCCGGAAATGCGACTATAGCTGAAGAAATGGAAACTTGGGTTGAAAACGCCTCTCAAAAGGAATCGCTCGAAAATCTGATGGAAGTTAAAGAAGAATCTAACGAAATCACTTTTTATGTCGATCAAGACCCGGATACCGAAAGAGTGCAAAAGCTATTGATGTATTCCAAAGGTAAAATTCCTATGAAGGATTCCCAAGTACAACTCAATGGGAAGCCTATAGAATCTGTATTACTGCTCTTAGAAGGCGACATTGATCTCGATAAGATTGCTACTCTTACTGAAAAAATGGATTTGCCCGGGGGAGATCAACTCAAAAAAGTAAGTCCACAACAATAATATCATGCGACTTAGGATTTTTACCCTATTAGGCTTTGTGGTGCTCTTAGCAGCCTGCCAGCCCTCCATGACGCTCCAACGGTATTTTGTCGAAAAAACAGAAGATGCCGATTTTTTGGTAATGAATATCCCTATTAAAATGGAGGAGTTTTTCAATGATTCTATGCCAGACACCACTCAAGAAACTCTTGAAAGCGTTCGTAAAATAAATATGCTGATGTTCCAAAATGCTAAGTCTAAGCCAGAGAAAATGCAGCAAGAGATCGCTCTGGTCTCCCAAATTTTCGAACAGGATCGCTATCAGGAACTCATGTCTTTTCGCAGTAAAAACCGCCAGGGAGCATTGATGGTTGAGGGGCAGTTAGATGCAATTAACGAGGGTATATTATGGTATACAGGGGTCGATGATGTGTTGATTATCGTTCGATTTTTAGGCAATCAAATGGACCCGAAAAATTTTGGGGAGTTACTTAGGAATCTGGACAGAGAAGCTTTCGAAGATCGTTTGGAGGATCAGCTCGCCCCAATGATTAAAGCCCTTGAAAATCAGGAGACTCCTACTTTACAGTCGATTTAAATTCCGGTGTAATTAAACGGACTAATTTGCTTTAATTCCGATTTAACAGAATCATCTATCGCAAGGCTATCAATAAAGTTTGCGATCCGCTCACCGGTTATTTTTTCGTGGGTTCGAGTCAATTCCAATAGGGTTTCATAGGGATTGGGATATCCCTCCCGTCTAAGGATGGTTTGTATCGCTTCGGCAACTACACTCCAGTTTTCTTCCAGATCAGCCGCAATTTTCTCGGGATTAATCAATAATTTTCCTAATCCTTTCTGAATCGATTTTAGAGCAATAAGTGTATGCCCAAAGGGAACCCCTACGTTTCGAAGCACCGTAGAGTCAGTCAAGTCGCGTTGCAAGCGAGAAATTGGAAGTTTCTGTGCTAAAAATTCAAAAAGGGCATTAGCGATCCCTAAGTTTCCTTCAGCATTTTCAAAGTCGATGGGATTCACCTTATGCGGCATGGCCGATGAACCGATTTCCCCCGCTTTGATTTTTTGCTTAAAATAGTCCATCGAAATATAGGTCCACACATCTCGGCTGAGATCTATCCAAATCGTATTGATCCGTTTCAAAGCATCGCATAGGGCGGCAAAGTGATCGTAATGTTCGATTTGAGTGGTAGGGAAAGAGTGGTATAATCCTAAACGGACTTCCACAAAATCTTTTCCAAAGGCTTTCCAGTCTTTCTCAGCATAGGCGATATGGTGCGCGTTAAAGTTCCCGGTTGCTCCACCAAATTTGGCCGCGTGTGGAATTTGTTTCAACAACTCGATTTGATTCTCCAAGCGTTTCACAAAGACCTCAAATTCTTTTCCCATACGGGTGGGAGAAGCCGGTTGCCCATGGGTGCGTGCCAAAAGACTAATATCCGTATATTCTAGTGCCAATCCTTGGAGTTGGCTTAAGGTATTGTTCAGTTCTGGGAGATATACTTCTTCAACCGCCTCCTTGACGGAAAGTGGGATTGCAGTATTATTGATGTCTTGTGAGGTTAACCCAAAATGAATGAATTCCTTAAATTTCTCCAGTCCCAGTTTATCAAATTCTTGTTTGATAAAGTACTCTACTGCTTTTACATCGTGATTGGTTGTCTGTTCGATGTCCTTGATTTGCTGGGCGTCTTCTTGCGAAAAATGCTTATATAAGGCTCTTAATTCCTCAAAATAGGAGGGATTAAATTCGGCTAATTGGGGAATGGGTAGCTCGCAGAGGGCAATAAAATATTCAATTTCTACACGAACGCGATATTTTATCAATGCTTCTTCGGAAAAAAAAGCGCTTAATTCTTTCGCTATTTTACGATAGCGACCATCTATGGGTGAGATGGCCGAAAGGCTGTTCAGCGGCATAGGTTCATTACAATTGAAATGCAAATATAGGGCTTGTTGAGCAGAACGTTTTACAGATTTAAAATTTGTCTGGCTGCAGCTCGATAGCCTGGAGTCGCATGAGGATATTGCTCACGCACAATCGCAACCAATTCTTCTTGTACCCAGTCTTGGTGGTTTCTCAACCGATACAGGCATCTAAGGGCATAATTTTGCGTGGCCACAGCTGCAGGTTCTAGAAGCCAATCAAAGCAAATACTCAGGATCGCATCCTTTTGTTTTGCGTTAATGTCTTTAAAGTTCTTTTGCAGGTAGGCATATAAGATCTTGCTTAAGGGCCGCCGCATACTCTCATGCTTGATCTCCGGTAAGCGCTTTAAAAGTTTAATCCAATAGGGATCAAATTGGCTTAAATCTTTCAGTATATAAACCTCCAACACCCAGGCGGCAGTCAAATGTTCACGATTAGCTCTTTTTTGAGTGGCCAACTCAAATAATTCCGGTAATAAATTGGGTTTTTTGTTGATGTATGCTGCTCCTTCATTTCGGCTATCAATCGAAGCGTTTAGGGTCTTTAGATAGGCTGTGATGGAACTCATTAGAGTTTTAAAATACGATATTCATCGTAGCATTCACTAATTGCCTCTAGGATTTGCAAATCGTTGGATTCCTTGATAAAGGCGTCTGAATAATTACAATTCCGAAGAATTTCTTCCAAATTAAAGCGATCGATTCCCAGCAATTGAACCAATACTTCGCGATCAAATTTTGAAGAAAGTAGATTTTTAATTTCATCGTCGGCTCTCATTTTTTTGAGTTTGCGGAACTGTCGCGCATTTTTACTGAATAGATTGTAAAGTAAATCTGCAGGGTTAAAAAGAGCCCCTATCACTTTACTAATAGCCGTCCGGTTGCGATTACCACCTTCGTAGCCCGCAGAAGCTAAGCCTGCAATTCGGTAGCGGCCCGCAGGATTGACGGGGGCCGTTTTGGCATCCACATCCAAATATCCAGTGAGTTGATAGGGCCGAACAATGACTTCCTCCAGGGCATAAGCCAATTCCGTCAATACAAATTTGGTATCGTTGTAGGTAAATAAATCTTGGGTTACTGCGACTTTTAAGGGCTTATATCCTAAATACGAGAAGTAAAGGGTATCATTAACAGCGGCGGGGAGTTCAAATTTTCCGTCTTTATCAGTAATGGTTCCAATAACCTGTGTAAGATTCAGCACGTGCACATTATTCATGGGCATATCAGTATTCTGATTTTCGACCCGAGCTTGAATGAATTGATTCTGACCAAAGGATAAGAGCGGCAGGCAAAAGAGCCCGAAAGTTATCAGTATGTAAACCCATCGAATCATGACTTCTAAAGTACAAGTTTTTTTGGTGGAACCTGATGGCTTTAGTGCATTTGACTGTTAATGAAATTCAAAAATTCCTGGAAGGCTCTTCCTCGATGACTGATCTTATTTTTTTCGAGGGCCTCCATCTCCGCAAAGCTTACTGCAAATCCATCCGGTCGAAAGATGGGATCATATCCAAAACCTTTCTTTCCGCTCGCTTGGAGAAGTATTTCTCCGTGGGCCTCCCCAATAAAGCTGTGCTTTTCACCCTTCCAATAGCAAGCAATTACGGTCACAAATTTGGCTTTCCGATTGTTGTTTCCGTTGAGGGCTTTTAGAAGCTTGGCCATATTGTTTTCTGCACTTTTTTCGGGTCCTGCATACCGGGCAGAATAGACTCCCGGAGCACCATTGAGTGCCTCTACCAACAGCCCAGTATCATCGGCGAAACAGTTCTTTTGCGTTTTGGAAAATAAGGCATCGGCTTTTATCCAGGCGTTTTCGACTAAAGTATTTCCTGTTTCCGGAATGGGAGTATCCCAACCCAAATCACTCAAACCAAGCAGTTTCAGGCCAGAAGGCAGCATTTGCTGGATTTCTTGAATTTTATGGGTATTGTGTGATGCAAATAATAGTTCCATAGAATTATTGATGATGATAGGGGAGCCCCTTGAGGATGGTAAAACCCCGATAGAGTTGTTCCGTAAAAAATAGACGAACCATTTGGTGGGAAAAAGTCATGGAAGACAAGGCCCAATGTTCTCGAAACTCTCTTTTCATTGAAGTGCAAAAACCATAAGGCCCACCTACCACGAAGACCAGACGCTTGGGGGAAGCTTCGATCCATTTTTGCAATTGTTTGGAAAACCCAACCGAAGTGTTTTGTTGTCCATTTTCGTCCAATAGAATCACGCGGTCTGAGGCTTTTAGATGCATACGTAAACTATCGCCTTCAAGCGACTTGTGTTCTTTTTCGCTTCGGTTTTTAACCACCTTAATATCGGGGAGCACTTGCTGAGAAAATTTACAAAAGTGTTGTAGGCGTTTCTCATAGACCTCTACACTTTCGGTTAGTGGCCCCTTTGGGATTTTTCCGATACTCAGCAAGACAATTTCCACGGGCCAAAAATACAAATGCATGCAAGATTAATGCTTTATCTTTGGATTATTATGATTAGACGGCTGTTCGATGTTTTGATCACGCTGGGGCAGAAACTCAAAAAGTTCTTAGACGCCATTCGCCTGCCTGGAAGAAGTGGGTTCAGTTTATACGACCTTTTGGAATTATATGTCTTGGGCATTATACGCGGAACACTTACGGCTCGTGCGGGGAGTATTTCCTTTAGTTTTTTTATGGCTTTATTCCCTTTTTTACTGTTTATACTCAATTTAATCCCCTTTATCCCGGTAGATAATTTTGATGTAATCCTTTTAGAGTTTTTAGAGTTGCTTCTTCCTATGGAAACGCACCTGCTCTTTGAGGATATTTTTCGGGACATCCAATCCAAACCTCGTGGGGGGCTTTTGTCCTCGGTTTTGTTGCTGTCGATTATTTTAACTGCTAATGGGGTTAGTGCTGTATTTTCGGGTTTTGAAGAATCCTACCACGTAAAACTCTCTCGAAATTTTTTTAAGCAATATCTCTATGCTGTTGGAGTGGCTTTCTTGCTGGCGACCCTGCTTTTGGTGGCGGTTACTGTTTTTGTGTTTTTTGAATATTATATCTTAAGTCGTGTACAAGAAAATATTCCCTTAAACATCAATCTATTTCGCTGGGGGCAGTTTTTATTTATCATCATCATGATTTATTGTTCTGCAGCAATTTTGTATTACTTCGGAACCATTGAAGGAAAAAAAGCTCGATTTTTTTCTCCGGGAGCTGCCATGACCACTTTCCTTTTGATTATTACCACATATCTATTTGGAATCTACCTTGAAAATTTTGCCACCTATAATCAACTCTACGGTTCCATTGGTGCGCTTTTAATCTTTTTACTCTACATCTGGATTAATGCCAATATATTGTTGTTGGGATTTGAACTTAATGCCGTTTTTACGCATTTGAATGCCAACTCCAAAAACAAGCTTAAAAGCAATGTTTGAATCGGTTTTTTACGTAGATGTTATTCTGCCATTGAACCTTCCTAAGGCATTTACATATGCAGTAGGGTCGAAAAAAATAGCAGTGGGTCAACGTGTTATTGTTCCCTTCGGAAAACAAAAATTTTATACGGCTATTGTCCAGGCTTGCCACCAGAAACCACCCCAGCGCTATGAGGCCAAAGAAGTCGTTTTTGTATTTGATGAACCTCCCTTACTCAGTTCCCATCAATTGGATTTTTGGTCATGGATTGCAAAATATTATTGTACCCCTCTGGGGATGGTCATTAAAGGGGCTTTACCTTCCAGTTTTCTCTTGGAAAGCCAGTCTGTAGTGGCTTTAAAAGAAGGGGTGGGATCTCTTGATGAATGCAGTCCGAGCGAGGCGAAAATTATTCAGGCTTTACAGGAGGGGCCTTTAAGTATGAAAGCTTTAGGAAAAGCCATTGATCGGGTAAATCCCTTGTCGGGAGTGCAAAAATTAATGCAGAAGGGACTGTTGGAATTGTACCAGCAAGTCGATGAAAAATATCGACCCAAATACAGAACGGTTGTTCGATTAGCGTCCAAATATGCTGAAGACCTCGATAGGCTCCATCCGGTTTTTGAGTCTTTAAATAAAGCGCCTAAACAGCATTCGATTTTATTGACCTATTTCGATATCCAAACCGAATCTGTCGAAGTACCTCAAAAAGAATTATTACAAAAAGCAGGGGCGAGTTTACCCGCCCTAAAGGCCCTTGTAGATAAGGGAATTTTGGAACAGGATGCACAACAAGTGAATCGAAATCTTTTTCACGATCGGGTGGATAGCCTCCCATTAAACCCCTTAAACGAAGCTCAGCAAAAGGCTTTAAAAGAGATTCAAAAAGCATTTTTGTCTACCCCAACAGTCCTTTTTGAAGGGGTGACTGCTTCTGGAAAAACAGAAGTTTACAGTCATCTGATTGCGCAAACGCTTGCGCAAGGGAAGCAAATACTTTACTTGGTGCCTGAGATCTCTTTGACCACTCAACTGGTAGGACGTTTACGTGCCTATTTCGATACACAGCTCCAAGTGTATCACTCCCGCTACAGTTTATCGGAGCGAACTGAAATATGGGATCAGGTACTTCAGGGTTCCCCGACGGCACAATTGATTTTAGGGGCTCGTTCGGCAGTTTTACTTCCTTTTAAGGCTTTAGGATTAATCATCGTCGACGAAGAACATGAAGCATCCTACAAACAAACAGATCCTAGCCCGC
>JBMYNJ010000057.1:5797-10611 GCA_049598145.1 Flavobacteriaceae bacterium | reverse complement strand
CCCCCTTCCCTGCAGAGCTGATCAATCCCCGTTCGGGAGCAACCGTTACCCTAGTGGAGGGACAAGCTGCACTGAACTGGAGTGTCAGTGATGTGGACAGCGATTTGCAGACCATTAAAGTCTATCTGGATACCGATGCTACCGCCACCACTTTACTGGAAACAGTTGACTATGCACAGGCCAACCAGCAGATCACCGCAAGCCTGCAAGCCAATACGCTATACTACTGGCGCGTGGTAGCCGTCGATGCAGAAGGCAACCAAAGCGACTCGGGAACCTATACCTTCCGGACGCAGTAATTATTCAACCCCAATAAAACTTTTAAACCCCCTCACTGGAGTGAGGGGGGTTTTTTGGCGCATAGAACTCATTTTAGTATTTCTGAATTCTGAGAGTATATAAAACAAAAGAGCGTAATGGAATTAATTCAAAAATTCTTATTATCAAATATTTAATAAATATTACCTTTAAATAAAAATTGCTTAAATGAAGACTAAGTTTATCATATTTTTTATAACGGTTCCGTTTATCTTTATTCAAGGTTTAAACCCTGAAGAAATTCAAACCTTTCAAGGCCGAGCCTATTATTTTTCAAAATCCAAAATGGAGTTGGGCAGTTGGGGGGCCCGCATGAGCGAAGCCCAGAAAAAAGCGATCAAAAACCGATTGAAAAATCGATTGGAAAAAACTTATATCCTCAGCTTTAATTCGACCGAATCCCTTTTCATCGAAGAAGAAAAAGTAGATGCAATCTCCGGGGCTACTGATTCATGGGGGAGTAACTTTGCTCGCGGAAAACAATACAAAAACGTTGCTGAAAACCAATTGGTTCAAGCCCAGGAATTTTATGGCAAACGCTTTTTGGTTAGAGATGAGTTACAAGCAATTGATTGGAAAATGCTTCCTGAAAGTAAGCAAATTGGGCAATATACCTGTTTTAAGGCTACCGCTGTGGTACCCTCCGAGGAATTATCGTGGTTCGATTTTTCATGGAGCGATCTCAGTAATACGGGCTCTTCGACAACAGAAAAAGAAATTAAGCTCACTCCGATTGAGGCTTGGTATACTATGCAAATTCCTGTAAAACACGGCCCTGCAGAATTTTGGGGACTTCCGGGATTAATCTTAGAGGTAAGTGCAGGAAATACCACCATTTTGTGTTCCGAAATTGTCATGAATCCCAAAGAGCGAAAACCCATCACAGCTCCAAAAAAGGGAACTGAGATCAATAAAAAAGACTACCGGAGCACTATTGTGGGTAAGATGATGGAGATGCGAAACAGCTACGGTCGAAGAAGACGTAGTTAATCCCCTAACCCTTTCGCCTGATGCGCTATACCATCCTCTTAAGCCTAATTGGCTTTTACTCCTTTGGACAAGTTAAATTCGAAGGAACCGTAAACGACAGTTTACAAAACCCTTTGGAATCCGCTAGTTTAGTAGCAATAAATAAATCCACCAACGAATTGGAATCCTACACGCTCACAAATGCTTTGGGAAAATTTGTTCTCGACTTAAAGAAAAACTTAAGTTATAAGATTCAGGTGAGTTATATCGGGCTTCAAACCATTTACGACAGTCTGACTACAAAACAAAGTGATCTGAGTCGCAACTACACACTCCGGTCGGATATAGTCTTGGATGAAGTGGTCGTAAAAATGCCGGTTTTAGTCAGAGGGGACACTCTAATTTATGACGCCGACTCCTTTAAAAACGGCTCCGAAAGAAAGTTAGAAGACATTATTGACAACTTGCCCGGAATTGAAATCAATGACACGGGCCAGATCGAGGTGGAAGGAAAAGTGGTCAATAAACTAATGGTCAATGGGAAAGATTTTTTTGATGGAGATACCAAAGTCGCTACCAAAAACATCCCCTCCAGTACTGTGGATAAGATTCAAGTATTAAAAAATTACGGAGAAGTCGGCCAATTACGTGGGGTTCGAAACAATCAAGACAATGTGGCCATTAATATCAAATTAAAAGAAGGTAAAGAAAGCTTTTGGTTTGGAAACGTTACGGCTGGCGGAGGAAATTCTACCCGTGATAATCTCTATCTATTACAGCCCAAATTGTTCTATTACAATCCCAAATACAGCATTAATTTTATTGGGGATCTAAATAACATAGGTGAAGTAGCCTTATCCAGACGAGACCTCAGAGGTTTTGGAGGTGGTTTTCGAGCACCCAGCCGCCAGAGCGGAACCAACATCAACTTAGGCGACAATAGCTTGAGTTCTTTAACCAATGAAAGAAATGCGTTGAAAATCGAAAACAAGTTAGCCAGCGGAAATTTCAGCTACTCCCCAAATCCATCACTAGACCTCACAGGGTTTTTGATTTTTAATTCCAGTACGGTCGATGCTAAAGAAAGTAGTGAGATTCAATACACCAACGCTTCCTTGCAAATTCCAGATGAAAGCACCCAAGAGAGCAGTGTGGAACGATCCAACCAAGGACTGCTAAAACTCAGTGCTTCTTACAAACCCAATCTCAATAATCAATTGGATTACGATGTGTTTATGCGGACCTCAAACGACCGACAAAATCAAAATATTGAGTCCTCGGTCATCGGAACGACACGCCAAAAAGAAGAGGTAACCCCCTTCAGTATTAATCAAAATCTAAACTACTATTTTACCTTAGATGAAAATAACATCTTTGCATTTGAAGCCCAACATCTGATCAGAAATGAAGACCCTTTCTACAACGCTGTTTTAGACAATGATCCCAGTGCACCCGATGCATTCGACAATACGGCCCAAGCATTAGGATTAAATACAAATTTAGATGAATATCACTTGGGACAAAACCGGAAAATTTTATCTAACCAGTTGGATGCTAAATTGGATTACTACCACATCATTAATCAAAAAAGTAATTTAAATCTTACTTTGGGGACCATCCTCAGCCAACAAGAATTTGATTCCAACATTTTTCAATTTTTAGATAATAACCAACAATATCTGCCGACACCTATCATTAATGAAGGTTTGGCAGCCAATGCCATAACCTATCATTTCAAAGACTTTTATCTCGGAGCTCATTATCGAGTTCGTAGCGGAAAATTCACCTTTACCCCTGGCTTTTCGATCCATGCCTATGGCAATACAAACGAACAATACGGTGAAGTAGTCGAAGATAATTTTATTCGTCTGCTACCCGATTTTGAAACCCGAATTCAGATCAAAAAAGGGGAATCATTAACCCTCAACTATCGGATGCAAAACCAGTTTACGGATGTAACACGCTTAGCCAAAGGTTTGGTATTAAACAACTATAACAGCCTTCAATTTGGAGCTCCGGAGTTGCAAAATGCGCTCTCGCACAACATAAGCCTTTTGTACAGCAGTTTTAACTTATTTAATTATACCAATATTTATGCACGTGTGGCTTATGCCAAAAACATCGATCAAATTCGGAGTTTAACCAACTTTGAAAGTGTGATTCGTACCAGTAGTTTTTTCAATTCGAATTTTGCAGATGAAAATTTAAATGCTTTTGGAAGGATTCAAAAAACGATCGGGAAAATCCGAGCGAGTCTCAATACCGCATTCAATTACAGTCGAATCAATCAATTCATCCAAGGGCAACAGTCGTTAAACGAAGGGTTTACCCAAACCTATACCCCCGGTTTACGCACCAACTTCAAAGTAGCTCCTAATGTAAACCTTCGCTACCGCTACAGTGTGATCAATAACAGTCAAGGAGAACGAAAAACTACTTTTTATGTGAAGTCTCCCTCAATTGAGTTTGATGCCTACATTTGGGAAAAGCTCACTTTAGTTACCGACTACAGCTATACAGAACAAGACTTGGGTGGCAATTCGCAGTCTTTTCAGACCTGGAACGCTTCTCTGATCTATCGAAAAAATAAAGACGCCAAATGGGAGTGGGAATTCAAAGCCACTAATCTGCTCAACATCGATGCACAGGTACGGAATAGCGCCAATAACTTATCGGTTTTTAGTGCCCAAACCTTTATCCAACCCCGATTTGTAACCTTCAGAGGGGTTTATAATTTATGATTTATTGGTAAAAGGATATCGTTAGTCTTTGTAATAATTTTTATTAACTTGTAGAGTCCATATAAACCAATTTAAAATGAAGAAATTCACATATATTTGCTTATTAGTATTCACACAAATTTTCTTTTTCAACCATAGCTATTTATTTGCTCAGGTTGATCCTTGTGATTATGGAGTTGAAGGATTTAATTATCAGGCAATTATTACAGATTTGGATGGAAATATAGTACAAAACCGCCCGGTTCAACTGAAATTTCAAATTCAGCAATATTCAGCGGGTGAGTTAAGAACCGTTTATGAAGAATCTCATGCATTTACAGTCGCTGACAATGGAGTTGTAAATCTGATTTTAGGTCAAGGGCAACCCCAGTCTAATAGTAGGTTTTGTGAAATTCATTGGGAAGTTGGTCCAACCTATCTCACTCGACTCATCGATTTGGGAGATGGCTTTTTTGAAGGTGGGCAAACAGTCTTCAATTCTGTTCCTGTTGCAGAATTTGCCAAAAATGCCGGACAAATTCCCGGTTTAGAACTCTATTACAATACCGTTGTAGGGGAAGGTTCATACGCTGCTATGGATGTTACAAACTCTGCCGTTCTAGGAGCTCAGGCTGTAGTAGCTTCCGATAATACAATTCAGCTGGGCAATGCGGCCATTGAACTGGTCAATACTTCTGGAACCGTTTCCGCTTCTGCCTTTAAAGGAGATGGGTCTGAGTTGACAGGAATCAATGCCGGACAAATTCCCGGTTTAGAACTCTATTACAATACCGTTGTAGGGGAAGG
>JBMYNJ010000057.1:0-5698 GCA_049598145.1 Flavobacteriaceae bacterium | reverse complement strand
GGCCATTGAACTGGTCAATACTTCTGGAACCGTTTCCGCTTCTGCCTTTAAAGGAAATGGAGATCAAATTACAATAGAAGATCAATCTACAGGAGACGACATACGCAAGAATGCAAGTAATGCAAGAACCTTAGTTGATATTATAAGAGATTTAGAATTTAGAATAAATCAACTTGAGAATACAATAGCTTCTCTTCAGTCGGATATTTCAACTAACCAGTCGAGTATTTCAACTAACCAATCGAGTATTTATACTAACCAGTCGAGTATAGCTGATAACCAGTCAAGTATAGCAGCTAACGTGTCGAATATTTCAACTAACCAGTCGAATATTTCATATAATCAATCTAATATTTCAACTAATCAGATTAACATCAATGATAATATCCAAGACATAGCAACTAATAAATTGAATATAGACATGCTAACAGCAGAAACGATTTTGCACTAAGTAATAATCCTTGTTCTTATATGACTTAATACACGAAAAATCAAATTTGACCTGTATTTTTGAAAAATTTATCCAGCACCCCATAAGCTACTTCCTTTTCGATCTGAGGATCCCGAAATTTCTGGGTATATGCTTGAGCATTTTTAATAATTTTCAAACAGGCTTCGGGATGCGTAATATAATATTCCAATACTTGCTCTACATCCGAAAAATCCGATGCCACACGGATATAATGAACATTAGGCATTAAGGTGCCTTCCATATACCAGGACTCGTAGGTTGGCTCTGGCATCACGGCTACTGAATTAGAGGACATCACCCACTTGAGATTGGTTGCCACATCAAATCCTTCAATGCATAAGATAAACTTGTTCAATAAATGTTCAGCTATGGAAAGTTTAGGACGAACCCAGTGGTCGTGTTCCGTTCCTCTATTGATTTGTCCCAGATCGCAAAGAGGATGATCGAAATACATCTCGTAAAATCGTCTCCGCTGCGGTTGTTTGACCATTGCTCGACCAATCAGCATATCTTTTTTACGCTCAAAGGGGATCGGATCGTCTATAAAATTAAAGTGGCGGATTTGATTTAATTTAAAGAGAATTGAATTTTCATTAGCTCCCCTGATAGGTCTGCTTTTCACCAGTTTAGGATGCTCTGGAACTTGAGTGATGTCCCCAAACCAATAATCAATTTTTAAATCCGATGGGAAATAACGACTGATTCGAAGTGTATCGAAATAATAGGTTTTTAACTTTTTAGGACGAGTCAAAGCAGCAATCGAATGGGCCTCAGGCCCCAAAGAATGAACTTTAGAAAGCTTGTTGTAATAATCTATTCTTTTCTGATGTGTCCGGGTATAATTAGAACGCTTAAATTTTCGGCCCAATTTAAGCCATATGGTAAAGGGAACCCATTCGCCTATATAGCTTTTGAAATAAAACCAAAATTTATTGTTTCGAAACCCTAATTTCACGTTCAAAAATAACAGATTTCACAATCTTGTGTACATTTAACCTTCTAAGATCATTTGATTTTAAACCCTACACCTCATAAAATTGCTATTATGATTCGATTCATTGCCCAAATACTTGAAAAATCAGGACTCCCAGGGATCTGGATTCAACTGATTTCATTAGTTCTGTCCCTGATTTTATTAGGGCTGATCTCTTGGTTGATCTTTCTGATCGGCAAACGAATTTTAGGTGTGGTGTTTGTCCGGATGGCTCGCCGGACGAAAAGTCACTTGGATGACATATTAATCCTCAATAAAATTCCACAAAAACTCGCCTGGATTGGTCCTTATTTCTTTTTGAGTTGGGCCTTCCCCGAACTCTTAGAATTTTTTGGCGATTATGCCAGCGATGCCGAACATGGCTTTGCCGCTGTGGGAGTCATTTTGATATTAAGCATTATACGGTCCATACTGCACAGTCTTCGTGACTATCTCAAAGGACTTGACAATTTTAAGAACAAACCTATTGATAGCTATATTCAAGTCTTCTTAATTTTTCTTTGGTTTATCGGTATTTTATTGATTTTATCGGTACTTACGGGAATTGATGTCTCAAAATTCCTCACAGGCTTAGGGGCGCTTTCCGCTGTTATTTTATTAGTATTTAAAGACAGCTTATTAGGCTTTGTTGCCAGTATTCAGATTGCTGTAAACGATACCATTCGCATCGGGGATTGGATCACCCTTAAATCCCAAGGAGCCGATGGAGATGTGATCGAAATCAATCTTTCGAACGTAAAAATTCGAAACTTCGACAACACCATCTCTGTCTTGCCCACCTATAAGCTCCTAACGGAATCTTATGTCAATTGGCGTGGGATGGCCGAGTCGGACGGTCGAAGGATTAAACGGGCCTTACACTTAAGAATAGAGAGTGTTCGATTCCTAAATCCTGAGGAACTCGATCATTTTCGGAAAATTGAACGCTTATCGACCTATATCGAAGAGCACCTTTCCCATATCGAAGGACACAATTCTCAAGCCCAGACCAACAAAGAATTATTACTCAACGGGCGGAATTTTACCAATTTGGGACTCTTTCGTATCTATGTGGAAAACTATCTCAAAGAACACCCGGAAATCAATACCCAACTCACCTTACTTTGCCGACAGCTAGCCCCCGGTCCACAAGGAATTCCTTTAGAAATTTACGCCTTCAGTAAAGACAAAAATTGGGGCAACTACGAACGAATTGCATCGGATATCTTCGACCATTTATTGGCTGCACTTCCGACCTTCGGTTTGGAATGCTTTGAATTTACCTATTCTCCAAAAAAATAAGACTAATGAAAAACATAACGCTGACCCTACTCTGCCTCGTTACCCTCAATCTCGAGGCCCAATCGACTAAAAAAGACAAAAAACCGTTGGATTCTCTGGTATTAAAAATGACACGGGATGTAGGGATCATAAACACCTACTTTGGGGATCAAAAGCTCTATTGGGAAATAAAACCTCAAACGCTCAATAAAGATTTTCTAATGGTCACCCGGTTGGCACGAATCCCCAGCAACTACAGTCCCTACATCAATGCAGGTAGTAAAACGTCGGAACAAGTCATTCGGTGGAGCAAAGAAGACGATCAACTGCTCTTGCGCCAACATTCTTTTATAAACGAAGCCGATACAACCGACCCGATCCAAATTAGTGTAGAACAGAACAACTTCCCTCCTATTTTAGCCATATTTCCTATTAAAAACAAAGAGGAAGATCGATACCTGATAGATGTGACCGAATTTTTCAGTAAGGACTCCCCAAGCTTTAATATCATCAGCAGTAGTGCTAAAGAAAATTATAAAATTGGCGGAGTGGATAAAAAAAGAAGTCGGATCGAAAAAGTTTCGAGCTTTCCTAAAAACACAGAAGTTTTGCACACCTTAACTTTTTCTGCTCAAAAACCTCCCCGAGGAAATACTTCTAAAAGCTTGAGTTTTCAAGTGAATCATTCCCTAATCCTGTTGCCCGAAAACCCCATGCAAATCCGTTACGTCGATTCTCGGGTGGGGTGGTTTCAACTGCAAAAAACCAATTACAGTTCGAAGGCTTTAAAAGCGGATACCTATAGAATCATCCGACGGTGGCGTCTGGAACCCAAAGACCCTGAAGCCTATGACCGAGGAGAATTGGTGGAGCCCATTAAACCCATTGTTTACTATCTGGATCCAGCCACACCTGTGAAATGGCGAAAATATTTTATCCGAGGAATCGAAGATTGGAATCAGGCTTTTGAAACGGCCGGATTTAAAAATGCCATTCGGGCTCGAGAGGCCCCGAGTGTGGAAGAAGACCCGGAATTTAATCCGGAAGACGTTCGCTATTCTACTGTCCGCTATGTCGCTTCCAGGACTCGAAACGCGATGGGACCCAGTGTGAGCGATCCCCGAACAGGAGAAATTTTGGAATCCGACATTATCTGGTATCACAATCATCTGCGTTCTTATCGGAACCGATATTTATTGGAAACCGCAGCAGCGAACCCCAAGGCTCGAACCTTAAACACCCCTGAAGCCGAAATCGGGGAAATGATGCGACAAGTCATTGCCCATGAAGTAGGTCATGCGCTAGGACTTCCGCACAATATGAAAGCTAGTGCAGCTTATCCGGTAGATTCGCTTCGTTCGGGTACATTTACCCAGAAAAATGGAATTGCCACTACCCTGATGGACTATGCCCGTTATAACTATGTCGCTCAACCCGGAGATCAGAACATTCGCTTTATTCGTCAAATGGGCCCTTATGACCATTATTCTATCGATTGGGGTTATCGGCATTATTCCGACAAAAGTCCCACAGAAATTCAAAGTATTCTAAAGACCATAGTTGACCAAAAAAGTACAGACCCGATCTATATGTTTGGTTCAGGAGGTTTAGACCCCAATGCACAAACCGAAAACATTGGAGGCGATGTTGTACAAGCCAATACCTATGGCTTAAAAAACCTTCGCATCGTGGCTCAAAATCTTGAGACATGGACCACCCCTGCAGGAAAAGAATTTGAAGACCTTAAAGAACTCCATGGAGAACTGCTAGGGGTTTACAATAGATATGTCGGTCATGTGGAGCGAATCATTGGCGGAGTTCATGAAACCCTCTTACTCCAAGGACAAAGTGGCAGTCCATATGAACATGTAGCCCGAACGACTCAACTCCGCGCTTTGGAATTCATCAATCGAGAGGTGTGGACAGCTCCGCTTTGGCTTGCTCCTAAAAGTCTGATGGAAAAATTCGATCCTGTCTCAGGGACCGAACGCATCAGTAAGATTCAAAAATCCTTACTCAACCGTCTCATTCAAGTCCGGCAATTGAATCGGATGTGGCAAACTCAAAATACCTTAGCAGGAACCCCTTTAAAGGTCTCCGAACTTTTAGATATTTTATTGAATGATATATTATATAATCGACCTAATCCACCAAAAATGGAGCAAGAACTCCAATTATATGTTATTCAAAAAATGACTGAACTAGCATATGAAGACAAACTCCATCCCTCTATAAAAGCCCTGGTTAAGGAACGGAGAAGCTCCTTAATCAAATGGTTGAAAAAGCAACGTAAAGGGGCTCAAAAAACACATTTTGAGTATGCACTAAGCCTTTTGGAAAAGGATTAAAAAACTTCCGTAATCATACAGCGCGCACTACCACCTCCTAGAGTTTCTATAGTGTCTAAATCGGAATAAACAAGTTTAGCGTGAGTTTGCAGGAGGTTTTTTTGATGTGGAGTTAAGCTCCGAAAAGCCCGGGCACTCATCACTAAAAGCCATTCGCGTTGATTGTGTAAGCAAATCATATTTCCAGCCATCTGATGCATTTGTTCAGTACTAAGGGCAATGATTTGTTTTCCCGTCGTCTGAAGTTTATTTTCGACCCTTTGACGTTCGTGAGCATCATCGATTGTATCCAGACAAATCACAGCAAAGTTGGGACCCAGCCCCATTAGCACATTGGTATGGTAGATGGCCTCCCGTCTGCCATCAACCGACTGAAAGGCAGAAAACACTACGGACTCATAGTTCATGGTGGAGCAAAATTCTTGAACCAAGTCTGGATGGGTGCGATTGGAAATAGCCGCATAAGCGATCCGGTGAACCCGATCCAAAACCAAACTCCCGGTACCTTCTAAAAATTGATTTTGAGTTTCAAATGTAGACCAATCGTGTATCACATCAATTGGAATTTCAGCAGATTCGAGGGTCTTAAACAAGAAAGGGGTCCTTTCCTGCCTCCGATTGGGC